>CASFTO010000089.1 GCA_949297665.1 uncultured Alphaproteobacteria bacterium | reverse complement strand
CATTATCCGTTTGAAAATAAAGAATGGTTTGAAAATCATTTCCCGGCAGACTTTATTGTTGAAGCCATTGATCAAACGCGTGGCTGGTTCTACACATTAACGGTTCTTTCCACCGCTCTTCATAATAAGCCTGCTTTCAAAAACTGTATTTGCACGGGATTATTGATGGCTGAAGGCGGACAGAAACTTTCTAAACGTTTGAAAAATTATCCTGATCCGAACGATATTTTGGAAACAATCGGCTCTGATGCTTTGCGTTGGTTCTTGATTTCTTCTCCCGTTCTTAAAGGCGGTAATGTTGCCGTTGATAAAGAAGGAAAGGAAATCGCCAAAGCCGCACGAAAAGCGCTTATTCCGTTCTGGAACGCATATTACTTCTTTACTTTATATGCTAATGCTGAAGGAATTGAAGCTAAAGAGATTTCTCATTCCGCAGATGTTTTGGACAGCTATATCTTAGCTAAATTAAAGGCTTTGTCTGATATTGTTCGCAAAGATATGAACGAATATGAAATCGCCAGAGCTTGTGCGCAAATTGAAGACTTCTTGGAAATCTTAAATAACTGGTACATTCGGCGTTCTCGTGCGCGTTTCTGGAGCGGTGATGATTTGAGCGCCTTCAATACGCTTTATACCGTTTTGGTTAATGTGGCTAAGATTGCAGCTCCGTTAATGCCATTCATGAGTGAGTTTGTGTATAAAGGATTAACCGGAAAAGAATCTGTTCACTTGGAAGATTTGCCGGACTTGTCTGCCATCACCGATAACGCTCAATTAATTGAACAAATGGATATGGTTAGAGCAATTTCTTCTGTTGCAAAAGCTATCCGTGAAGAACATAAATTGCGTAACCGTTTGCCTTTGCGTTCAATGACTGTTGCCGGTGATAATGCCGAAACTCTTCAAGACTTTGCGGACGCGTTGAAAGATGAAGTTAACGTCAAGGAAATCTACCTGAAATCGGATATTGCCGACGTTGCAGGGCGTTTCCTCTATCTAAAAACGCCGCTTATCGGTAAAAGATTGGGTGCTCATATGAAAGATATTATGGCTAAATCTAAAACCGATGAGTGGATGCAAAATGAAGATGGTACTCTTTCTATTGCCGGACAAACTTTGTTTGCAGAAGAATATGAGTTGCGCTTGGTTATTAAAGATGGCATGAGCGGTCAGGCTTTGCCTGACAATACCGCCGTTGTCATCTTGGATACGGAAATTGATGAGAATCTTGAAAAAGAGGGAATTGCTCGCGACTTTGTTCGTATGATTCAAGCTCTACGCAAAACGAAAGATTTTGATATCTCCGATCGCATCAAATTAGCTTACTCTTCCAGCGATACAACAGTTAAGGCGGCTATTTCCGAATATGCCGACTACATTAAAGAGCAAGTTTTAGCTTTGGAAATTGCCGAAAATGCAAATCTCTCTGCGCCGACTGTTGATGAACTTGGCGGTTCGGAAGTTAAATTTGATGTTATCAAAGCGGCTTGAGCTTAATTATATCATCACTCAAATAAAGGGAGCAATTGGCTCCCTTTTTAATTGAACGTTACGATTATATTACAAAGAGTTTCTTCAGCACAACTGGCGCAAAATTTTTGAATATCCGCTATGGTTACATTCGATAAACATTGCTTATTTTTAGAACAAGTATGCGTTCCATAATACATTCCAGATTTTCCTCCGGATCCGTTTATCCATGTGTTTCCTATCCATTCTTGGTTAGGTAAAATGAAATCACGCCACATTTGTGTGCAAAATAAGGTATTAGCTTTCTCTGTTTTTTGGGAATTTAAATATAAACCCATAACAATACCTTTATTTGTTGAATTTATTGAGGTATATAAATTAAAACGATGTCCAAACGTATCTTTTATTACCGAACCGGAAACTTTCCATCCTGTTGGTAAAATTCCAAGTTTTTCCACAGATTTGGTAAAAAATTCCCATTTCGTTGTTCCCATACTATCTCCTGATTTTAATACCAGTGATTTATGTTCCATAATGCCTTGTAAAAATAAATTGTATTTTTCCATTTCTCTTATGGTTTTATACCTAGTCATTGCTGTTGAAAATCCTGCTATTCCGCCCATAGATAAGGTACCAACAATAGCTAAGACACCGAGCATTTCTATCATGGAACGCCCGTGCTGATTTTTTAATTTTTCTTTCATGTCAACTCCCTTAATATTAAAAAAGCCGCTTGATGAAAGCGACCGGAAGTTGAAACCATTTGAGTGAAATGTGCAGTTTATTTGGTACAATAATATACCTTATTGACTGCCTTCCGGTCTTCATACCAAAAGGCAGCTTCTTTTACGCTCTCTTTGTAGAGCAACACTCAAGAGGGTTTCAAACCTCACACAAGTTATCATCTTGTGCGAGATCAGAGTATTTTAGAAATTTGTGTTTGTCAATTGAAATTAAAATATACTTTAAAATTTGACCTTGTATTCTTATTTATTACTTTCTTGTCGTTGCTTGTTTAATGCTTGCAATATTATTAATTCCGTTTTATCTTCTTGCGCTTTTTGTTTTATGAAATCTTCTATCTTTTTACTTGCCGACCAATTTTCCGGTATATCATAAGTGACGCGCCCCTTGTTTTCTCGAATATTCATCTCTTCCAAAATTTCTGTTGGCATATCTTGAAAACATTTTCTCACTTTTTCTATATCTAAACGTGGTGATATCAGATGTTCAAAAGTTACACTCTTTCCATTATGAATAGTTTTATGAGGCATTCCCAGTATGCTTTTTATATGATAGTATAATTTTGTACTGTTTCTTTCGGAATATTGATTAACTTGTCCCCTATATGTGTGTTCTATAACGTATCCCATTAAATTTGCGTGTTTTTCCACAGGCTGCTTATGATATCCTTCAAACATTTTTTCTTGATATTCCAGCTTCTCTTTCATACCCATTTTGGAAAGATCTTTTTGGGATTTTGTTGTTAAATAATATTGTCCGTTTTTTTCTAAAAGGTTAGCAAAGTCTTTGCTTATATCTTTGGCTGTTGTTCCTTGTTTTAATAAATCTAGCATCCATATCGCCGCTGTCTGGAAATAATAGTGCGTCCCTTCGTGTGTCATAGTTCTTAAACTACTATCATATATTTTTTTACTTAATTCTATGCCTGATAGGCCGCTACTGCTGCTTAGTTCGTCTATCACTGTTGTTTTTGCCAGCACTTGTTCGATATAATGTGGGTTGTTTATATCATATGCATTTTCAAGCATTACTATATTTATTTCTCCCATTGCCTCCATTCGCGCATTTATATTAAATGCAATCGCAGAACAATCTATATCTCCAATCGATGCTAGTTGCGCTCCTATTTTCTTACCTTTTCTTATTGCTGACGAATATTGCTCTGGTTCCATGCGGTAATTTTTATATAGTTTAATAAATTCTTCTTCACATTCACTTACAAATTCTTTGCGTAGAAATTGTACATTATCTATTTTTTCACATTTCTGATGAAATTCTTCTGGAGTGATTTGTTTTTTCTTTAGTTTTTCATTATACTTGCTCCATATCTCTCCTTTATAGTATACACTATTCTGGATGCAATATTCTATTCGTTCATACATTTGCATCCAATCTTCAGTCTTCCATGATTGAATAGTTTTTGCGTCCAGCGTTTTTATCCAATCTTTAAATTGAATTGGAGCTAATATTTTGGGACATTGATTCTGATTTTCTTCGCTCATTCATCTCTCCTCTTTTTTTTGTAGTATATCTTTGTATTATACACCACAAATGCATCTTTTACAATATTTTATTATCTCGTAATATTTTATCTACCTTTTGTCTTTTGTTGTCGAATAGCGTACATCACTGTTTCTTGCAATGTGTCTGTTTCGGCGTATTCTTTTTCTTTTATGGTGAGAAAATCTTCTATCTTCTTATTTGCTGACCAATTTTCCGGTATATCATAAACGATACTCTCATCATTTTCGCGAATATTCATCTCTTCTATTACCTCTTCAGGCATATCCTTAAAACTTTTTATAACTTTATCTATACCTAAATATGGCGTTTTATGATGTGCAAAGGTAACGCTTTTCCCGTTATGCGTTGTTTTGTACGGCACTCCTAATGTATCTTCTATATATGGATATAATTTTATACTGTTTCTCTCTGAATATTGGCTGATATGACTTCTGTATGTGTGCTCTATTACTGTTCCCATTAAATTTGCATGTTTCTCAACAGGTTGCTTGCGGTAACCGGCAAACGCTTCCTCTTGATATCTTAAGCGCTCATCTGTATCTAAATTCGAAAGTGCCTTCTTACTCTTGGAACCTAAATAGTAAACAGCATTCATTCTTAAGAGTTGGGCTAAATCCTGTGGTATTGCTTTTGCTGTTACCCCTTGCGCCAATAAATCTCGCATCCATAGCGCCGTTGTTTGAAAATAATAGTGTGTCCCTTCATGGGTCATCGTCTTTATACTACTGTCGTATATAGCCCCTTCTATCTCTATTCCTCTGATACCGCTTGAACTTATTCGTTGCTTATGGGTAACTTCAATTTTGGCCAATCGTTGTTCAAATTCGTTTTTCTCTACATCATAAGCATTATCTAACATTATACTATTTATTTCTTGCATTGAATCCTTGCGCGCATTTAAACTAAACGCCACCGCCGAGCAATCTATATTGCCGTGGCTTGCTAATTGTTTCCCTATCTCTTTGCCTTTTTGAATTATCGCAGAATAATGCTCCGACTCCATGCGGTAATTTTTGTAAAGTTTAACAAATTCTTCCTCGCATTCATTTACAAATTCATTGCGAAGAAATTGATTGTTATCTATCTTTATACTTATTTTCTCAAATTCTTCTTGGCTAATTTCATTTTTCTTGAATCTGGCATTATACTTTTCCCACACTAGCCCCTTATGGTAATAGCTATTTTGAATACAATCCTCTATTTGGTTATACATCTTTAGCCAATCTTGTGTCGTCCATGATTGAACTGATTGCTCTTCTATTGTCTTGAGCCATTTTTTAAAATCTTCCGTATGTTGAATCTTGGGGCAAGGATTGTCTTTATACTTACTCATTGCTCCGTTCTCCTCTTGCCCTATTCCTATATTCTATACTTTTTCTTTTTGATGATTATGCCCATATTGGCGGCTTTTTGTGATTTCTTTATATTTTCTAATTTTGTTTTGTTCTCTCGCTCATCTTGCTTTGTTCCTCCGATAACAATCGCTTTTGTCTTTTTAGCGCCATCTATTATCTCAATATTTTGAGCGGCTTTATGCTTTCTTATTTGTTGCAACCTTATTTGATTTCTTATCGTTTCAGCAGAACTCTTTGCATCTAGTGTTATCGGACTTATTTTCCCTTTTTGTTCTTTTGCTTGTTTTTCCAATTGCTTTGTCCAGGTTGCATATTTTGACTTAAAATCTTCATCTTTCTCAAGCAAATCTGATACATTTTGGCATAGGGCTTGTTGTTCTTCTATTGACCAGTTTTTTATGTTTTTCCCTTCTTTTTTTACGAAGTCCAGAAATTCCTCGAAATTACCGAACATTTCTTTTTTTTGTATTCCCATTTTGCTCTCCTTTTTTAATATTACGGAGATTATACTACAAAAATACTATTCAGACAAGACTTTTATGCATACTTAATTGCGTCCAATGCTCCTTGTAAAATATAAGTGGCAGCAGTTGCATCCAGTATTTTCGCTCGTTTTTTACGGGATAAATCCACTTCTTTTATCAAAAAATTCTCCATTGCTGATGATGATAATCGTTCATCCCACAGCAAAATCGGTAACCCTATTTTTTCTGTTAAAATTTCCGCAAACTTACGGACTTCTGCCGCTATTGCTCCTTCCTCTCCGTTCATTTGTAACGGTAACCCCATAACAATACCGCCGATTTCTTTTTCTTTAATAATCCTACTTAACTCTGATATATCTTCTTCTATATTCTTACGATAAATTATTTTATATGACGTTGCAATGGTGCATGATAAATCTGAAACGGCTATTCCCATTCTCTTACTACCATAGTCTATTCCCAATATAGCCTTATATGTTGTAAGTTGTGTCTTAAATTCTTGGATATTCATTGGTGCTCCTTTTTTTGTTTTTCTAACATAATTTTTTTTTTCTGTAAATGTTGAATATTAGGATAAAATAAAGATATTATATTTTATTATTGCTTTACTCTTCTTTTGAAAGCGAGCTTATATGTGGAAAAAAACATTATCCTTTCTTTTTATCTTTTGTTTGATTTGGCATACGGCTTTTGCCGGTGTTAAAACTGTTGACGAACAAAGGAAAGATTGGAACGAATGGCTCGATAAACTTAAACAAGAAATGATTGATAAGGGTATTTCTAAGAAAACTATCCGAGAAGCCTATAAAAATGATTATTTTCACGAAATAAAACAAGTCGAAATTCAAGATAAAAAACAAGCTGAATTTATTCTGACATCCGATAAATATATCAATAAACTCATTACGGCAAATAAAGTCAAAAGAGCGCGTGAACTTTATAAAGAACTCAAACCTAAATATCAAAAAGTCAGCGAACAATACGGCGTTCCTCTTAATTATCTTATCGCTTTTTGGGCGGTTGAAACACATTTTGGTTATAATAAAGGTAAATATCATTTAATCGATGGCCTCACTAATTTAAGCTACAAAAATCGCCGCGCCAACTTTTTTAAACGTGAACTCTATCATGTTTTGTTAATTATGGACGAATACGATTTAAGTGACGATAAAATGATGGGCTCATGGGCCGGAGCAATGGGGCATTTTCAATTTATGCCTTCTACATATAATGCTTATGCCGTTGATTATGACGGAGACGGTGTTGCCGATATTTGGGATAGCTTTGACGATGCAATTGCTTCTGCGGCAAACTATCTCTCTAAACTCGGTTGGAAAACTGACGAGCCTTGGGGGCAAGAAGTTCAACTTCCTTGGAATTTTGATTATAATCTTATCGGGACTAAAAAATTTAAAACTGTTAAAGAATGGAAAAAAATCGGAGTATTTAGTGCAAACGGTAAAGGTATTAAACTTCCGGATAATGCGGCGGCTACCGTTATTTTACCTGATGGTCGGCGTGGACGGGCTTATTTGGTGCTTAGCAACTTCCGCAGAATTATGATATGGAATCGCTCTACAAACTATGCTTTAGCCATTGTTACCCTTGCTGATTATATCAGCAATAATAATAGCCCGTATCATCCTCTTAATGAGAAACCTTATTATAAACTAACTAACGAGGATATTTTACAAGTGCAACAGTTTGCCAACCGTGTTTTGAAATCGAATCTTAAAGAAGATGGGCGTTTAGGAGGGAAAACAGCTAAAGAAGTCAAAAAGCTTCAAAAAAAATGGAAACTTCCTCAAGACGGTATGCCTGATTATATGCTGTTGAGCAAAATTAAGAACTACAAATCTCGTGTTGATTTTCTTGTGCCTCCACAGCCAAAGAAACCTCTTTTATCCCCCAAAAAATAAAGCCGCAAATCTCTTGCTTGTATTTAATTTACGGCTCTCCTCGTTAAGATAGATTGTTATGCTATTTTTCGCAAAATTGTTGGTGTTTTTTGCGGAGTTTCCTCCGAAATTTTTATCGCTTTACGCACAACTTCTGATACCGAAGCGACGGAATCTTTATCTTCTGCATGAATATAGCATAATGGAGTTCTAGAATTTACTTTGTCCCCTATTTGACAAAAGTCTGTGAAACCTGTCGTATAGTTAATTTGCTGTTCAGGACGAGTTCTTCCGCCACCCAACATAATTACACCTAAACCAACTTCTCTGGTATCTATACTTTCCACATACCCCGAAGTTTTAGGATAAATCGCTTCAACATAACGGGCTTGCGGCTTCTTTTGTTCATAGTTGTCTAAAATATCCATATCCGCTCCTAACATCTCTGCCATTTTACAGAAATGTTCATAAGCCGCACCGCTTGAAATACTTTGTCTTAATTTTACTTCTGCTTCTAATTCATCTTTAGCAATTCCGCTATTTATCAACAACTCTTTACACAAAGCCATTGTTACTTTATCTAAACGTTCATCCGCTTTTTTACCTTGCAGATATTCTATTGCTTCTGTTAATTCCAAAGCGTTTCCTACTGTTTTTCCCAATACGCTATTCATATCAGTTAACAGTGCTGATGTTTTTGTACCGGCGCCATTAGCCACTTCCACAATGGAATATGCTAACTCTGATGCTCTTTGCATATTTTCCATAAATGCTCCATTTCCGCATTTTATATCCATTACTAAATATTGCAAACCTGCTGCTAATTTTTTTGCTAATATTGATGCCGTTATCAGAGGAATTGATTCAACTGTTGCGCAGACATCTCTTATTGCATAAAGCTTTTTATCTGCCGGAGCTAAATCTGCTGTTTGTCCGATAATGGCGCAACCGGCTTCTTTTACCGCTTTTTTAAAAGTAGCAATATCAACATTGGTTTTGTAGCCCTTTAAAGAATCTAATTTATCCAATGTCCCTCCGGTATGCCCCAATCCTCTTCCGGCTATCATCGGGACATAAGCTCCACATGCTGCCAACATCGGTGCTAACATTAAACTTACTTTATCCCCAACTCCTCCGGTTGAATGTTTATCCACAATCGGCTTATCCGTTAACTCTTTCCATTCAAGTTTTTCACCGGAATCTCTCATCGCAAGAGTTAATGATAAAGTTTCTTCCCTGCTCAGACCGTTTAAGAATATCGCCATACTCCAAGATGCCGCTTGTATATCAGCTATTTCTCCCATCGTCATTTTTTTGATGAAAAAACTAATCTCCTCGCTACTCAATGGTTCGTGATTTCTGGTTTTTCTGATAATCTCTTGCGGTAACATTTTTATTCCTCCTCTTTGATAAATTCAGTTACTAATGCACTCATTCGTAAAGATGCCTTATCTGCTTCCTCTAAAGTTTCTTGATGTGTCGGTGTGTTATTTACCAATCCTGCCGCATAATTGGTTATAACAGATATCCCCAGAACCTCTATTCCGCAATGAACCGCTGCTATTACTTCCGGCACTGTCGACATTCCTACCGCATCGCCGCCTAATATGCCAAATGCGCGAACTTCCGCTGCTGTTTCAAAATTGGGGCCTAAAACCATAAAATAAGTTCCTTCTTTGACCGAAATCTTTAGTTTTTCAGCTATTTTTTTACATTTTTCTCTAAGATGTTCCGGATATGCGTTATTCATTGCCGGAAATCGACAACCATAAATTTCATCATTTGCTCCGACCAGAGGATTTTTACCGCTAAAATTAATATGGTCTTTTATCAACATTAATGTTCCGGGAGCCATGTCTTTACGCAGGCTTCCTGCTGCATTGGTAATTATCAAGCGCTTTATGCCTAAATCTTTTAGTACTCTTATCACCTGAGCTATTGTTTGCGGTTCATGACCTTCGTACAAATGAAATCTTCCGTTTAGGCACAACACCTCTTTGGCTCCTATATACCCATATATAAGCTCTCCTTTGTGACCGCTGACACTGGTTTGCGGAAAACCGTTTATTTCTTTATAGCGCAGACTTTGCTGATGTTCTAATATTTGTGCAAACCCACTTAAACCAGAACCTAAAATAACAGCTGTTTCAACGTCTTTTATAGGTAATTTCTTCTTTATTTCTTCGGCTATTTCTTTGGCGCTATTCATTTGATAGTCCCTCCTCTTTAAACGCGTATGGTAATAAATCTGCTAACGTATGAGTTTCTTGAATTCCTTGCGCATCTGCTACATATATTACTGTTGATGGTGTTGAAAATTCAGCAATTCTTTGCAAACAAGCACCACATGGATATACTAAATTTTTTCCAAATGAAACTACCAATAACGCTGATATTTTTCTATCTCCTCCGGCAATCATGGCTGCTATTGCTCCGGCTTCCGCACAGGTTCCACAAGGGTAGGAAATATTTTCAACATTACAGCCAACATAGTATCCCCCTTTTTCTGACAATATTGCCGCGCCAACTTTATACTTTGAATAAGGAGCATAAGCTTTTTCCCTTATTTCTAGTGCTTTTTCATAAAGTTTCTGCTTTATATCCATAAAAAACGCTCCTTTTTTAATATTTTTGCAAAAAATATGTGAAAATTATCGTTTCGTTAATTTTTTATAATATACAATGACAAAAAAATTTAGCAAATCTTATTTTTATTTTAGGAGAAAATCGTGCTAAAAAAGATTATTGTCGGTATTTTGTGCTTTATTATATTAGCTGCTACAGGATGCGGTATTTATATCTATACGCTGGATTGGAATAAGCACAAAGCACTCGTTGCTCAACGTTTTTCACAAATTACAGGACTTAAGGCTGTAATTGAGGGGAATTTAGACGTTAAATTATTCCCTTCTCCTAAATTTTCTGCAGGTAAAGTTAAATTTTATAAAACAAATGGCGGCAAAACACCTTTGGTTGTTGTTAATGATTTGACTACCAATGTGGATTTGATGCCGTTGTTGGATAATAACTTTGTAGTCAAATCAATGACTCTTGCTAAAGCTGAGGCTTATGTTGAAATTAATGAAAAAGGTGTCAGCAACTGGGATGGTGTCGGTGCAAACAGTAATACCAAATCAGGAAATATTGAAGTTTCATTTAATGATATTCGGGTTACAAATTCTACATTAATCTATAAAAATCTTGAGGATAATTCTCAATTTAATATCAATAATATTTCTGCTAATATTTCAGCACCTACCTTGTCTGGCCCGTATAAAACCAGCGGTAAATTTATTCATAATAACAGCGAAATTCTTTTTAAAGGTAATGTTGCCAAAAACGATGGTATCGCCTTGAAAATTGAATTAGCAAACGCTGCTACTGGTTCTGTTGCCACTCTTGATGGTTCTTTAGGATCAAAAGCTAAAGGTACTGTTACATTAGATACTAAAAGTTTATATGATGTTTCTAACATTATTTGGGGAAATGACAGCATATCTAACAGATATAATAAACCTCTATATTTGTCTTTTCAATATAGCTACGATAATTCAATCTTAAAATTGGATAACTTTACAACTAAATTTGATAAAAATACGGCCGGCAGCGGTACTGTTATTATTAATAACGCTTCGGATATACCGCAAATTAATGCCTCCTTTGATTTGACTAAATTTGATTTGAATATTTTTGAAGATTTAGTTCTTGATCTCGTCGATTATACTAAAGCAGGAAAGAAATTTGCAGAATCTCCATTTGCAGGATTGGATTTCAGTCTTTCCGCTAAAGCTACTTCTGCTTGGCTTAATAATATTGAAGCGCGTAATTTAACAATGGCTCTTAACTTAAAACAAAACATTATTGATGTGGCGCGTTTAGGGGTTATTATGCCGGGGGATACTATTATTAAAACTGTCGGCAAAATTAATTTGAATAATGGAATTAATTATATCTTTAATCAAGCTATTGATTCTAAAGATTTAAGAACGTTTGCTTCAGTCTTTGACTTGGATTTAGCTAAGTTCGCTTCTGCGGATAACAGAAAGTCAATATTTAAACGGGCTCAGGCTGATTTGAAAATTATCGGTAATCTTGATAGCGCTAAAATATCTGTTTCGAACGCAGCTATTGATGCTATTGATTTGACCGGAAATTTAGGTATTGTAAAAAAAGATAAAGTTTTTGTTCTGGCTGATATGAATGTTTCTAAGGTTATTCTGGATAAATATATTCAAGGAATACCTGATAATCTCAAAAATGCTTCAATTAAAGATAAATTTATTTATCAAATGAATTTATTGCCGTGGAATCGTGATTTTAGTGTTGATGCGGAAATTAATGCCTCTAGTGTTGTTTATAATGATGTTCCTATGGAAAATCTTTATTTGCACTTTACTTCTGAAAACGATAATATTGATATTACACGTTTTTCTGTTAAACATTTGGCTGGTGCCGATGTTGATTTGAAATTAAAGGCCGGTAGTATCTTCACTAAACCTCATTTTAACGAATTGAGTTTTAATATAAAAACCGAAAACTTCCCATTATTTACTTCTACTTTGGGGATTGATACCGGTGATAAAAGTTTATTCAAAAGAAAACTCTTTGCAGCTCAAGGCGCTTTGAGCGGAACTTTTGATGAATTTAGTCTGAGTTCTGTTCAAAAATTTGGTGATACGGAATTTGCTTATACCGGTGTCGTTAATAATTCCCCTAAATCACCTGTAATCGTTGCCGGTGACCTTGAATTGAAAACAAATAACTTTAATGCTTTTGTTAAAGCCGTTGGATTTAATTATACAGCAGATATTCCAGTTACAACCTTTGCGCTTTCCTCCAAAATCAAAGGGCATTACAATGCTTTTGCTTTAGATAATATTAATGCTTATTTAGGAGCTAATGCTATTAAAGGAAATTTGACATTTGATAATATGGGCTTAAAACCTCAATTGACCGCTTCTCTTGATTTTGATAAATTTGATGTAGACAGATGGTTTAATCTTAATAAAAATTTGCCTAAATCTCCTACCCAAAAAGGTAATGATACTTTTGTTAGCAAAAATTTTTCTAATGAAAAAATTGATTTTTCTACTCTCGGTAAAATTGATTTTAACCTTAAAGCATCCGCTAATCAATTGAATTTCTTTGGACAGACTTATGCGAACGCGAAGACCGATATTGCTTTAAAAGATAGTCTGCTTAAAGTGGCTTCTTTTGATACAACTATTGATAAAGGTTTTATTAATTTTCGGTTTGATTTGAATATGAATGATTTACCGAGAATCGATGGGTATTTTAATGTTAAAGATCTTAAAATTCCTGAATTCGGCGGCTCTTTATACGTTGTTGAAAACGGATGGCTTACTGCTGAAGGTACTTTTAATTCTTCCGCCGTTTCCGAAGCTGATTTTTTTGAAAACCTTAATTCTAAAGGTAAATTCTCTTTTACCAATACAGCTATTCGTGGTTGGGATTTGGATATTATTAAATTTGAACTTGAACAGAGAAAATCTGTCGCCGGTTTTGAGGATACTGTTCTAAATAGTTTAAAATCCGGTAAAAGCAGCTTTTCGAGAATCAGAGGAAACTATAATATTAACAAGGGGTTTATAGTTGCTGACAGCGTTATTTGGGAATCTCCGGTTCTTAATATGAACTTAAAATTTGATTTGAATTTAAGTGATTGGTTATTCCATGCCGTATTTAATGCTGTCTATCATAACGCTTCTTTCTCTGACATCCTTAAGTTTTCTTATGACGGGAATCTGGCTAATCCGGTTTTAAAAACTGATTTGTCCGAAAGTATTAAGAGAATTAGTGAAGTCGAAGATAAAATTAAAAATGCTCGCCAATATAAAGAAAAAGAAAAAATGGAAAAAATCGGCGGAAAAATTAAAGCCTTGCAGAGAGCAATTGATGGTACATTACAAGATATTAATCGCCTTACTCTTGATGTTGTTCGCTTTAAACCTGTTACCACTAATGATAATGTCGTTTCAGTTTATCAGGATAATCTCAAAATTATCAGCAATGCCGAGATGAATATTAAAAAGATGAAAGAGGAACTGGATACTTATCCTGATGAGGAAACCCTTATTAATATTGACGCAAACCTTGGAGCTGAAAAAGCTAAACTTAGATATATTCCAAAAGTCTTAGAAGAAAACTTTGTTGTTGATAGCAAATATATCTTTGATGATACTTTTAACAAAATCGCATGGATTTATAATCTTTCTCAAAATAATTACGCTTATCATCATACTCTTGCAGATGTTTACATGGCTCAAGTTGAACTCTTAAAGTCAACTGCAACTCCTGTCAGCGAGGATAACGTTAAAAAGTTACAAGGAGGTATTGATAAAACCAAAGAAATTATGGATAATATTAATGCTCTGCATGATAAAATCAGAGATAACTATTTGAATATTATTGATTCTGTTAAAGTTTCTCAGATGAAAGAAAATAACGAAATTGCTCGTCAGGCCTTAGAAACGTTATTGGCCTATTCTAAGCAATTATATAACGATATTGTTCTTAATATTGATGATTTTAGAGCGGTTTTAGGCATCCTTTCCAGAGATTATGACCAATATATGTTATATCCGCCGGAAACAACAGCTGAAATTGATATTACAAAACCTACTATTAAAAATGAAGGTAAACCGTCTGCCTCAGTAGCTCAGAAGAATCTTATTCAAGAAACCTCTTCTGATACGCAGTCCGTTGCTACAGATACTCAACCTAAGAATAATAACGATAAAAAAAAAGTGATGCTTGATGTTGCTCTTCAACAGACTGCTTCTAATGGTCTTTCTGGACTCTTAAATAAACTTAATAGTGATAAAATTCTTCGTGACGATGTTAACACTATATCTAATCTCGCTTTGGGCGGCTTGTCCGATATTTTTAAAAGTAATATCTCTTTGAGTTCTGAAAATAGTGATGCTCAGGCTTTAATTATTGCTACTGCCGAAGCTGTTGCAAATTCTTCTGTGATTGCTGATAATGTTAAGCAAGCACCTATTCAAGTTGCTCTTTCGGATACTGATACTAAAGAACTGGAAGTGGCTCAGAAGAATGTTTCTGATGCAGATACTAAAGAGTTGGAAGTGACTCAGAAGAATGTTTCTGATGCAGATACTAAAGAGTTGGAAGTGGCTCAGAAGAATGTTTCTGATGCAGATACTAAAGAGTTGGAAGTGACTCAGAAGAATGTTATTGCTCAAGAAAATAAAAATTTAAATACTCAGTTAGCTTCAGCCGATGATAAAAACATAAAATTCTCCGCTTCCGAAGATAATATTCTTGAAAAAACTAAAGCCGCTATTGCAAAAATTCTTTCTAAAGTTAAGACACAAGAAAAAAAACTAGCTGAAAACGTATTCAATGTTTCTGCCCCCAAAAATTCTAACAATAAACAAGCGGCAGATGCTCCCAGTGCTAGTAACACCAACCCTATTTTAGCAAATGTTGATAATGTACCTTCCCTTGTTTCTAATGAATTGGTAACAACCAAACAAGATAAAATGCCTTCTTCTCTTAAAACCAATCCTGTTGTTGCCATGAATATCGGAAAAGAAGTTGAAAATTCGAGTTCATTTGAACCAAACTTGTTTGCTGCTCATAAATCTAAATTTAAAAAAGTCGCTGCGGCTTCCCATAATAATTCTTTAGCTCCGTTATCTTCTGAACAGATTGATAAATTTTCCGAATATGTTAATGACGCCCTTAAAGATGATAATGATGCTTCTTATAATACACATCTATTAATTGACGCTTTGCCTCGTCCTCAATTAGCTTCGGAATCTTCCCCTAATAATATGGTAACAGAGGACGCTCTTATTGCTGTTAATTCGCCTAAGGAGATTATTTCTGCTACTAATAATCGCTATGTTTTACAAAATAAAAGCGTAGATTTTCCTCAATTTAGCGGAACCGTCGGCAAAGAAATGCTTAAAAATGTACAACCGTCCGTACTGCCTCAAACTGAACCTCAGTATTTATTCGCGGCTAATTCTTCTCACCGCTTAGATTTTTCCGGTAATGTTACAAAAACGCTTTCTTTAACCGATTAAGTTCGTTTGTTGTTAATTTATCTTTTATAATTGATTCTCTGTGTATTTCGGTTTACTTTGCTCTATATTTAGAAATATGCTAGGAGATTGTTATGTTTGCAAGACCAGAAGTTGTTGTTCTTCCCGTTGCTGGATTATCTACCAGAAATCTGCCGGCAACAAAAGCTATGCATAAAGGTTTTTTATGCTTAAATAATTTACCTATTATTCAATACGCTGTTGATGCTTGCGCTGAAGCGGGAGTTAAGGAAGTTATCTTTATTTATAGTGATGATACTTGCAGAAGTATGTATGAACATTATTTCTCTCCAAATAAAAAACTTGAAGAAAAATTATTAAGAAGTGATAAACTGGAGCTATGGGAAGCTCTTAAAAGAACCGTTCCTGCCGGTATGAGGTTTTCTTTTGCCTGCCAAGATGAGCCTAAAGGTAATGGCCATGCTATTCTTTGCGCAAAAGATATTATCGGTAAACGCGATTTTATGGTTATGTGGGTTGATGATGTCTATGTTTGTCCGGGACAAGGTATTCTTTCGCAATTACTTGATGTTTATGAACGTTTTGGCGGTATGGTCGAAAATGTTATCAAATTTCCGAGAGATCAACTTTCTCGTTATGGCGTCTTAAAAGGGGTACAATGTGACAATAATGTTATTTTAGCAAAAGGTGTTGTCGAAAAACCTAAAATTGAAGAGATTGATTCTGATTTTGCAAGTATGGGACCGTATGTCTTACCTAACCTTATTCTTGATTTGTTACCTATGGTTACTAAAGGTTCTAATGGTGAAATTAACCTGACTGATGCTATTAATTTGGCTGCTCAGCAAGGTTGTCCTCTCAGAGGCGTCGTAACTAATGCAGAACGTTATGATTGCGGCACTAATGAAGAATTGGCTAAATCCAATATTCGCCTTTCTATACGCGAAAATAAAGTGCTTTATGACGAAGCGCTCAAAACAATTAAAGAGCTTAATCAGCAACTTTAATTAATTTGCATTTGCACTTGCTTTTGATTTAGGCGTAGTGTTGTTATGATAGAAAATAAAAGGTATAGCTCATCAAAATTTTGAGCTATCCTTTTTTTATTGATTACAGAACGAAAGAAATTTGAACATTCAAATGTATTTTTCTTTGTTTCTATTTTTATCATCACGTGTTGTCTGAAAAAACTAAACTCAATTTTTGAAAATGTGTCTTGCAGCTTCTCCATGTATTCCAACATAACAGGGGTTAAAATATAACGTGCTTCTATCTGATTATCTGAATATACTTCAAATTTTTTTTCAAATTCAGGTGATTCGAGCCCTACTCGCTGTAAATTTTGATACTTGGTAATTATATTTAGCCAGCCTTTGTCTTTAACTACCACAGTTTTTCCTTCAAAAGACTTGTTCATCTCCGCATAAAAAATTAAACCTCTATCTTTGGAAACATATACTTTTTCTCTTCTTTGATATTCTTCGTTATATCTTTTCTCTTGCTTAAAACGATGGTATTCCATAATTTGCACAGCAACATTTTGATATGTTCCGCTAAAACAATCTTCACCACGCATTACACCTTTATCACGAAACAGCATTGATTCATCCATTAAATCCAATGGTAATTCCGAATTATACAAATAAGAAAATTCTCCAAAAAATTCTGCTAAAATTGGCAACATACTTTCTTTGCTACGGCGATAGTAACTTAACATCGGCCAGCATAAAACTAATATTGCCAGGCATCCTAAAAGCCCATAAAATCCATGTCCTTGCGTTTGTGAGGAGCCACTTATAACGTCTTGAATGTTTGTTGCTATAAAACCTATCCAAACAATGAGGGCAATTATTATCAGCATAAAGATATAAAAATAGCGCTTTCTTGTTTTTTCTACGCTTTGCAATATCGGTAAAACTTTTTCTGTATAATATTGATTAAACTTATTTTGAGTCTCAATATATTCCGGCGTTGTCATGTATTTCCATTGTTTCGACATAGTTCACTTCCTTTGGCGATTTTTTAAACTTTTCTTTATATTATGAGCTCATATCTTAAATATTTGCTAAGTGGGGAATTATGATTAATATTTTATGGGCGGGAATGTTTTTATCTGCGATTGTTATCGCTTTGTATCAGCTGTTTTTTTTGCAAAATTATGATATTTTTTCTCAAATCACCAATGCTATTTTTCAAAACGCGCAAAGCGCTGTTGAAATTTCTATCGGACTTATCGGTATTTTGAGCTTTTGGCTGGGAATCCTAAAACTCATTGAAAATGCTCATATCGCTGAAAAAATTTCTCAAAAACTTACTCCCCTTTTCAAAGTGCTTATGAAAGATGTTCCGGCTAACAGTCCGGCTATTTCCACAGTTGTTCTTAATATGGCTGCAAATTTTTTAGGATTAGATAATGCTGCTACCCCTATGGGGCTAAAAGCTATGAAGCAACTCCAAGAGCACAATACTTCAAAAGATGTTGCCAGTGATGCGCAAATTCTGTTTATGATACTTAACGCATCTTCCGTAACTCTTATCCCTATTACGATTTTTATGTATCGTGCCCAGATGGGGGCAACTCATCCAACGGATGTCTTTATTCCGATTTTATTGGCTACGTCTGTTTCTACACTTACTGGTTTTTTACTGGTGGCAATGCGGCAAAAAATTAATCTTGCAGATAGGACTTTATTAAAATGGTTAGGCGGTTTTGTTTTATTTATAACCTCTCTTGTGCTTATCTTACTTAATTTAGCTCCTGCTCAGAGATTGGCTCTTTCATCCGCGCTTGGTAATATTATTCTTATTCTACTGTTAGGTTCGGTCATTTATATTTCTCTTAAACATAAAGTTAAATGTTATGAAGTTTTTGTTGATGGTGCTAAAGAAGGCTTTTCCATCGCCTTTAATATTTTACCTTACCTACTGGCTATGCTTGTTGCTATCGGCGTTTTTAGAGCTTCCGGTATTTTGGATATTATTGTTGATGGAATTAAAACTCTTTGTTCTTGCTTGCATATTGATACCCAGTTTGCCGATGCTCTTCCTACCGCTTTTATGAAACCTTTGTCCGGCAGCGGTGCACGCGCTATGATGATTGAAACGATGCAGACTTTCGGTCCTGACAGCTTTGCATCCTTTGCTTCTTCTGTTATTCAGGGTTCTACCGAAACTACTTTTTACGTCTTGACGGTTTACTTCGGCGCTATTAATATTTCTAAAACCAGATATGCTCTTAAATACGCACTCTTGTCAGATTTAGCCGGAATTTTGGCTGCTATCGGGTTTGCTTATATGTTTTATTCTAATTAATCGATTCGGAGTTTTTAACTATGAAATTGCTAGTTCAGAGAGTGTTAAGCGCTCATGTTGAAGTTAATCAACAGATTGTCGGACATATTCAAAAGGGTATGCTTGTTTTTTTGGGTGTTGAAAAAGGAGATACAAAACAACAAGCAGAATTTTTAGCTCATAAACTTACGAATCTACGCATTTTTGAAGATGTTAACGGAAAAATGAATTTGTCAGTTAAAGATATTCATGGGGATATTCTTGTTGTTTCGCAATTTACTCTTGCCGCAGACCTTTCTCGCGGTAACCGCCCGGGATTTGATAATGCAGAGCTTCCCGGAAAGGCAAACGATATGTATCAATATTTTCTTCAATTGTTAGAAAATAATGATATTGCACCGCAAACCGGCATCTTTCAAGCGGATATGAAAGTTCATTTGGTTAATGACGGGCCATGTACTTTTTGGCTTTCAAAATAGTTATTCTTTTAACAAACTATTTAATTTTCCCGATAACGCATTTATTCCGTCTTCAAGTAATTTTTCTATTAGTTTATGGGCGATTTCTTGTGTGTCTTGTCCTTTACTTATGATAATGTAGCGATTTTGCGTTTCCGAATCGACTAATGTACCGTCGTTCTTTCTCAATTCTATCATAACCGACATGCTGTATCGACTATTGGTTTCGTTTATAGGCTCTATTTTAGATAAAATTAATTTCGGAATAAGAAAATAATCTGCTAACTCTCGACTTTCCGTAACCAGAACTTGTGGTTCAAAACTCAATTGTTCTGCTATTTTGGCTGTGTAATTTGATGATGTTTTACCATTGTAGTATTCTGTTTCTTTTATATATAGTAGAGGTCGTGTACTATCGGTTTCATATATGGACTTTGGCAATACCGTATTAATTTTTTCGGCAATTCGAGCTACACTGTCTTCCTTAAATGACGGTAACTTTTCTAATGAGGCAATTTCTGCTATTTTTTCTTTGGCTAATTTTCCGCTTATCTCCAGACATATTTTCTCATTATCATCCTGCACGGTTATTACGGTTATGTCGTTTAAGGCTTTATCTGCTATTCTGTAAGCCAAAATATTATATGCGTGGTCATCCATATCCTGCGCAACGGCCTTAACTTCAGGACATTTTTTTACGGCCATTAAAACTGCTTTGTCATATGCTTTGTATCGAATTTCCGAACGGGTTTGTTCTTCATTTATTTTTGAACAAGCTGTTCCGTTTACTTCCACAAAAAAACTGTCTGCCCTAGCTGAACCGATTAAATTTATCAGTATTACTAAAACAGACAGCTTTATTAATAAAGATTTCATCTTCATACTATTCTTGTACTTGTCTGATAATCTCTACCCATTCATTTACTTTTTTACCGCTTTTATCAAACATCGCTAATTTATATTGTAAAGCCGGTGTGGTATTATCCGGTGCCACATACCAATCTGCTGAGGTGTCTACGATAAAATCCGCGTTATTGATATTATTGACTACTTCGTAGGTTTTGGAACCACTTATAATATCCTTGGTAGCACCTTTTAAGCGATGACTGCCGTATGGTAAATCAGAGCTTAATAGTTGGGTATCTTTGATATATATCGTTCTGGTTTTGCCACTGTCATAAATTGCTGATGTGTCTTGTAACATACGATTAGTCGCACGGGTTGCAACAACAATGTATGCTTCCGGTGAATATTTCGAAATAGCTGTCGCATCTACTTTGGCTTGTGATGATTTCATCCCAACAACTTCCGAATGATACGGATTTTGTTTCACAGTTACTTCAACCATATCTCCTGTCGGTGCATTTTGGGGTGTTGCCGCACCATAACCAGTATAACTAACTTCGGCCGGAATAATTTCTTCATGCGTGGTTACTACCGGTTCGCAAACTTCTTTACCGCAAGGCTCTTCCAGCGTGGTGGTGGTCGTAATTATCTTCTTGGTTGTTGTTACTTTCGGCTGTGGCATCGGCATCTGCTGACATCCGCAAGACGGCATACATGTTGGTTGATAGCAGGGTTGAGCTACTTCCGCACATGGACAATCATATACCGGTTGCGGCGCAGGTACATATACCGGTTCCGGTTTTACTATTACCGGAGCCGGAGCCGCTATCGGTGCCGGCGCTACAGACGCCGGTACCATTGGCATTGGTTCTATCATTGGGGCTTGGTCTTCATAAACCGTTTCATCAAATGTAACATTCTCTACCTCTTCCCACTGGTTGTCGTTGTGCGAACACGCTGCCAGCATCGTACAGGTTATGATACTTATTATTCTTCTCATTGGGCATCTCCTACTAAATTATTATTGTTTATACTTTTAACGCCAAGCAATTAAAATTTTCTTAAGTTTATGATTTACTTTTGCATTTTTTTGTGTTACTTCCCTTTATCGTTAATGCTTAAACGGAGGTGTTATGACTATTACTTTCGCTTCTTTTATATTTGCTTTTTTATTCTTATTTAGAGCAGTACAAAAAAATACGTTCTTCATTCTTTACGCTACAACAATGATTTTAATTGCTTATTATTGCGAAAGTCAACTGGGGTGGCTCGTCAAACCTTTCTCAAAAGCGGCTATTATGCTGTTTGTTCTTTTTCACTTGCCCTTGATTAATTTTTTTACATTTATTGCTTATGGCAGAGATAAAAAGTGTGCGCAAAAAGGTGAATGGCGCATTCCTGAAGTTCAATTGCATACGTTGGAGTTGCTCGGAGGGACAATCGGCGCTATCATCGGACAGAATTTCTTTCATCATAAAAGAAAGAAAAAATCTTATATGGCAACTTTTTTTGCTACCATATTTATTCAACTTGGGGCTATTTTTTATATTTTACACGCCTTAAAATTCTTGTAACTTACATTATCATCGCACTGGTATATAGTGCTTGCGACGGTTCGATATTCTGGCGCATGACGGCGTTGAATATCGGATATACTCGTTCACATTCCATTATGGACAATTCAATTATTTTGCTTATTTTATGTGAAAACAATTCTTCATTGTCCTGCAAAATCAGTGAATGCTTAAATATCGGCATCTTCTGTTCACTCCAATAGGCAAAATGGCCTAACCATAAATTCTCATTTAACATTGCCAATAACTCAAACATCTTCGCTCTGTCTACATTTGATGTTTCTATATTCAATAAACATGAAATATGAACACAGCGTAAATGTTCTTCATAGGCAAAAAATACCAGCATATTATCCCATTTGCCTTGAACTTCGGCAACCAGTTCATTATCTTTTCGGCGGTCGTATGAAACTTTATCTCGAGAAAATATCCCTTCTATCGTATCTATCGGGTTATATAAATCTTCTTCTATTGCTAAATTTATCACCGCTTTTTCCTCTTTTGTTGCCGCATTCGTGTTTTTATTTTTTACGCTACCCCTTCCTTAAAACAACCATAATCTATAGTTTTCCACTTATTTAAGAAATCAGTAACCTTTTTCTTTTTTACAAATTGCCTTTTATCATATACTTAGTTTAAATTTATTTTTTTTTTGCTTTTTTATGTGGATTATATTTTTTTATTAATATAAATTTAAGTGTTCGCAGAGGTTATTTCATATTCGGAGTTATGCCATGTATTTTGATTTCCCCAACGTATCTCCCGTTATCTTTTCCATCGGTTCTTTTTCATTGCGTTGGTATGCTTTAGCTTATCTTGTCGGAATCGTTTCAGCATGGTTGTTAACTAAAAGGAATATCAAAAAATACAGCTTAGGAATCACTGATGAACAGCTTGATGACTTAGTCTTTTATGTTACTCTGGGTATCATTTTGGGTGGTCGTTTGGGATATGTTTGTTGCTATGGGGACGGATATTTTTGGAGAAATCCTCAAGAGATTTTCGCTTTGTGGCATGGGGGAATGTCTTTTCACGGCGGTATTATCGGTGTTATTCTCAGTTTGTATCTTTTTGCAAAAAAATATCAATTTCCGTTTCTTAAAATAACCGACATGGTAGCTTTATATGTTCCTATCGGAATTTTTTTAGGACGATTGGCAAATTTTGTAAACGATGAATTATGGGGAAGAGTTACCACTGTTCCTTGGGCTGTTAAATTTCCCGAAGGTGGATATTTACCGAGACACCCCTCTCAGCTGTATGAAGCTATGCTGGAAGGTGTCATGATGTTTATCGTTCTTAATGTTTTATGGAAAAAATCCTTTGTTAGAAATCATACGGGAATTATATCTTCCATTTTCTTGATTTTTTATGCTTTCTCCAGAATTGTTGTTGAATTCTTTAGAGAACCAGATCAACAAATTGGTTTTTTATTCGGAGGAGTTACAATGGGGCAGTTACTTTCTCTTCCGTTTCTATTTTTAGGGATTTATATTTTACATCGCGCTATTAAAACTCAACACGCTTAGTTTTTAGGCTTTAATTGTGATATTGCGTGTAAATTTGCATGCCTTTTGCAAGTTTTCTTCTGCACGAACCAATACCGCCATGGAATTGGCGTCACTTCTTTTTTTCTCGCTAATGCATTGTGATACGGTTAGTTGTAAATTGTTATTTTCATTAAATACAAAAATAGATTTTGCAATACTTCTACGAATATTTTCAGCCTTCTCGAAACTTTCCGTCGCATTCATATTCGTAAACGCCAAAATTAACGCATCTGGTTTGTAGTTATATATCATGACATCCGCATTTACACTTCTGATGCGTTCTAAAAACATTTTTTTCAACAAAAGCATTTTTCTATAACCGAAACGCTTTTTTAGCCGTTCGTATTCATCAATGTACATTAAAGATATACTATACTTAAGTGGATATTTACTATCTGCAACTCTGCTGTATTCCTTATAATTATCTATATCCAACTCTTCATCACGTCTTCTAATATATAGAACATAATCTATTGATGAAATCAAAAGAATGAGCCCAGCCCCTAGAAAAAACAAACTAAATGCTAATAAATTATCTGAGTAATATATTCCCATAAATACTGCTATGGTTGTGAATAAAGTTGTGGCGCCTAATCTTTTACCTTTTCCGATATAGTGTATAAGAAGAGCTATAATGCACAATATAGATATACAAAGAGCCGGATAGTTAAACATGCCTATATGTTTATAGAAATAGTACGAATCTGCATCAATACTATGATTTTGCAACTTTTCAATCAAAGCTGTCTGGAGAAACAAAAAAATATAAAAAAGGCTCCAATACTTATAGTAACGTTGTTTACTAAATATAAAATATGCCAAAGCCAAATTCGGTAATATTAAGGCGCTCCATATATTATACCCCGAAGAAAATACATAATCTTCTCCGTAAGTGTACCTTAGGCTATTTATTACCAAATAACTTACATAGATAACGGATGCCTGAACGACAGAGCTCAATACCTTAAAACTACCCATTATGACCATGGTTAGGAATATACTACCAATAAAAGAAGCATGTATTGTCTGATAATTCTCTTCTGAAAAATCGGATACAGAGAAAAAATATACGAAAAAGGCGCCGATAAGAAAAATCGGCAACCATGCTCCTTTATTAAACTTTGCAATTTTTTCCAGTTCAAATTCTAACAACACAGTTCTCCGGCAAATATTCCGTTATATTCATTTGGATTTCTTTAATGTTGCGTAGTTTATTTGAAAATAGTTAAATTTTATTTACACATTTTAAAATTGAACTATCTCCGTAGGAATAAAAACGATATTTTTCTTTAATCGCATGCGCATAAGCCGCTTTCATTCTTTCTGTTCCGGCTATCGCGCATATTAGCATAAATAATGTCGATTTCGGTAAATGGAAATTCGTAATTATTCCGTCTATCATTTTAAATTTATATCCCGGAGTTATGAAAATGGATGTTTCTCCATTAAACGGATGTAAAACACCTTTATCATCTCCGGCACTTTCCAATAACCGTACCGATGTCGTCCCAACGGCAATAATCCTTCGTCCTTCCGCTTTTGCTTTATTGATTATATCACAGGCGTCTTTAGTTATTATACCATATTCCGCGTGCATCTTATGGTCTTTGGTATCTTCTGTTTTAACGGGTAAAAATGTTCCGGCACCGACATGCAGTGTCAAAAAGACTTTGGTTATTCCCTTTTCTTCCAATCTTCTTAAAACATTATCCGTAAAATGTAAACCGGCGGTCGGGGCGGCTACCGCTCCTGCATATTTTGCATACACTGTTTGATAATTTTCTTTATCGTTATATCTATTCCATAATCCTGATAACGGTTTCTCTCTCTTTATATATGGCGGAAGCGGCATTAAACCATATATTTCCAATTTCTTTGATAAATCATCCACCAAACAAAGAAATTCCAGCAAAACACCATCTTCTCCGTGCTTTTCCAGAACTTTTGCCTTAAAATCAGATTGTTCATAACTTATTTCTGACGTATAGAATGTTATGATGTCTTCAGGATGCAATCGCTTGGAATTTTTAATAAATGCCCACCATGTTTGCCCATTTTCGGGGTGATATAATGTTACTTCAACTTCAGCTTCTCCTCGGCGCCCATAAAGTCGTGCCGGTATTACTTTGGTGTCATTGAATACCAATACATCTCCTTTTTGCAATATATCCGGTAAATCGTAAAAATGACGATCTATAATTTTATCGTCTTGAGTCACATCCATTAAACGTGATGCATCTCTTGGGTTCGCCGGCTCTTTCGCTATCAACTCTTTGTCTAATTCAAAATCAAATAAATCTACACGCATTCTTCTTTCCTTTATCCGTTTTTCACGGTTATAATCCCGCTTATTTATTTTGGCAACCACTTTTTTCTTTACTTTTCCTTTACTTTTGACAATTTTTTAAAAAATTATTTAAAATCGACAAAAAGTTGTTGAAATAATTAAAATACTAGTATATACTGCCTGTAAATAATGGTCTTTTTTGGAGATAAATACGATGACTAATGCTTTTGACAGCATGGATTTAGATACTGCTTATGAAATTGCAGGCGGTTATGTTGATGCTGATGACAAAACTTTTCAAAAGGCTTTGGAATTGGTGCGTGCCGACGATGCTCGCTTTGCTCAGGAATTAGAAAAAGCTCGCGCCGCACAACGTCGCTTTGCCGAAAAACAAGCTCAGGAAGAAGCTATTACGGCTAATGCCGAAGAAACTTTTGATAACGCTTCTTTTATTAAAGATGAGTTTGATAATGAGCAATTTAAAAACTCATTCTTTGCTGATAAAGAAATTCAAGAAGCTGAGAAAAATACACCGATTTATGATATTAATCCCGAAACTCAGGAACGCTTTGAACTTGAAGGTGATGAACGACATGCTCATTTTGAAATGTTGTTCGAAAAGGCTAAACTTGATACTTGGCGCGAAGAAACCGGTAATAAAGAATTCAGCCAGTTAGATTCTAAGAAAAAGAAAAGTCGTATCTTTGCCGCTGTTAAAAGTTCTTTCTTGGGGACTTTGGCTCATTTAAGAACCTCTGCTCAGGTTGAAAATGAAGTACCTCAAGCCACAGAAGCCGTAAAATCAAATAATAGAAATTTCTTTGCAAAACAAGCTGCTTCTATGCTGGCGAAAGTTCAAAAAGCTATTAGTTTTAACCGTGAAATCAAAATTTCTTCCAGCTCAGTTATGGCTGCTTGCGCCGAATCGGAAGCTAAAACAAATAAATTTGCTAAGAAATTGTCTAAATTAGCAAAAAAATCTTCAGGGCAGGCTAAAGAATGTTATTCTAAAGTATCTGTTTTGACACATAAATTTAAAGATGCTTTTGTTTCTAAAGCTAAAGTTGTTTGGGGGCAACGTTATGAATTTATGGCTAATATTCGTGACAGAGCTCCTAAAATTGCAACAGATTTAGCGGCTACCGGCGTTTTAGTCGGGGCCACCGCTGTTTCCGCTCCGTGGCTCGGAACCGCCGTCATTGCTTATGGGGCTTATAAAGCAACGTCTGCTTGGGTGTGGCCGATTGTAACACATGCCAGAAAAGCTCAACGTTTGGCTAAAAACGATGAAAAAACGCCTAAAATGAGCTTCTTTAAGAGATTAAAACAATCTGCAAACCAAGTTGTCGGTACAAAAGATTATTACAAAGAGGCAGGTTGGGGATGCGCGGCAGGATTGCTTGGTTTAGGTGCTGCAGGTGCAACTGCCAGTCTTGGAGCCGGCGCTCTTGTTCAAAAGAGTTTTCAATCTTTGTCCAGCACAGCCGTTTATACAACAAATAGCTTAACTAATGCCGTTAAGAAATTAAAAGAAAAAGATGGTAATTGGTGGGGTAAAGGTGCTGCTGTTGTATCTGCCGCTGTTATGACATACGTTTTAGCATCTTGCGGAGAACATGCTGAAGATTTGGTTAGAGCTCCCAAAGTTAATGGTGGTTTACCTCCATCTCTTGATTTTAATACTGAAAAAACAGACACTTTGGCTGCTCAAACGGCTAAAATCACTAATTCCGTGCAAGAGCATGTCGTGCAAGCTGCGCCAGAAACATCGGTTAAAATCAATGTTCCCGAAAATTGGGAAGAAAATATGGGGATTACCGAAAAACAATGGACCAGATTGCAGAGTTTTTGGGGAAGCGAAGCTAAATATAATAGTTTTTACCAAAAAATTACCGATGATATGCTTAAAGACGGTGGTATTTTTGCCGGCAAAACTCGTGAACAGGTTTTGTTTGAATATGAACGTTTGTCTTCCTGGAATTTACCTCAACATCAAGAAGTTATTAAACGTATGGATTCATTCTTTAATTGCGACGGTGAAGAGCGCATTATGTTAACTGCAGAAGATACTAAATCCTTAAATGATGTCATGTCTAACGGTGCTATTCGTGATGTTAATGGTAGCGAATGTGTTCGTGTTACCGGACGTGATGTTAATTGTGGGGAAGATGCTGTCCGTCATGTTGAAAAAGTTAATTGCGGATGCGAAGAAAATGTTGTCGTCAACGAAACTGTTAAGCAACCTGTATCACAGGAAACTAAATATACCATTGTAAATGAACAAGGCAATACAACAGTATATACATATAACCCTAATGATAATACCGATTTATCTGCAACTCTGAATAAAGGAAACGGTGTGGGAGATCCTAACTCCACAAAGGTTGGCAATGTTAATCCGGTTGAAGCGGCAAAAACTCCTACAGATAATGTTACGGTTACGGTTGATACCGGTTCTAACGGCGACGGTGATGATGATAGCTTTACGGAAACGAGAAATCCTGATATGGAAAAAGTATCTTCCACAAGTACCGAAACAACTGTTCCTTTACCTTCGTCCGATAATAATACAGTTGTTGGCGACGGTGATGATAGCTTTACGGAAACGAGAAATCCTGATATGGAAAAAGTATCTTCCACAAGTACCGAAACAACTGTTCCTTTACCTTCGTCCGATAATAATACAGTTGTTGCTGACGCTGTTGCCAATGGTGATGTTCAGGAAACTATTATTCCGAACTCCGCTGATGTTGAAATCGGTACTCCCGCCGCAGACAATGTTCCTGAACGTGGCGGATATATGAATACAGGATTAACTGAACAACAATATCATCGCATGGAAACGTTCTTCAAAGACAAATTCGGCGAAAATGCATTTGAAGATTATATGAACAGAATTACAGATGATATGCGCGCAAAAGGCGGTATGTTTGAAGGTTTAAGTAAAGCGCAGGCTTTATATTCCGTTCAGCAAATGACAGCTTGGTCTAATGATCAACATGGTGCGTTTTCTAAAGAAATTTCAACAATGATTGAATACCTAAAAGGCGAATGTAAAGATACAGTTACTTTAACCGAATCTGAACAAATCAAAGCTATTATTGATAAAGTTAATGAAAATGGTACTATTGACGGCGTTACGGGAACAACCAATAAAATGGTAAAATATTTCCAAGCTAACGATTGCGGTGAAGCCGGGACTTATAATGTTCAAGAAGTTTCCGGTGATATTCGTACCACGCAACCTTCCGGTAATAAATTTGCTCGTTTCTTTAAGAAAATTTGGAACACTTCGCCTGAACCTATGAAAATTGTTAGCAAGCAAGGTAATGTTAATTATCACACATATGTTCCTGATGAAAATTTAGATATTTCCGCAACTTTGTATAAGGGTAATGGCGTTGATGAAAAGATTAAGGCTGTTGCTGGTGTTGATCCGACATCCTTAACAGGTGCTAAAGTTGATAATGTCAAAGTTACTGTTACTGATGAGGCTCCGGCTGCATCTGCTAGTGAAGCAGCAGTGGAAGGTGCTAAAGAGCGTGTTGCTAGTAAGGTTTCTAAAAAAGCTGCCGAAACAACCGCTGATGCTTCTAATGTAAAATTAACTGAAAAGGCTAAAGCTCTTCTTATTAAAGAAGGTAAAGATCCTCAAAAACTAACAAATCCTAATTTGATTCGCTTTTTCAATGGTTTAGCCAAGGAACCATAGCCTTTAGTATTTTATCTTTCGACTGAAAATGGTTTTATCGCCATTTTCAGTTTTTTTTTATATCTCCTTTTCAAATCCTATCTCTTTCTTTTTATTTAAATCTTGGGGATAACTTATAGGGATAACCTTTTGGTTTTTAAAATTTTTCTTGAAAAATGCAGAATTGGTGTTAAGTTATGCTCGATTTTATGATATATGCCGTGCGGGGCTGCCGCACATCAAATAAATTTTGGAAGGATAATAATATGACTATTCGCGTCGGTATTAACGGTTTTGGACGTATCGGTCGTCTGGTATTCCGTGCTGCACAGAAAAGAAATGATATTGAAATCGTTGGTATTAACGATTTGATTGATGTTGAATATATGGCTTATATGCTCAGATATGATACTATGCACGGTCAGTTCGATGGTACTATTGAAGTTAAAGACGGTAAGCTCGTTGTTAACGGTAAAGCTATCCGCGTTACTGCCGAAAAGAATCCGGCAGACTTGAAATGGGATGAAGTTGGCGCTGAATATGTTGTTGAATCTACAGGTCTTTTCTTAACAAAAGAAAAAGCTCAAGGTCACATTGACGCTGGTGCTAAATATGTTGTTATGTCTGCACCTTCTAAAGACGATACTCCTATGTTCGTTTGCGGCGTTAACACAGACTCTTATGTTAAAGGTACTCAATTTGTATCAAACGCTTCTTGCACAACAAACTGCTTGGCTCCTATTGCTAAAGTATTGAATGATGCTTTTGGTATTACCGATGGTTTGATGACTACTGTTCACTCTACAACAGCTACTCAAAAAACTGTTGATGGTCCGTCTATGAAAGACTGGAGAGGTGGTCGTGCTGCTTCTGGTAACATCATTCCTTCTTCTACCGGTGCTGCAAAAGCTGTTGGTAAAGTTATTCCTGCTTTGAACGGCAAATTGACAGGTATGTCTTTCCGCGTTCCTACTTTGGATGTTTCTGTTGTTGACTTGACAGCTAACTTGGCAAAACCTGCTACTTATGAAGAAATTTGCGCTGCTATGAAGAAAGCTTCCGAAGGCGAACTCAAAGGTATTTTGGGTTACACTGAAGATCAAGTTGTTTCTTCTGACTTCTTGGGCGACGCTCGTACTTCTATCTTTGACGCTAAAGCAGGTATCCAACTTACTCCGACTTTCGTTAAAGTTGTTAGCTGGTACGACAACGAATGGGGTTATTCTAACAAAGTATTAGACCTCGTTGCTCATATGGCTAAAGTAAACGGTTAATAATTTTACTTCCCGCCGTCTTTGAACTTTTATGTGCTTTGTAACACAAAAGGTTTGTGATGGCGGGAATATTTTTATTTTGAGGGATTTTATATGACAGAATACAGAACAATTAAAGATTTAGGCGACCTTAACGGTAAAGTTGTTATGTTGAGAGCTGACCTGAACGTTCCTATGGATGAAAATTTTAACGTTACAAATACAGCTCGTATTGATAGAACTGTTCCTACAATAAAAACATTGATGAGCCAAGGTGCAAAAGTTGTTGTTATTTCTCACTTTGGTAGACCTGAAGGCAAAGGCGATATGAAAAACTCTTTATCCCATATCGTTAAAGATTTGGAAAAAGCTCTTGGCAAACATGTTGTTTTTGTTGATGACTGCATTGGTGAAAAAGTTGAAGATGCTGTTAAAAATATGCAACAAGATGAAGTTCTTTTGCTTGAAAATCTTCGTTTCTATAATGAAGAAAAGAAAGGCGACGAAGCTTTTGCAAAAGAATTAGTTAAACCGGCTGATGTTTATGTTTCTGACGCTTTCTCTACAGCTCACCGTGCTCATGCCTCTATGGTTGCCGCAGCTCAACAACTTCCTTCTGCTATGGGTTTGCTCATGGAAGAAGAAGTTAATGCTCTTTCTACCGGTTTGAACAATCCTGTTCGTCCGCTTATTGCTATCGTTGGCGGTTCCAAAGTTTCTACAAAATTAGATTTGTTGAATAACTTGGTTAAAAAAGTTAACAAACTTGTTATCTCCGGCGGTATGGCTCATACCTTTATGAAAGCCAACGGTATTGACACTATTAACGAAGCAAACTCTTTGGTTCAAATGGATATGCTTGATACCGCTAAAGAAATTATGGCTACCGCTAAAGCAAACAACTGCGAAATTATTTTGCCACAAGATGTTGTTGTTTCTAAAGAATTCAAACCAATGGCTGAACACAAAACTGTTGAATTAGCAAACATTCCTGCTGAAGGATGGAGTTTGTTAGACGTTGGCGAAAAGACTATTGCCGCTATCAATGCTAAATTAGATGAATGCAAAACACTTGTTTGGAATGGTCCTCTCGGCGTTTTTGAAATGAAGCCTTTTGATAATGCAACAAACAAAGTTGCTCAACATGCTGCTGAATTAACTCAAAGCGGTAAATTGACTTCCGTTGCAGGTGGCGGTGATACCGTTTCTGCTCTTGAAAATGCCGGTGTTGCCAATAAATTTACTTACATTTCAACAGCCGGCGGTGCATTCTTGGAATGGATGGAAGGTAAAGAACTTCCGGGTGTTGTTGTTATGAAAAAGTAATTTAACTCTTCATCTTTAGATTATGGAGAGCGGATTAAATTCTGCTCTCCTTTTTATTATCTAGGCAATTCCTTGGTGTTCAGTTATATATCTTTTGAAATACTCCGAAACATTATTTTATACGAAAGGTATATTATTTTACTTGTTTTTTACTAATTTCTCTATAGACTTTAGGCATAACACTTAGTGTTATATTCCGAAACTAGATAAAGGAGTTTATCATGAACTACAGAACTATGTTATTAGCAACAGCTGCGGTACTCTTTAGTTCCCAAGCTATGGCTGCAGATATTACAAACCCTTTCTTTACACCGAATAAAGGTCAGATTGTTTCTGATACCAATGTTGGTTATTATCGTGCTAAAGGAAAACACGATCAAGGTGTTGCAGAAGGATATTATGCAGCTGAAACATTAGAATATGGTATTACAGACAAGTTCAGCATTAACGGTACAATCGCTAACATGTTTGATACTCAAGGCGAATATAATAACGACCACAACTTTGCATATCGTATCGGCGCAAAATATAACACTAACTGCGATAAAGTTTTGTTCCAAGTTGCCGCAAATTATATGACTTATGAACCTCAATCTTGGTATGGTAGTGAAGCTCCAAATCACTGGTACAAGAGATTGGATGGCGAAATCAAGCTCGGTTATGATATGGGCAATGGTTTGACGCCTTATGCTTCTTACATCATCTCCGGCAATATTGATGATGGTGACAGAGATTTAGACCAATCTGTTAAAATTGGTGCTCATAAATATTTCGGCAAATATGCTCTTGATTTAGGTTTACGCTATAACTTCAGTACTGATGGCGGCAATAATCTTTATGAAGGAAGCTATAATGATTTGTGGGCAGAGGTTGCTGCTGACTACTATGTAAAAGAAAATATAGCTGTTGGTATTTATGGTAGCTACCGTATTGATGGTTCTTATGACAAGAATCTTGATTACGCCTATACAGCTGGTGCTCATTTGAAAGTTTTATTCTAAGGATATAACTTTTATATTCGAGAGGGTTCTGTTTAGAGCCCTCTTTTTTTGACTTTATTGATGTTTCTTTGGGGCTTTTTTAAATTTTCTTAATATTAACACCTTATACTGACACCATTGTAAAATATTTAGTTTTGCCGTATATAGTTTATATATCGCAAAAAGGAGAGAGATATGAAAAGAAAAGCTATCATCATCGGGGCTGGTCCGGCCGGTTTGACTACCGCATACGAAATGCTAACTCGCTCAGATATTGAGCCGATTATTCTGGAAGAAAATGATTTTGTTGGCGGAATAAGCGCAACTTTGGATTATAAAAATAACAAAATCGATATGGGCGGACATCGCTTTTTTTCTAAATCTGACAGAGTAATGAATTGGTGGCTCAGCATTTTACCTCAGCAAGGAAAACCTTCTGTTGATGATATTATGTTGGATCGTGAAGTGGAACTTTCTTCTCTTCCCGATGCTCCCGATCCCGAAAAGACAGATAGGGTTATGCTCAAAAGACATAGACTTTCGCGTATTTTTTATTTGAAAACGTTTTTCAGCTATCCGGTCAGCCTAAACTTCGATACTATCAAAGGGCTTGGTTTGTGGCGCATGTTTAAAATCGGATGCTCATATCTTAAAGTTCTTATTTTCCCGATTAAAGATGAAAAATCTTTGGAAGATTTTATGATAAATCGTTTCGGACGAGAACTCTACCTTACTTTCTTTAAAGACTACACCGAAAAACTATGGGGTATTGATTGCTCTAAAATTTCCGCAGAATGGGGAGCGCAAAGAATCAAAGGCATATCCATCCTTAAAGTTTTAAAACAAATGTTTAAGGATTTATTCGGTAAAAAAGGCGGAGCAGTTGAAACCAGCTTTATCGACAGTTTCTTTTATCCTAAATTTGGTCCGGGACATTTGTGGCAATCGGTAGCCAATTTAGTTGAAGAAAAAGGCGGTAAAATTTTACGCCGTCATAAAGTTATTCGTATCGTCAAGAAAGGTAACCAAATTACAGCGGTTGAGGCGATTGATGAACGTGGCAAACTTAAAGTCTTTGAAGGAGATATTTTTATCTCGACAATGCCAGTGAAAGATTTAATCGAATCGATGACAGATATTCCGACTAAAGTTAAAAAAGTTGCAGAAGGTCTGATGTATCGCGATTTTAGAACTGTCGGTATTCTTTTGAAAAAATTAAAACTCAAAAATACGACACACTTCAAAACCGTCGGCAATATTGTTCCCGATACTTGGATTTATATTCAAGAACGTGATGTTAAACTCGGACGCTTGCAAATCTTTAATAACTGGAGCCCTTATATGGTGAAAGATTTTAAAGATACGGTTTGGATCGGACTTGAGTATTTTTGTAATGAAAAAGATAAAATTTGGACCGATGATGATGAAACATTTATTCAGTTTGCTATTGAAGAGGCATCTCGAATCGGTATCTTTGATAAAGATGATGTCTTAGATGCTTATACTCATCGTGTCAAAAAGGCTTATCCGGCTTATTTCGGTTCTTATGACCGTTTTGATGAAATCAAAACTTTTGTTAATGGTATTGATAACCTTTTCTTAGTCGGGCGTAACGGTATGCACCGTTATAACAACATGGACCACTCCACTCTGGCGGCTATGAAAACCGTTGATTTTATTTTAGGTGAGTGCGACTCTCGTGAAGAAATTTGGTCTATCAATACTGAAGCGGATTATCATGAAGAAAAAAAATAATATCTTCTTGGAGGGGGGGATTTCTATCCCCTCTTCTTTCAAAAAAATAATTAATACCGAACTTACTGATTTTGATGAAAAGTCGGTTGTTCGCATTTTTAAGATTTTTTCATGCGTTGCACTCTTAGTTGTGCTTTATGCTTTTGTTTTTTCCGGTTTTCAAATTGTTGATGAGTTTGAACATTTGCACGCTTCTTGGCTCGTTAGTATCGGGCAAGTTCCTTACAGAGATTTTTTTGAACACCATAACCCGCTGCTTTGGTATATCAGTGCGCCGATTGTCAGTCTTTTCTATGACAACGCAATTATTTTTTATGTTATGCGTGGTGTCAGTTTTGGTGTTTCTCTCTTAACCTTGTTTTTTATTTACAAAACAGCTTTATTTTTTACCTCTCGAATGGGTGCTTGGTTTGCGATTGTTTTAACTTTCGGCAACATCATTACCATTTATAATTTCAGCCAATTTCGCCCCGATAACTTTATGAACTGCTGCTTTATTATCGGGCTATATTATCTTTTTGATTATCTCCGCAAAAAACAACTTAAACTACTTATTTTTTCTTTTTTAGGTTTTACATTTTCGGCGTTGTTCTTACAGAAAATATCTTTGCTTTTGATTGCCGTTGAAGTTATTTTGCTGTATCTGCTTTTTTGTAAAAAGATTTCTTTTAAACATATAACTCTAGCAGCTCTTCCGGCTATATTTCTTGCGTTCGGTTTTATCTTCTTTTTGCTTTTGAATAATACTCTTCCACAATATTTCGAACTTAACCTCCACTTTAATCAGGCAATGCTTGCTTATTTTGACAGAGGGGCTTTTTGGCTCGGTAACCTCTTTCTTAGTTTTTACGGGCTTGTTTTGATTTATGGCGTATACGCTTTTCGTAAGCAGAACCTTTATTTTAAAATTACATTTTTGCTTTTTACAGCAGAACTTTTAATGCGGAATTTTTATTTTGCGCCACACCCCAACTATTACACTTTGTTAGTGATGTTTACGGCGTTAGTTTTTTCTCCGTTTATCACTCATGTTTTTCCTAAGCACAAGATTATCAGTCTTATTTTAATTGTTCTCGTTTTCTTAAATTTAGGACTGCTTTTTAATACCGTTGATGCAACTTCTATCAAGCATAATAGTTTTAAACATTACCTTTTAGCCGATTATGTTCATAAAAATTCTACGTCCGATGATTATCTGATGAATGGTTATGATAAAAATTTTAATATCTATCGCAAAGATGTCAGCTATTATTGGTTCGGCTTAGATATGCTGCTGCCGATTATGGAAGCTGAATATAACATTTCGCAGAAGCCCGACGTTAATCAATTCATCATCAAGTATCGCCCGAAATTTATTTATGTACAAAACTATCCGGATTTGCGCGCTTATCGTTCTTATGGGGAAAGTCGATATTCACAAGTTTTTATTCCGGAATTGGTTTGGGAATTATACAAGAAAACACCTTTTGAAAATTTAGCCGTTCTTAAATAATTTAGTAAATTTTAAATCTTCATTGGTAAAATATTCTGTAGGTAATTGAGGAAAATTAATGATGCGCATCTTTAAATTTGTTTTATTGGCTTTATGGCTTTCGGTTTCAACTGCTCAAGCCTCTTCTGTTGCCGTAAGCAGCCAAGAGGCTCGCCAGTGGGCAAATACCAAGGGGCAGGAATTGATACAAGCTCTTGCCGAATCTAATCTTGCCGCAAAGTACGCTAAACTTGATATGATGCTTAATGAAGATGTTAATCTAGATTATATCTCGAAATTTGTTATCGGGAAATATGCAAAGCAAATGACTCCTGAACAGTTGGTTCAGTATACTAATCTTTTTCAGAGATATGCCCTTACCCTCTATAAACAGTTTAACTTGAATTTTGATGCCTCTTCGGTCGATTTTTCTATTGATAATATCATCGAACACAAGAGTTTTGCTACCGTTAATTGCTCTGTTGACCCGAGTAAAGTTTTTGAAAATATGCAAGGCATTAAAGTTGAACCTCAGATTATTCCGGTTAAATTTAAACTTATTCGCGGAACACAAAATCGTATTCAAGCGGTTGATGTCGAAATATCCGGCGTTAGTCTGGTCATCGAATACAGAAAACGTTTTTATGAAATGATCAAAGAAAGCGGTGATGATATTGATTGGTTCTTGCAACGTTTTAACGATCAGGTTGTTGCTAATGAAAAAGTCGCTTACCAGAAATTACTTAATAGGTAATCCTTTATTCATTCAGGTTTGGTTTAAAAATTTTTAAAATAGCGTTGTATTTTTTTTTCATTATGCTAAATTGTGCTTAATTTATTGAGGTAAAACTTTAAGATAAGGATTTTAGTTATGGTCGAAAATGCCAGATATAATGGTAAATCTTCTTTTGAAGAGTGGAAAAAAGATTGGGAATTAGAAGAAAGATACAATTTCAAATCTATTGAAAGTAAATGGCAGAAAATTTGGGAAGATGAAAAAGCCTATAAAGTCGAAATTAATCACGAAAAGCCTAAATTTTATGCTTTAGTTGAATTTCCTTATCCATCTGGAGCTGGGCTGCATGTAGGGCACCCTCGTTCTTATACCGCTCTTGATGTTATTGCTCGTAAAAAGCGTATGGAAGGATTTAATGTTTTGTACCCGATGGGGTTTGATGCTTTTGGTTTGCCTGCTGAAAACTATGCGGTCAAAACAGGTATTCATCCGGCAATATCTACCAAAGCAAATATTGCTAACTTTACCAGACAACTTAAATCTATCGGCTTGTCTTTTGACTGGGATAGGTGCTTTAACACTTGTGATCCGGAATATTATAAATGGACACAATGGATGTTCTTAAAGTTTTATGAAAAAGGGTTGGCTTACAAATCTAAAATTGCCATTAACTGGTGCCCTTCTTGTAAAGTTGGTTTAGCTAATGAGGAAGTTGTTAATGGACATTGTGAACGTTGTGGCGCTGAAGTTGTTCGACGCGATAAAGAGCAATGGATGTTGGCTATTACCAAATATGCCGACAGATTGATTGATGATTTAGATAAACTTGATTTTATTGACAGAGTTAAATCTCAACAAATTAACTGGATTGGTCGTTCTTACGGGGCTGAACTTGATTTTGATATTACAGATAATGACGGAAATTCTTTGGGACGTAAGCTGAAAGTATTTACAACTCGTCCGGATACCGCTTTTGGTGTTACTTATATGGTTATGGCTCCGGAACATCAATATATTAAAGAATTGGCCGAAAAATTTGATAACTGGAATGAAATTGTGGCATATGTTGCCGAAACTTCTAAAAAGTCTGATTTGCAACGTACTGCTGATGACTCAAAAACAGGTGTTGAATTAATTGGTATTAAAGCTAAGAATCCATTTAACGGTCAGCTTATTCCTATCTTTATATCTGACTACGTTTTAACCGGTTATGGTACCGGAGCTATTATGGCGGTTCCGGCACACGACCAACGTGACTATGATTTTGCAAAGAAATTTAATCTTCCTATTGTTCAAGTTTTAGAGGGCGGAGATATTTCTGAAAAAGCTTTTGAAGAAGATGGCGCTCATATTAATTCTGATTTCTTAAATGGAATGGGTAAGGAAGATGGGATTAAAGCTGCTATTGATTATGCCAAAGAGCATGGTTTCGGTGATGCAAAAGTAAACTTCAAATTGCGTGACTGGGTATTTTCTCGCCAACGTTATTGGGGCGAGCCAATTCCTATGGTTTATTGCGAACATTGCGGTTGGCAGCCAATTCCTGAAAGTGAACTTCCTTTGACTTTGCCGGATATTTCTGATTTTCAGCCTAATGATAATGGTGATTCACCTTTGGCAAAAGCTACCGATTGGGTTAATACAACTTGCCCGAAATGCGGGGCTCCGGCTAAACGAGAAACAGATGTTATGCCGAACTGGGCTGGTTCTTCTTGGTATTTCTTAAGATATTGCGACCCGCACAACGACAAAGAATTCGCATCCAAAGAGGCTCTGAATTATTGGATGAATGTCGATTGGTATAACGGTGGTATGGAACACACAACTTTACACCTGTTGTATTCTCGTTTCTGGCACAAATTCTTGTATGATTGTGGCTATGTTCCAACTAGTGAGCCTTATAATAAACGGACTTCTCATGGTATGATTCTGGCTGAAGACGGCGAAAAAATGTCCAAATCTCGCGGAAACGTGGTAAACCCTGACGAGGTTATTGATGCTTATGGCGCCGATGCTTTTAGAATGTACGAAATGTTTATCGGGCCATTTGATCAGGTTGCTATGTGGTCTGATGAAAGTTTGAACGGCGTTTATCGTTTTGTTAATAAAATTTTTGCTTTGTTTGCAAAAGTTACTAAGGTTTCTCCTTCCGCAAAAGATTTACAAGTTATGCATAAATGCATTATTGAAGTTACTGAACGTATTGATCAGATGAAATTTAATACCGCTGTTTCTTCTTTAATGACCTATGTTAATTATATGGCTTCTTTACCCGAAATCCCTGGCGAAATGTATGAAACCTTATTGAAACTTGTTTCTCCTTTCTCTCCGCATATTGCCGAAGAAATGTGGGCGCGTTTGGGACATGAAACTCTTATCGTTACGGAAAATTGGCCTAAGGGTAATCCAGAATTGGCTAAAGAAAATACCGTTACCATAGCGGTTCAAATTAATGGTAAAATGCGCGGAACAATTGAAGTTGAAAGAGATTGTGATCAGGAAAAAGTTATTGCAACAGCTAAATCTTTGGATAATGTTGCAAAGCAATTGGCCGATGCAGCGCCCAGAAAAATCATTGTTGTACCTAATAGGATTGTGAACATTGTATTGTAAATATAAAAATATTTTAGCATTAACGGCTCTTTTGTTTACTGCTGCTTGCGGATTTGAGCCCTTGTATGTGGAAAGAACTTCCTCTAGTCAGTGGTATTATGACGGGAAATTTGATACCAGTGTCAAAGATGAAATGGCGAGTGTTAAAGTCGAACTCATACAAGACAGAATCGGACAACTTATTCGTAATGATTTGTTAGATAAGCTCACACCAAGAGGTGAACCTAAAAATGCTAAATATATTTTGAGTGTGACCAAAATCAGTAAACAAGAAATTGATCAAGCTCTTCGTAATGATATTACAGCTACTCGAAAAAAAGTGATTTATAAAGTTTCTTATGTGCTTAAAAATGCTGAGCATAAAACGTTAATCAATGGCAACAGTGTTGCTTATACCGGTTATGATATTTTGCGCGACCCGTATTCTACCACTTTTGCTCAGAAGAAAGTCGAAAAAAATGCGGCTAAAATTATTGCCAATGATATATCCTTACGTTTAGGTGCTTATTTCCACTCTACCCTGACTAATCGAGGTAATCCGAATGAATATTAAACCGGAACAGGTTGACGGTCTTGTTAAATCTCTTCCGCATAATATTCGCGGGGTGGTTATTTATGGCTCTAATGAAGGCATGATTGCTACCTTGATGCAACAGTTTATTAAAGCCATATCTCCGGATGTTTATGATGCTTTTCATGTCAGTTATTTAGATATGTCTGACATTACCGCTGATGTCGGTGCTTTATATGCTGAATTTAATGCACAGTCGCTTATGGGGGGGCGCAGAGTTGTTGTCGTCAAAGATGCAACAAATTTACTAACTAAAACTCTTAAAGAACTTTTTGCGTCAAGCCCTTCTGATACATTACTTATTGCTACATCTACGGCTCTTAAAACAAAAGATTCTTTGGCGCTTCTGGCTAAAGACGATGATTGCTTTTATGGAATCGGTTGTTATGATGATAGAGATGAAGATATTACGGCTTTTGCTTCTAAATTTATCAGCAAGAACGGATTTTCTATTGATAATAGCTCTTTTCAACTTTTGTGCTCACGCCTATCAAATGACCGAAAAATCAGCGCCAATGAGCTTGATAAGTTAATTACCTATATGGGAAGCAAAAAAAATATTGAACTCAAAGATATTTTAACAGTTATTAGTGACACTTCCGCATCTTCTCAAGAAGATTTATGTTATTTTGTTGCTCTCGGACAGACCGAAAAAGCTATTGCATCCTACAACAGATTAATTTTTGAAGGAGAGCAGCCTGTTGCTCTCGTTCGCTCAATTAGCTATCATTTTATGAAACTTTTGGATTGTGCCGTTAAAATGGAAAAAGGCGAAACTGCCGATAAGGTTGTTTTTGCTTTACGGCCACCGCTGATGTTTTTTAGAAAAAATGCATTTATTTCGCAGCTGAAAGTTTGGAACCGAAGTCGCATTATGAACGCGCTATCCCTTCTTTATCAAACAGAGCGTGAGTGCAAAACGACTGATTTTCCTGCAGAACAAAATGCAAGTTTCACCATCATGCGAATCGCAAACGGTGTTAAGAGATTTAGATAGTTATTTATGCTGTCATATATTGGTTATAAAAAAAATCCCCATTCTCTGAGGATTTTTTATCAGTTTTTCTACTTATGCGCTTTTTTTGTGTTTCTTTCGGATGTAATTGGGTTCTGCTCCATTATTGATAACATCCGTATCAATGACAATCTCCGTTACATCTTTCTTGTCCGGAATATTGTACATTATATCTAACAGATTTTCTTCCATTATGGCGCGTAAACCTCTCGCTCCGGTCTTGCGTTCTATTGCTTTTTTAGCTATCGCAACCAACGCATCATCCGTTATGGTCAACTTTACATCTTCCATGTCAAATAATGTCTTATATTGCTTGATTAACGCATTCTTCGGTTCTGTTAAAACTTTTATCAAGGCTTCTTCATTTAAATCATCCAAAGTCGCTATTACCGGTAAACGGCCAATGAATTCCGGTATTAAACCATATTTCAATAAATCTTCCGGTTGGACTTGTTTATAGATTTCTCCTAAGGTTTTTTCTTCGGCATCTTTAATTTGCGCCCCGAAACCTATCGATGTTTCTTGTCCGCGGCGACCGATAATCTTTTCAAGACCTGCAAACGCACCACCGCATATAAACAGAATATTTGTCGTATCCACATGTAAAAATTCTTGTTGCGGGTGCTTTCTTCCACCTTGAGGCGGAATATTTGCAACCGTGCCTTCAATAATCTTTAATAAGGCTTGTTGAACACCTTCTCCGGATACATCTCTGGTAATTGATGGGCCGTCCGTTTTACGCGTGATTTTATCAATTTCATCAATATAAACAATCCCGCGCTCTGCTTTTTCTATATCGTAATT
>CASFTO010000088.1 GCA_949297665.1 uncultured Alphaproteobacteria bacterium | reverse complement strand
TGAAAGTGTCCGGTTTGTAGCCATAAACGACCATACAGCGGTCATAACGTGCGAATACAACCTTGAACAGGTTAAGGTGTGGTTAGAGAAACATGTACACGTAAAGAGCCTTAAAATCAGTTGATGGAGAACGGCGGCATTCTTGCCGCCGCTACTTTCTTCCGTGAGTGCCGGGAAAGAAAAGTAGCAAAGAAGCCTTTAACAAATCACTTTATTTTCAATGCCTGACCTTGTGTATTTCTAACCCCACTATTGATGATGCAGATATTACCATTAGTGACAATAGGATTAGAATAAAATTCTAAATCCAGCTTCCTGTTGAACTTCCCAAAATTAGAATATAAGAAAGTTTCTTTAAGATAACAATCTAATAAAGCCTGTATTCTTTTATTTGAGAATTTTTCAAAGCCAATATATTCCATAACATCATTTTTCTTGGAGTTGTCAATTTGTAATGTTATCTCAACCTCATAATTACTTTTAGTTTTTATCTCAAACCCATATTTTAGATTCTTTCCGGGAACTCGAAATACAATATCGGAATCTCTTTTTAATAATATGCGTCTGAGAAGTCTTGTGCTATTATGAAAAACAATATTAATCCCTGTACGCTCTATTTGAGTTAGGTCTTTCCACCAATCTTTGAATTCTAACAAATCAAACGCAGGGAGATGTTTAAGAACATTGTATTTGTTTATATACTTCGTGAAATTATCTCCATAATAAGTCATTCCGTTATATCGAATAAAGAATAATTCGCTATCAGTTAATTGAGCACGTATTATTTTGAGATAGTTCTTTTTTATTTTTTCTTTCAACTCTGCATTATCCAACAAATCATATATTCGGTACAGTGTTCTAAAACATGCTGCAACTTTTGTTCTATGCTTGATATAAAACAACATATATAAATTTATTGCGCCTTTAATATTTCCTTCATAAGAAGTAGTGGGTTTAAATGCTCTTTGCAAAAGACTTTTTTCAAAATCAAAAAAGTCCTTGTTATCATAATTTATGGTTATCACTTCATTGCCCCGTTCTTTATTTATAGTTCCGCATAATTCGGATATTTCAGATTGATACAATCTTAATAACTCGAAAAATAAATCATTAAATCGTTGATTTTCTATTTGTTCTTTATTCTTTTCTGTTACGGCTCGCTGCTGATTAAATGTTCGGATTAAAATTAATGTACTTATGAGTGCAAATATAGTCCCCAAAACACCACCTATGAAATCTCCATATGTACCAAGAAGTTCATGATTAACAACGTATTCATCATCAAAAAAACGGAGAATATGCTGCCACTTAAAAATATAAGCAAATACACCGACAAACAGTAGTGTAATAATTATGTAGAATCGTTTCTTCATTAAAAGTTTGTCAAACCAATTATCTTTTGTTTCCATAAATTCAAAATATGATATATCGGCTACAAAATTACTCATAAATAAAGCACCCAACAAAGTCTTGCAGGGTGCTTATTAACCAATTTACCTAAAAAGTTATTCTTTTCCTTCGCCACTGTCGTTATTGAAACTGAACGAGACCTGCTGCATCTGCCCGAAGCTGTCGATGATATAGATGTCAATCGTCTGCTGGTCGGTCGATGCCGAGGTGTAGTAGAGCCGGAAGGTCTCTTTCTCCAGCGGGTACAGGTCGTTGGGCAGGAACACCGTGCCGTCGTCCATTTCCAGCTTTCCCTTTCCGTCAGGCTGGAAATAGCGTATCTGGTAGGTGGTCGGCTGGTAGCGACCGCTCCGCACCAACTGGCAGCGTATTTCGGCGGTTTCCCCGACTTTCAGTTTCTTGG
>CASFTO010000087.1 GCA_949297665.1 uncultured Alphaproteobacteria bacterium | reverse complement strand
TTGATGAAAAGCTTGATAAATATAGTCCTCGCAGGCTTTATGGAATTAATAATGAAGCCGTTGCAATCAACCCAGAATCTGATCCACTGTTTAAGCAAAGTAATATAGAATTGCTTATGGCTTTCGGAAAAATTAAAAATTGCAAACTGCAACAATCAATTCGCAACCTGATAATTTGCTTATCAAAAACAACGTCTTATAATTCGAGCGAAAGTTTGGCTAAAAATATTGATTAGAAGCTGGTATAAACAAGCACCCTCAGTAGGGTGCTTTTATTGTAACAAGAAAACTACCGGCTAGGCCGGTAGTTCCAAAGAGCTTACAGCTTTACAGATAAAAAACTCCTTTGCTAAAATAAAGTGACGGTCTGGCAACTGTCTAATAAAAAGCAAAGGAGTTTTTTTATGAACACACATACAATAGCACACACAACATGGAATTGTAAATACCATGTAGTATTTGCACCGAAGTATAGAAGAAAGGCGTTTTACGGAGGACGTCGTCTAGAAATAGGACAAATTCTTAGAGAATTATGTCGGTGGAAAGGAGTAACAATAATAGAAGCGGAAGTATGTACAGATCACGTTCATATGTTACTGGAGATTCCACCTAAGTTTTCGGTAAGCTCAATAATGGGCTATCTCAAAGGTAAAAGCAGTCTCTCGATATATGAACGGTGGGGAAATGCAAAATTTCGATATCGCAACAGGGAATTTTGGTGTCGAGGGTACTATGTTGATACCACAGGGAAGAATACTCAAAAAATTACTGAGTATATACGAAATCAACTTAAAGAAGACGCAGAGCAAAGTCAATTAACTATGGATCTTGACCCGTTTACGGGTAGCAAGTAACCTTCGCCCCGTCAGACCGTCATACGCCCTTAAGGCGTTCGCTGGCACCGTTAGGGTTACACCCGCTTGTGAAGAACCACCGGCTAAGCCGGTGGGTTACTTTTTTTTTACTAGAGTAATAGACAAAAAGTATTGAAAAATTATTTTTATTGTGATACTTCTTAAACACATTATCTCTTATTATGTCATTTTAATTTATATTTTTATGAAAAAAATTATTAATCTCAATGAAGCTGAAGTTTTGAAAACTTTTAAAGCTCAGCGTAGCTATTCTGTTTTGGAAAACAAAATTGCCTTCAAAAAAGTGTCTTGTCTTCGTGACCATACCTTACTGTTTGAAAACAACAAAAAAGTCTTTACTGAAGGGCAAAAATACAATTTATGGATTGCTCAAGCACAAAACAAATCAACCGGTGCTATGTTTTATTTTGTTGCCCTACCTAAGACCAATGATGACGGAGAAAATGATTTTTACATCGTACCGCAAGACGTGTTTGGATTTGTTGATTTGAATATCATGCCCTCTCTCGTCGTTGTTAATGATGTTTTGTATCGCCTTGTTGTTTCTCCTATCGGTAAGCAAATGCTTGTTCCTGTGTGGCGGTTTGAAAAAGCCGAGGTTTTGCGTTATATTATGAAAATTGATCAATCCGTTCCGCTCAAATATCAGCTTATTCCACGCATTTT
>CASFTO010000086.1 GCA_949297665.1 uncultured Alphaproteobacteria bacterium | reverse complement strand
GTAGAGCAACCTCAAGACATACAAGATCCGTTTGGATTACCAGCCTCTGCCGAACAAGCCGCTCCTCCCACAAACGAACAATCGTCCATAGAAACACCTTCCGCAAACACCTTTTCATCAGAAACCATCCAAGCAGCACCTCAAAATGCACCAACACCGCTAGTCAATCAAGCTGAGGAAGTAAATCCTAAGGATATGAATCCTTTAGATTATAAAAATCAAATAGAAAACACGATTTATCAATCAGGCGACAGATTAATTGATATACAGTCCATTCCTTTGCAAGACATAAGTTCCGCCGTTCAGCCCAATTTGCAACCGGAAATTACGGATTACCCTGCATTTTAACCAAAGCAGAAAATTCCTCTCAAAAAAACCACCAACCTAACCGGTAGTTTCCAATTACAACAAAAGGCGCCTCCAAAGAAGCGCCTTTTTAATCTGGGGCGGACGATGAGACTCGAACTCACGACAACCGGTACCACAAACCGGGGCTCTACCAACTGAGCTACGTCCGCCATTGTATTGCTCAAAAGTTTTTACAGACAAATATCTATAAAGTCAAGCGAAAAAATATAAATTTTTTACTGGTTAATAATCTAAAATTAACAATTTATTTTCTTTTTAAAGTTTATTATACATCATTACAAGATTAGGGAAAGGATTCAATTGAAAATGAAAGCATTAAAAATCTTCTGTTTAGCTTTATTTTGCATAAGTTGCACAGCAACAGCATCACACGCTGCCAGCGGAACATCCTCAATAGTTATCGATGCTAAAAGCGGTAACATTTTATACGCCGACAAAGCAGAAGAACTACGCTACCCAGCATCATTAACCAAATTAATGACTCTTTATATAACATTTAATGCTTTAGAAACCGGAAAGTTAAAACTAACCGATAAATTAAAAGTCTCATCAACAGCTGCCTCCCGCTCACCGTCAAAATTAGGGATACCGGCAGGTTCATACATTGACGTAAAAACTTTAATTCAAGCCCTAATCGTAAAATCCGCCAATGATTGTGCAACCGTTTTAGCGGAAGCATTAAGCCCAACGGAAGCTGAATTTGCTAAATTAATGACACAAACGGCTCGCCAACTCGGCATGCACCGAACGACTTTTAAAAATGCATCAGGCCTGCCTAACTCCGCTCAAAAAACAACCGCCAAAGATTTAGCCATTCTGGGTGCCGCCATATATCATCATTTCCCGCAATATTACCATCTGTTTTCACTCAACGAATTTCAATACAACGGCGTAACATATAAAACCCACAATTACCTTTTACACGATTCGCTGGGAACTGACGGAATGAAGACCGGATACACAGCTGCTTCTGGTTTCAATATATTAACCTCCGCCCAACAAGGAAAATATAGAGTAATCGCGGTAACATTAGGACATAAAAAAGTCAAAGACAGAGATGAAGATATTTCTAAAATGATGGAAATCTCACTCAATTATATGCAAGAAAATCCGGAAAGAATAAATATTGCAGAACTAAAAAGTGCCATAAACAGTTCTCTGCGAGGCAACAAGACACAAACAGCATACAACCACACCAGAGCAAACTATCAGCACTAAACGATTATGTCGGAAAACAGAGCTCACATCATAATCATCGATGGAGAAGAAGGTTCAGGACGCAAAACACTGTGTTTTGAACTATCTTTAATTTTACTCTACAACAGCCAAAAAACAGCATTGTTATTAAATCCGGATTCAAAACTCAAACAGATGATAAAAGCAAGACAACAAAAACATCCTGAACTCCCCTCGCCTAGCATATTATCAAGAGAGGAATTTTCTCAAAAGTCTGGAGAATTCGATGCAATTCTAATACCGGAAAGCAATCTGAATGATAATTTAGCCGAAGATGCATCAACCTATATAACCGTATTAAAGCATAACAAGAACACAGCAAAACAATTCCAAAACAACCTTTCATACATAAACAGCGTCTGGGAACTAAAAAAGAAAATAGCATCGCTTCACAATCACAGTTTAGATTGGATTGTATGCCAAAACAATTTATACCCGACTTCACGTTTAGAAACATATGAAGAATTAAAACAAAAATCCCGATTATACGGATACCGCACCCCGCCGCCGTTAAATTTCCGTTTTGCCTATCAAAACATCACTTCAGGAATTTCCGCACAAGATAGGACCGCCCCATCTTTAGAGAAAACGCTGACATACGAAGACATTTGCGCCAAAAGAGAAATAACAAAACTTGCAGAATTTATTTTTAGCTAATAAATAATCTTTACAAGCCAAGCATTTTATTCTAATGTAACAACAAAAGTTTTTAACCCTTTAGTTCAAAGGAAACAAAATGATAGAAACAATAGCAACAAAACCATATACTGACCAAAAAATGGGAACAGCCGGGCTCCGCAAAAAAACACAAATTGCGATGCTCCCACATTATCTCGAGAACTTTTTACAAAGCATTTTCAATACAATCCCCAATCTCGAAACCAAATCATTTTTAGTAGGTGGCGACGGACGCTATTACAATAAAACAGCCATACAAAAAATCATAAAAATAGCTGCAGCCAACAAAGTCAAAAAACTTTACATAGCCCAAAACGGTCTGGTATCAACACCTGCCGGTTCTTGCATTATTTTAAAAAACAAACTGGACGGCGGATTAATTTTGACCGCTTCCCACAACCCCGGCGGAGAAAACGGCGACTTCGGAATAAAATACTCGACATCAACGGGTGGACAATGCCAACCGCAAGAAAGTCAAGCCATTTTAGAGCAAACATTAAAAATCAGCGAATACAAAATTTCCAATTCTCCGGATTTAGATTTATCGCAAATTAGCACGTTCCGTTGTGAAGAAACAGAAATTGAAATCATCAATCCTTTCCAAGATTATATCGAAATGATGCAACGGATTTTTGATTTTGCACAATTACGCACTTTATTGACGTCCGGTTTCAGATTCGTTTTTGATGCCATGAATGGAGTAACCGGACCATATGCAAAAAAAATTTTCGAAGAAATTTTAGGCGCTCCGCAAGGAACCGTACTCAATGCCGTCCCCAAAGAAGATTTCGGCGGATTGCATCCGGATCCGAATTTAATTTATGCCAAAACATTAGTGGATTTAATGTACTCGGACAGCGCCCCGGATTTTGCCGCTGCCAATGATGGTGACGGTGACCGAAATATGATTCTCGGCTCTCACTTTTTTGTCTGCCCTAGTGATAGCTTGGCCATATTAACAGACAATTACAAAATGATACCGGCCTATAAGAACGGAATTTACGGCGTAGCCAAATCTGCTGCAACTTCAATGGCTGTCAAAAGGGTGGCCGACACACTAAAAATCGGTTTCTATGAAGTTCCGACCGGTTGGAAATACTTTGTAAACTTAATGGATTCGCAAAGAATCAGTTTTTGTGGCGAAGAAAGTTTCGGAACCGGTGCCTCTCACATTAGAGAAAAGGATGGCATATGGGCCGTTTTGTTCTGGCTAAGTGTTATAGCCAACACGCATAAAACCGTTAAGCAAATTGCACTGGAGCATTGGCAAAAATATGGTCGTAGCTACTTTTTGCGCAACGATTTCGAAGGTATCGAGCAAAACATTGCCGATAAATTAATGTCAGAATTGGAAGCGAGATTGCCTGAACTTTCTGGAAAACAATATGGCAATTTCACTATATCAAACGCACATCCTTTCATATACAACGATCCGGTAGATAAAACCTCTACGCAAAACGGTCTGATTGTACATTTCACGGATGGCTCACGCATTGTATACCGCCTCTCCGGTACCGGAACAAACGGTGCGACATTAAGAACATACATAGAAAGGTATGTCACCCAAGACCTTGATGAAGATCCGAACGAGATGCTAAAAGAGCTAAGTGCTGTTTCAAGAGCAATCTCCAACGTTACACGGCTCACCGGAAAAGAGCAACCGGATATAATAACATAATAAAGCCGTTCATAGAGGTTTACTGATGTTTAAAAACGAGCAAAACATTCGTCCGGATAAAATATTGGAAGAACGCTTATTATTACTTGTCTTCATGCTGACGGCAATGGTTATAAGCATTGGTGTTTTATTTGCTTATCCAAGTTTTTTGCGTCCGATAATTTTGCTCGTTTTTATCTTTATAATTTTAAGTATCTACATGACCATAACGATTCTCCAATCTGGAGAAACCGCAATTTTATACGGTGGTTTGGCAAATGAGATATTAAAAAACCGCAAAATTTGTTACACTATCGTAAATGCCTCAGGAAAAACAATTTTACAAAACGAACTTGCAAAAGATTTTCTAAAAGACAGCGACATATTAGAATTTTTAAAAAAGCATCTGGTTAATAGTGAAAGCAATCTTCAACGTCTAAAACAGCTAAGCGCCTCCGCCCAACATTTAAAAGAAGACACCTTAGAAATCGCATTAAAATTTGACACAACGGCAATTTTTTCTGGAGAAGAATGGTACAGAGTAAGTTTGCGTCCGATAAGTTTAAGCCCCAAACAATCCGAGGAAATAAACGAAGCCAGTAAATTTGATTTAAAATACAATATTTATCTATTATGGAGCATAGAAAACATCACATCAGAAAAGACTCTTGACAATTTATTCCAAGAAGAACGCAAAGCATTTTACAACTTTTTAAACTTCATACCTCTCGGATTATATATATTAAACTCCAAAGGAAAAATAGAATATATCAACCGCACTCTAAGCCGCATATTAAACATAGAAAAAGAAAATTTGCTCGGCAAAGAGATAACCGATTTTCTCCCCATCAGTAGCGAAGGCAAACAAAATCTAAGCAGCACCTGCACACAATATATGACCTACATCAAAGACAAAAACAACAAACTACACGAATATTTAGTAAAAGTAGATTGTTTCAAACAAGGCGATGAATTGCAAACCCGTGGAATAATTATTGGGGACATTCCGACCGACACCAGTCTAAAACTATCTTATGAAGAGCTGTCATCAGAAGCCAACAGTATATTTAACCTTTCGCCATTTGGTATGATGCTTTTAGATACGGATTTAGTGATAAAACGCATCAATCAAAAATTCACAGAAATACTGGGCATCACATCTTCATCACAACTTTTGGACAATTACCTATCTAACTATTTAGATGAAGACAGCATCGGAAAGATAAAAAAGCAACTCGCCACATTTTTATCCGAAGCTGACAAACTTCAACCGGCTTATTTTGATTTAAACTTAAAAGAAAAAAACAAAAACAAGATTCTCCGTCTTTATATCTGTCCTCTATTTGCCTCACCGCTTCAAACCAAAGAGAACATAAAAGGCATTGTTTTATTCTGCATCGACACAACCGAACAAAAGAATTTGGAAACCCAATTTGCCCAAGCCCAAAAGATGCAAGCCATGGGGCAATTAGCCGGTGGTATCGCGCATGATTTCAACAATTTATTGACTGCGATGATAGGTTTTTGTGATTTATTACTGCAAAAACATAAAATTGGGGATTCCTCCTTTGCCGACATCATACAAATCAAGCAAAACGCCAACTGTGCAGCGGAATTAGTGAAACAATTGTTGCAATTCTCCCGCAAACAACCTTTACAACCGGAATTAAGCAACATAACCGACATTTTAACCAATTATACACCGTTATTAAAACGAACAGTCGGAGAGCAGGTTGAGCTACATTTCCGACATGGAGAAAATTTAGATTACATCAAAGTTGACAAAGTTCAATTTTTGCAAGTTGTATTAAATCTATGCGTCAACGCAAAAGATGCAATGAACAAAAAAGGCACATTAACCATATCCACGCAAAAAGAAACGCTGCTTGAGCCCTACCATTTTGGAGCAGAAACGATAGAAAGCGGCAGTTTCATAAGAATGGATGTAACAGATACCGGATGCGGAATTCCTTTAGAGAATTTATCACGAATATTTGAACCCTTTTTCTCAACCAAACAAAATGTTGTTGGCTCCGGCACAGGATTAGGTCTGGCTACGGTTTACGGCATTGTTCGCCAAATGGAAGGATTCATAAAAGTAAAAAGCACCATAAATGTTGGCACCACCTTTTCGATTTATCTGCCGGCCCATCCAGAAGAAACCGCTGCCAAAAAAGCAGAAGATACATCTTCACACAAAATTTTAAATGATAAAAGAGGACGAGCCGTTTTAACTCCGACAGCCATTTCCACCCCACAAAAGGACAATGAGAAAGTTATATTGGGGCTAAATTTATCAGCAGTTGAGGATCCGCACCAAAAGCCGGAAGATATTGAAAATACGAGAATACTTTTTGTTGACGATGAAAATTCCGTCAGAACCTTTGCTCTGCGAGCTTTACGCAAAAAAGGCTATGATGTCGTAGGCTGCAGTTCCGCGGAAAATGCCTTAGAAACATTAGAACAAGATAAAAACTTCCAGTTATTAATAACTGACATGGTCATGCCCGGTCAAAATGGTATTGAACTCTCCAAACAAGTATTAGAAATATTACCGGATATTAAAATAATTTTAGCTTCCGGCTACTCAGAAGACATTTTAAAAGGAGAATTCAACGACATTGACAATTTATCATTTATTCCCAAACCATTTAGTCTGAGTGATTTAACGCAAAAAGTATACGAGGTCATAAAGTCATAATGAATAATCGCTACAACGATAAAACCGGACAATACAAACTAAAGTTTATACCGCGCAATGATTTAAGCGAAGAAGACTTTATGGTAACTTCATGCAACGAAACCGCCTATAAAGCGATTAAATTATGGCCATATTGGCAACATTTCGCTTTAAGCATCTTTGGCCCCCAAAGCTGCGGTAAATCACATCTAGCACACATGTGGACAGACCGAGTTCAACAATCACTTCCACGCCCGATACAAATTCCAATAATGGATGCGCATAGCTTAAACATGAAAAACGTTAACAAGATTGCAAACGAATATCCATATTTAGTCATTGAAGATATGGATGCAAACATCAACGAAGAGGCGTTTTTCCACCTGTACAATTTCTACAACGGCCCCGAACGTTACATTTTGTTCACTTCAGAGCAACCGTTATCCAAAATCCCGTTAAAATTACCGGATTTACGTTCGCGTTTAAACATTATTCCCAATATAGAAATAGAACAACCCAATGACGAAATGCTTACCGCATTAATCGCAAAGCTGTTCAACGACCGCCAAATTATCATCACACAAGAAATATTGGATTACATCTTAAAACACACCGAACGTTCTTTTTCTTTCGTAACCAGATTAGTAGAAGAAATTGATGACATATCTTGGACCTATGGTCGAGCCGTTTCCATACCGATAATCAAGGAAGCACTAAAAAATCTAACCAAAAACCAGCAATTGGAATTATTTATATGAGCAGTCGATATACTGAAAACATCAACGGTTGGATTATATTAGATAAACCGCAAGGTATGAGCTCCAATCAAATTTTGCGTAAAATTCAATATGAATTGCATGCCAAAAAAGCCGGACACATCGGAACATTAGATCCCTTTGCCACCGGAGTTTTACCTTTAGCATTCGGAGAAGCAACAAAATTAATACCTTTTCTTGAAGAAGGAAACAAGACTTACGAATTCACATTAAAATTCGGTCAAAGCACCAGCACCGATGACACCGAAGGCGAAATAATTCAAACATCTGACCATATCCCGACTAGAGAAGAAATAGAACAAATACTTCCTCAATTTATGGGAAAAATAACACAAATTCCGCCCAAATATTCCGCCATACACATCAACGGACAACGAGCATACGAACTAGCACGAAATGGAGCAGATTTTGAAATTCCCCAAAGAGAGATTACGGTTTTTGAATTAAAAATGACCGATTATCGTCCCCAACAAAATGAAGCAGACTTCTGTGTTACTTGCAACAAAGGAACTTATGTACGAACACTGGGGCACGACATCGCCAAAAAGTTGCACACTTGCGGACATCTAACCGCACTAAGACGCACTCAAAACGGTATTTTCAAAATTTCTGATACGATTTTACTGGAAAATTTAAAAAATATATTGTATAAGGGGCAAGGAGTTTCGGCAGTTCTTCCGGTTGAAACATTTCTGTGCGACATCACGGATATCGCTTTAACAGAAGAAGAAGCTCTGATGCTTAAGCATGGAAGAAGCCTTTCTGCACAACGGTTTCCGCCGTTTATAGGAAAAGCTGCCGCCATGTATAACAATAAGCTGATAGCCCTGGTTGAAAACAAGGATAACACTTTGGTTCCGATTCGGGTATTTAATCTTTAATTTATAAAAAAAATATAGAAAAAGGAAAAAATAGATGTCGATTACAAACGAAAAGAAACAAGAAATTATAGCACAATATGGTACAAAACCAGGCGACACCGGTTCACCTGAAGTTCAAATTGCAATCTGGACACACAGAATCAACGCATTGATTGAACATTTTAACACTCATCAAAAAGACCTACACTCACGTTTAGGCTTGATGAAGATGGTAAGCCGTCGTCGTCACTTGCTTGATCACTTGAAAAAAACAAGTGAAGAAAGATATCAAACATTGATTAAGAAATTAGATTTGCGTAAGTAATGTTTGAAACAAATAGCGGAGCAATGGGGCTCCGCTATTTGCAAAAATCCTGGTATAACACTAGGTGAGGAATTTTAGAAGGAAAGGTAAAAAATATGGTCAATTGGAATGTGTGCCGCAAAGAAATGGAATGGGGCGGACGCAAATTAGTATTAGAAACAGGCAAAGTAGCAAAACAAGCAACCGGAGCTGTATGGGCAAGTTATGGAGATACAGTCGTTGTTGCGACGGTTGTTGCCGCCAAAGAAGTTAAAGCTGATCAAGATTTTTTCCCTTTAACTGTTAACTATCAAGAAAAATATTATGCCACAGGTAAAATCCCTGGAGGATTTATGAAACGCGAAGGAAAACCATCCGAGCACGAAGTTTTGGTATCACGCTTGATTGACAGACCGATTCGTCCGTTATTCCCTGATGCGTTTAAAAATGAAGTACAAATCGTTTGTACCACAATCGCACACGATAAAAAGACAGATTCTGACATATTAGCCATGGTAGCCGCGTCTGCTGCATTAGCAATTTCCGGCATTCCGTTCTTAGGTCCGATTGGTGCGGCAAAAGTTGGCTACATCAATGGTGAATATGTTTTGAACCCAACAGTTGAAGAATTGAAAAAATCCGATTTGGAATTAACCGTTGCCGGAACAGAAGAAGGTGTTTTAATGGTTGAATCCGAAGCCAACGAGCTTTCAGAAGAAACAATGTTAAATGCGGTTATGTTTGGCTTTGATAACTTCCAACCTGTTATCAAATTAATCAACGAATTAAAAGCAGAAGCCGGCAAAGAAGCATGGGAAGCTCCGGTATTTCCACCGGAGTTTGACGCATTATATGCAAGAATTGAAAAAGACTTTCGTAGCAAATATGAAGAAGCCTTCAATGAAGTTGATAAACAAAAGCGAGCAACTCGTTTAGGTGAATTGAGCGCAGAAGTAAATGCAACAATTGACCCGGAAAATGAACTTGAAGTTCGCTATTCATTAGATGCTATTGAAAAATTAATGCACTCCGTAATGAGAGAAAAAGTATTAACTACCGGCAAGAGAATTGATGGCCGTGATACAAAAACAGTTCGTCCGATTACTTGCGAAGTTAATGTTTTACCAACAACTCATGGTTCTGCGCTATTTACGCGTGGAGAAACTCAAGCCTTGGTTGTAACCACGTTAGGAACTGCCGAAGATGCGCAAATCATTGATGGCTTGATGGATGAAGAACGTCAAGAGTTTATGTTAAACTACAACTTCCCACCGTTCTCGGTTGGTGAATGTGGTAGATTGGGTTCGCCGGGAAGACGTGAAATCGGACACGGGAAATTGGCATGGCGTGCCATTCACCCAATGATGCCCAAAGAAAAGAGTGAATTTCCATATACAGTACGAGTAGTATCCGATATTATGGAATCAAATGGTTCTTCATCTATGGCAACCGTATGTGGTTCTGTATTGTCATTGATGGACGCAGGCGTTCCTTTGAAAAAACCGGTAGCAGGTATTGCTATGGGCTTAATCAAAGAAAATGATGGCAGAGTTGCAATTTTAACCGATATTTTAGGCGATGAAGATCACCTTGGCGATATGGATTTCAAAGTAGCCGGAACTAAAGACGGCGTAACCGCTTTGCAAATGGATATTAAGATTACATCCATCACCAAAGAAATTATGAAAAACGCTTTAGCGCAAGCTCATGAAGGAAGAATTCATATCTTAGGAGAAATGGCCAAAGCATTACCGGCACCGAGAGAAGAAATTTCTCCACGCGCTCCACGCATTATCTCCATCAAAATTCCGGTAGATAAGATTAGAGAAGTTATCGGAACCGGCGGTAAAGTTATTCGCGAAATCATTGAAAAGACCAATACAAAAATTGATATTGACGATGATGGAACCGTAAATGTAGCCGCCGTAGATAAAGAAGATGCCGATGCAGCCATTGACATCATTAACGGTATCGTAGCTGTTCCGGAAGAAGGTAAAAACTACCATGGAGTTATTACCAAAATCATGGACTTCGGCGCATTTGTACGTTTCTTAGGAACAACCGAAGGTTTGGTACACATTTCCGAAGTAAAGAATGAACGCATTGCCTCTGTCAGCGACTTCTACAAAGAAGGCGATAAAATTTGGGTTAAATGCCTAGGGACAGACAACCGTGGCAAAATTAAGCTCTCAGCAAAACGAGTAAACCAAGAAACAGGTGAAGACGCTTAATTTAAAAACAGTGTTCAAAAGTAAAGGCATCTGTTGCACAGGTGCCTTTTTTATTTTAGCAAAAACAACTTGCAAAAATTCGGATATAAAGTAAAATGCGACTTACAAAAGCAATAATTTTTATATTATTATAACCCTTAAAAAGTGTTCTTATGGAAACAAAACAAAAAACAATCGGATTAATTGGTGGTATGAGTTGGGAAAGTACCGTAACTTACTATCAAATCATCAATGAAACAATTAAAAAAGAACTTGGCGGATTACACTCTGCAAAAATACTGCTCTATAGTGTGAACTTTGCTGAGATTGAACACCTTCAATCCATCGGAGCATGGCATAAAAGCGCAGAAATACTAGCAAAAATTGCCCTAATGTTGGAAAAAGCCGGAGCTGATTTTATTGTCATCTGTACCAACACCATGCACAAAGTAGTTCCGTTCATTAAACAGCAAACCCGTATACCATTGCTCCATATTGCGGAAGCAACCGCAGAGGTCATAAAAGAGCAAAATATTCGTAAAGTCGGTTTGTTAGGAACGCGATACACAATGACTCAAGATTTTTACAAAGACGTACTTATTGAGCAAGGAATTGAAGTTGCAATACCAAGTCCGGTTGACATTTTCTTCGTTAATAATATCATTTATGAAGAACTATGCCGCGGAATAATCTCTCCAAATTCTAAAGAAACGTATTTAAGAATTATAGACAAACTCCAAAAATCAGGTGTTGAGGCCATAATTCTCGGTTGTACGGAAATAGGATTGCTGATTAAACAAGAAGATGTTTCACTTCCAATTTTTGACACAACACTCATCCATGCTCGCAAAGCCGCTCTGCAATCTATCGGCAAATAAACAGCGGGCAGTAATTTTTCGAAAAAGCTACCCACCCGTAAAACGGGTGGTTCTTCATATGCGGCTAGAAGCCTTTAGCACTGGCATCCCCTGAACGGGGTACTCCCAAATCTGCCAGACGCAATCTGTTACTATTTACCCGTAAACGGGTCATTCAAATC
>CASFTO010000085.1 GCA_949297665.1 uncultured Alphaproteobacteria bacterium | reverse complement strand
TTTTAGAGTATATGTGAAAACTTGTGTCTCTTCTTTTTCATTTTTGTAGTTATATTTAAAACATTCCAAACTAACTGTATCCATTTGGTTGTTAATGAGTTTGCAGGTATAATTATACTTAAAGTCTTTACTGGAGACCATATAAATATTTGTTGGGGTTAATTGCACTTCATAATTTGAATGCGATGCAGAAATCATTTTTTCATAAAAGACCGGATTTACAAATTTTTCTTCCTTGTTCAGATTAAACAAAGAGCAACTGGTGGTTATGATTGTGGCAATTATGCAGGCGATACTGATTTTTTTCATCTTTTCTCACTCTTGTTGATTTTAATGGTATTTTAACGGCGAATGTTGAATTTATCGTTAAAAGCTGTTGCTGATGTTGAATAAAATATTTTCCGCTTTATGTTTTTATTTTTCTTGAGAAAGTCTTATTGGGCTTATTATTCGAATTGTATTAGATAATCGGCTCTTACATACCGTTTGCTTTCTAATTTGATTAGAAATGCTGTTAAACAATATTTTATCCGGAGCGGACAGATTGGAGAGATAAAGTTTGTTCTGCTTGGAGTAAATAGGCTCAATTTTATGTTATACTTATATAAGAAGCTATGTTTATGTTATTTCTTATTTTTCTATTGCTTTTCAGTATAAAAAGAGCGAAGTTACAGACCTCGCTCTTTTGTTCTTTATAACTAAACTCTTTTGATAAGTTGCTTTAATTCTTCAACTAAATTTTCCGCCGTCAATCCATAATGCTCATACAGTTCCTTCGCCGGACCGGAGGCGCCAAATGTATCAATTCCTATGGTTCTTTGTGCAAATCTATTCCATCCGAATGTTGCAGCCGCTTCCATACTGATAACTGGTTTGTTTCCGAGAACATCCATTTGATAATGCATACTCTGTTCTTCAAATAATTCCATACACGGCATGGATACTACCGCTACATCTATATTTTCCGCTAAAAGTTGCTTTTGCGCTTCGACCGCAATCGAAACTTCCGAGCCGGTTGCTATTATGGTTGCCTGTCTTTCTTTTTGTGCCGGGGAAATTATATAAGCACCTTTAGAAGTTTGATTTGTTTCTGCCGATTTGCGCAATTGCGGCAAACCTTGACGCGATAAAGCCAAAATACTCGGTCGGTGTTCTTCCTCCAATGCTATTTCCCATGCTTCCGCCGTTTCTACTACATCACACGGACGGAAAGTTAATATATTCGGCATTGCTCGATATGAGGCTAAGTGCTCTATCGGCTGATGCGTCGGACCATCTTCGCCCACGCCGATAGAATCGTGGGTTAATACATAAATGACCCGTATTCCCATTAAGGCTGCTAATCTCATCGACGGACGCAAATAATCCGAAAATACAAAGAATGTTCCGCCGTAAGGAATAACTCCTCCATGCAGTGCCATACCATTCATTATTGCACCCATTGCATGTTCGCGGATACCATACATTATATTATTGCCGTGATAGTCTTTCGCCGTTACCGTTTTTAAGCCTTCTACAAAGGTTAAATTTGACGCAGCCAAATCCGCTGAGCCGCCTACTATTTCAGGTACATGTGGCACTATTGCCTTTAAACACATTTCTGACGCTTTTCTGGTTGCTACTTTAGTTTTTTCGGCTATCGCTTGCTGCTTTAGTGTTTTTAACGCTTCATTCCAACCTCTCGGTAACTTATTTGCTATAAAATCATGAAATTCTTTACCGGCTTCTTGTGCGGCTTTTACCCATTGCTCATAGCTTTCTTTGTTTCTGTTTTGGGTTTTACGCCATATTTGTAAACTATCTTCTGGTACTTCAAACGGTCCATATGACCAATTCAATTTTTGACGCATTAACGTTGTTTCTTCTTCTCCAAGCGGAGAACCATGGCACTTTGAAGTTCCTGCCTTATTCGGCGCACCAAAACCTATTGTTGTACGGCATGCAATTAATGTCGGCTTATCAGATTTTTGAGCTTGTTCTATTGCTTGTCTGATTTCTTGATAATCATGACCATTAATGCTAATGGTATTCCAGCCCATTGCTTCAAATCTCATCAACTGATTTGTAGAACTTGCTTTATCTACCGTACCGTCAATCGTGATATTGTTATTATCCCAGAATACGATTAATTTGTTTAATTTTAAATGACCGGCCAATGACGCAGCCTCTTCCGATATCCCTTCCATCAAACAACCATCTCCGGCAATTACATAGGTATAGTGACGGCAAAGTTTATCGCCATATTTTGCATTAATCATTCTTTCTGCCAGAGCCATACCTACCGCTGATGAAATACCTTGTCCCAAAGGTCCGGTAGTCATGTCTATTCCTTCTAAATGTCCGTATTCCGGATGGCCTGCTGTTTTAGAACCAAATTGTCTGAAATCTTTTATATCATCAATGGTTATATCTTTATATCCGGTTAGGTACAAAAGAGAATACAGCAACATTGATCCATGCCCCGCAGATAAAACAAATCTATCTCTATCAAACCACTTCGGAGCTTCCGGATTTAATTTTATGTACTCTCCAAACAGAACTGTTGCTACATCTGCCATTCCCAACGGCATTCCTGGGTGTCCCGAATTTGATTTATTTATGGCATCTGCCGCTAAAAAACGAATTGTATTCGCCATTTTTTGAAGGACAGTTGTTTCTATCATTGTTTCAGCTCCTTAATTGTTTTCGTGATTAATTTCAAATAAAGCTATAAGTTCTTGGTGCAGTGAATATACAAATTGATCAACCATCACAACTTTTTTAAACTCATAACCACTTTCTATCAATGTTGTTGCATCATACACAAACGTTTTGGGATTGCATGATACAAACACAATTTTTTCTGGACGTTCTGATGAGGACAAAGTCGCAAGTACACGACATTGTTCATGAGCTCCTGCCCGAGGCGGATCTATTACCAATGCCTTTATACCTCTTAAATCTTCTTTATCCATCGGATTTTTAAACAAATTACGCTCTACTATTTCCACATTTTGTATTTGATTGCTGTTTAGTGCTTTGCGTAATCCTTGCAAGGATACAGATGAAGAATCGCATGATATTATTTCATTCTTTTTATTTTTCGCCAGAGGATAGGTAAATGTTCCAAGTCCACAAAACAAATCTGCAATTTTCCCTGTTGTATTTCCCATATACTCCATGACTTTATTTATCATAGCTGTTTCTGAGGCTTTAGATGCTTGTAAAAATACACCTTGGGGAATTGGCACCGCATATCCGGAAATACATAATTCCGGTGAAACTTTTTCCACCACCGTTTCCGCCAGACCATTTCCTATTATCCATGATAATCGCAATATGGCGGAAATTTTATTTACAAACTCTCCTACCAACAATCTATGTTCTAAGGTTGGTTCGCTATTTAATTTTAACAATATGTCGAGCCCATTATCCGCATATAACATTTGTATTGAGCCGGCTCGAATCGGTTCTTGAGATTTTAATTGTTTTTTCTTTTTTATCGGGCTTATCGTTTGCTCAACAGAACAAAATTCTTGTAAAAAATTCTTAATCTCAGGTAACAATGCATTTATTTCCGGCAACAGCATCGGACAATTTTCCATATCGACCAAATTGTGCTTTTTACTCTCATTAAACCCCAAGCACAATTTACCTTTAACTAGCTTAAAGTCCATCTTTGCCCGGCGGCGGTTTCCATCTCCGATATATATTGTATTTTCTATAACCGGATGTGCCCCTTTTATATTACCGATGGTTTGTTCAAAATCCTTTTGTTTACGTTGGCGATATTCTTGTTCCCCCAATTCTCGAAAAGGGCAACCGCCACATATCTGACAAGTTTCATTTATCATTGTTCCTCTCTTTTTTTCTTTTCTACAAAAAAAATATCAGAAACACAAGCAATAGTTTTAAACATTTCTGCACCCAATCTAAAAAAAGAGATGAATATTTTTTTTAATGGTATATAATATATCTGTAATTCATTTTTAGGGAGCTGTTTATGTTTGTTCATATACCTGACCATTTTAGTTCGAAACTTAATTTCAATCTGCAAAAAACCCCCGTTTCAATTACGGATCGTTCTTCACTTGGTTGGGTTGTTCTCGGTTGGGTTTTCGGTACGCTACTTTTATGTCTGGGTGTTTTTGAATTGTTTAGCTTTATTACCGCCGAAAAAGTAGACGGACAATCTTTTATTGTCGTCGAAATTTTCTCTTTTATCGTTATTTTGATTGCTATCGGTCTTATTATCGCGTCTTTCTTTTCTTTTATCCGGTACAAGAAATTCTTCTTCGATGGTAAAAATTTTACAATTATTTATCGACCAGCTTTGGGTATTAAACACCAGCTTACCGAATCTATTGAGAACTATATGGGTGTTCGCTTGAGAGTCCTCTTTGTGCAATCGGGACTTTTTAACAGAAGCCGATATGTTATTGATTTATATCATAAAGACCCCAACAAAATTGTCCCTCTTTATATCTCTATGAAAAATAAAAATATTCGGAAAATTTGGGAAAATTACGCCAAAATGTTTAATCTGCCCGCTCTTAGCGTCGGTGACAGAGGGCTTATACAACGCGAATGCTCCGATCTCGATAAATCTTTAAGCGAATTGGCTAAAGAGCAGAAATTACCTTTTATCGCAAGCGGTAAATTTCCGGCTCCGGCTTCCGTTATCGTTGATGAACAATTTAAGGCTACTTCAATTGAACCTAATGGAATCTATTGGGATATTTTTAGTGTTCTCTTTCTATTGGTTGCTGTTTTTTCGGTTCTTCTGCTTACAGCCGGCGGGGTTTATTTAACTATTATCGGAACTGCAATCCCTCTTAAATATTGGATTTTCGGGGCTTTCTTGTTGTTGGCTATTATTTATTTTTCTATGAAACTTTTTAACTCTTATAAACTTATTATAGACACCCATACCGTTCGCGTTGTTACGACGTTGCTCGGTTCTGCCGTTGCTGAAGAAAGTATTGACACCCACAAAATCGAAAATATCGAGTTGGCTTATAATCCGACAATCGACCGCTATAATTTAGCTATTATCAGCGATGATAAAGTTATTAACTTTGGTAGCAGACTTCCCGTTAATGATTTGATTTGGGTCAGAGATTTTCTGATTCGAAAATTAATTGGTAATTAATGATACTTTTTCGTTGCGATTCAGGCAGGGCTTTGATAAATTAATGGAAAGTATATGTTTTAACTGAGGGAATGTAGTCATGGCAAAAGACATTAAACGTAATGGTGAAAAAAGCAAAAATGCAGCCCGGAGTGGTAATCCTTATTTTAATTTAGATGCGGAAAAGGCTTTTTTTGAAGAAGTTGATGAAGAAGTTAGAAATGAAAAGTTTAAGGAACTTATCAATAAATATGGTGGTTATATTCTGACATTCGTTATTTTGGTTTTGGCTTTGGCTGTGGGTTATGAAAAAATCGGCGAGTGGCGGATTAGCAAGGCCGAGCAAACAAACGCTCGTTATGTTCAGGCTGTTTCCGTTTCCTCCGATTACGAAAATAATATTGCCGAATTGGAAGGAATTGTCCACACTGAAACCGGTTTGTATAAAGATATTGCTCGCTTGCAAATTGCTAATATATTACTTGATAACAACCAAACGAATAAGGCTTTGGCGATTCTGACACAAATTAGCGAAGATGCATCAGCCAGCGATAAAATTCGTGAGATTGCAGCCGTTAAATTAGCTACTTATAAAATCGACTCGTCTTCTTATGGCGAAATTGAAGCTATCTTAGCTCCGATTGTTCAAAAAGGCGGCGCTTGGGCTCCGATGGCTAAGGAGTTGTTGGCGATGTCAGCTATTCAAAATAAAGATTTGGATAAAGCTAAAACAATCTATGAAGAATTGCTTGCCAATGGTAATATATCCGATGAATTTAAAGCCAGAATTAATGATATGTTGGCCTCTATCAATGAAGCTCAATAAATTTTGAGCTTCTTTCTTTTTATTGTTGATAAAATTGATTATATCTACCTCGAATATGAACTTTTTTAATTTATCTCTACAGAACGTGGTATTAATTGGTTTAAATGTTACTTTAGGAGTTCTCTATGCGTTGGTTTAATAAAGCTTTTTATGTTTGCGGCATGGCGCTTTGTCTTGTTGCTTGCGCTCAGGATAAAAAACTTCCAGAGGGTGTCAGAGTATCTGTTCTTGATGATGGTTTATCTCAGATTTCTACTGATAATCAAACAATTAAATCTTTACCAGCTCCTTATGTTAATGCGACGTGGAATCAGGCGGGGGTTAATCCTCAGCATATTATCGGAAATTTGCAGGCAGGTTTTACACTTAAAGAAAAATGGGCGCAAAGTTTTGGCAAAGGCATTAACAAGCGGGATTTACTCTTAGCTGCTCCGGTTGTCGGTAATGACGCTGTCTTTGTTATGGATACTAAAGGAAAAGTTTCCGCATTTGATTTGGATAGCGGGAAATTGTTATGGGAGAATATATTGTCTGCTAATATCGGCGGATTTAAAGATACAAAAAGCCGCGCTTCCGGTTTAGCTTGTGATAATAATACCTTATTTGCAACAACGGGGTTTGGCGGTGTGTTTGCCATGAACGCGCAAACCGGCGCCCCGAAATGGCGTAAAGTTATGGAATCTCCTATTCGTATTGCACCAACCGTTACATCAAATATGCTTCTTGTTCAAACCGTCGATAATCGCTTGTATGCTTTAGATAAAAATAATGGTCAGGAAATTTGGCGTTTCGGTGTTGCCCATGAAGATACCGTTATCGCAGGCGGGGCATCGCCGGCTTATGATGCGGAAGATAATGTGGTTATTGCCGGATTTTCTAACGGGGAAATCGTTGTTCTCAACGCCACTTTGGGTACACCTTTATGGTCCCAAATGCTTGTTTCTAACAAACAAGCACGTTCTACAACGGAAATAAATACCGTCGGTGCTTATCCGATTGTTGAAGAAGGTGTTATCTATGCTATCAGTAACAGTGATGTTTTAGCGTCTTTTGATATGAGAACCGGCGATAAATTATGGGAGAAAGAAATCGGTTCAATGCAGAATATGCTGCTTGCCGGTAACTATTTATTTGTTGTTTCCAATAAAAATGTTTTATATGCTTTAGAAAAATATTCCGGCGATGTTGTCTGGTCTTTGGATGTGCGCGATTATTTAAGTGACGAAGATACCAAAGCGGCAATTTATACGGCACCGCCTCTTATGCTTAACGGACATATTTTACTTGCCTTTTCTAACGGTAAAATCTTAAAGGTTGATGCGAAAAGCGGGCTTGTTGTTGCTAAGACAGAGTTGGAACTTGATATCAGTAACGGTTTGATTGCTGCTGAACAAAAAGTTATTGCCGTTTCTGACGATGCGGATGTGATTGTTTTTGAATAGATTGGACGGAGCTCTTATCATGGTTAAAATTGTTGATGCCACTACCGAAATTTATTATTTGGATAGTTTAGATAATTTGTGCACTCATATCGAAAAGTGCGGTCGTACTTGTTATAAATCGGAAAACTTAATTACAAATGAAACGGCTATCCCTTTTATTTCCGGTATTTTGAAAAGCGGTCACGAATCGGTTATCGAACATGCTAATGTTATTTTTTCCATGCCCGATACCGAGAAAAATCGCCGTATTTTAACGATGAAGGATGTTCGTGGTATGAACATTTCTATTGAAAACGACCCGCTCATCAATAAAGATGTTATTGTTGTTTCCGGAAATATGCGCGCACTTCGTGATATCGCCAGACAATATGGCATCCATGACTTTTTAACACTTATCGGAAATCCGCTGTTTTATATCACCCCTGATGCCGTTCCTAATTTTGAAAATGTCAAAATCGAAAGTGTTCAAACTTCCAGATTTTCTCAATTCCACAATTATATTACAACACACTCTGTTTGCGATTTAGGTGCTTATAAAGATATTACCCGACATCGTTTAGCTTCTTTTTCTATTGAATCGACAAGATATTGCAACTATTCAAAAGGTAAATTCGGCAGTGAACTTACCGTTATAAATCCTTGCAATATTGAAAAAAACTCTCCGATGTATGAAGAGTGGTTAAAGTGTATGAATTTGATTGAAACATCCTATATGAAAATGGCTGAAATGGGGGGCAAAGGTGACCAACTCAGAATGTTGCTTCCGCACTCTATTAAAGCGGATATGATTATGTCGGCTAATATTGTTGAGTGGCGGCATATTTTTTCTTTACGTTGTCATTCTGCCGCACATCCTTCCGTACGCTTGGTTATGAAGATGATGTTAGAGGGTTTTTATCGTCTTTTTCCGGATTTCTTTGCTGACCAATACGAAACATTTATCCAAAATCAATAATATTTTGAACACTAATCTCTTGTGATTCAAAGTTACTATTTTGTTATCGTATGTGTGTTTTTATGCATTTATTTAGCGCTTGAAAAATTTGCGCCATTGTGTTATATGCTTTAGCTAGTGTTTATTTGATTTAGCTAAAAGGATATAAAATGGCGCTTAAAGTTTCAATTGTCGGTAGACCTAATGTTGGCAAATCCACACTTTTTAACCGCTTGGTCGGTAAAAAATTGGCTCTGGTGCATGACTTGCCTGGGGTTACGCGTGACAGAAAAGAAGCGATTGCCAAACTTAAAGATTTAGAATTGACGGTTATTGATACGGCCGGTTATGAGGAAGCTCCGGAAGGGAAAATGGAGCAACGTATGTGGCAACAAACGAAACGCGCTATTGACGAATCTGATATTGTGCTATTTTTATTTGATGCACGCGCGGGAATGCAGGCTTATGATGAGCATTTTGCCGATTTGGTACGCAGAAGTAAAAAACCGGTATTGCTTTTAGCTAATAAATGTGAGGGAAAAGCTCAGGAACAAGGAATTTTTGAAGCCTATAAATTAGGACTGGGTACCCCGATTATTTTTTCGGCCGAGCACAATATCGGTTTTGATGAACTTTATCTTCAACTGAAAGATTTTGACGAGCAGATAAACCCTTCCAACAACAAAAAAAATGAAAATGATGTCGAACCGAACGAAAATTCCATACCCGACATTATTTCTGAAGAAGATGAGAAAAATTACATTGAAAATTTGAAAAAACGTCCCATACAAATTGCTGTGGTCGGAAGACCTAACGTCGGAAAATCTACCCTTGTTAACGCACTTCTTAATGATGAGCGTATGCTCACAGGTCCGGAAGCAGGGTTAACTCGTGACGCAATTACTACTCGTTGGGAGTGGAAAGGTTGGACCATTAATCTTGTTGATACGGCCGGACTTCGTAAACAGGCTAAAGTTTCCGGCGCAATTGAAAAAATGTCGGTTGAAAGCACTCTCTATGCCGCAAATATGGCTCAGGTCGTTATATTGGTTTTAGATGCTGACGGTGTGCTGGATAAACAAGATTTAACTATTGCGCGTAAAGTTCTTGATGAAGGGCGCGCACTGGTTATTGCCGTCAACAAATGGGATATTGCTGATAAAAAAGAGGCTTTGCAAAAATTAAACGATAAACTGCAAACCTCTCTTACTCAAGCAGAGGGCCTCCCAACCGTTACTATTTCCGCTTTGAAGAAAAAAGGGTTAGATAAGCTCTTAAGTGCGGTCATTAAAGTTTACGAACGTTGGAATATTCGTATTCCGACCGCTCCTCTCAATAAATGGTTCAAAGATGTTCAAGAACAGAACCCAGCTCCTCTCGGTAAAAACAAACGGCGTATTAAGCTCCGCTATATCACGCAGGCTAAAACAAGACCTCCGGCTTTTTTCATTTTCTCAAGTAATCCGGAAGGATTGCCTGATTCTTATTTGAGATACTTAACCAATCAGTTACGTGAAACATTTAATCTTCGAGGCGTACCGATTAGAATAACAGTTCGAAAATCTGACAATCCTTACGCGGATAAAGGTTAGTCATCTAATTATTTATCAAAACAGAGCGCTATTTAAGCGCTTTTTTTGGGTTCTGTATCGCTATTTTTATTGCATAAAAAAGAGGTGCCGGCAGACACCCCTTCTTTTTCTTTAACTAAGCAGTGGCTTAGAAGTATTTCCAAACAACACCGTTCAGGCTTTGTCCGCAAGCTGTGTTTGCATCAACAATGCTAAATGGTAAGCCGTGTTCACCATCTCCAGGAATGTGCGTATTTGCATCAGCACCCAAAGTTGATGTTATACCAGACAACCCGCTATCATCTGCTATTGTTTCAGCGGCATCAGCTTCACCTTCACCAATCCACATAGCAGCTAAGCCGGAACCAGCATCTCCACCCCAGTCAGTTGTTGCAATTGATACGCAAGCACTCTGCGGAATTTGGTCAACAGCAATTGTGAAGGCCATTTCATCTCCATCTGATGATTGGTCTGCAACGGCAATAAATGTCTTACCACCGAATGCATTGGTAATAGTGTATGAAGATGTGTATGATTGACCTGATGAAGATACGGCTTGATACATTTCACCTGGAATTAAACCAGCTTGTAAAGCCATACCATTTGTCAAACCAGCATATGTTCTTTGAGAAGAGAACAATGTTCTGATGTTTGTGGAAATCATTTGAATTTGATCACCAACTTTGTTTGTCTTAAATTTGTTCATTGCTTTTGAATAACCGGCGATACCACCAACTGACAAAACGCCAACGATAGCCAACACGCCGAGCATTTCAATCATTGAACGACCTTGTTCATTAACTCTCATATTAATTCTCCTAAAATATAAGTACCTTAAACATTGTTTACTTTACAGCAGAAAATACTTTTTTACAATTATGTAAATAGTCATACTCTCTAACTAAAGTAATAGATAAGGTTGTTACCTCTAAGTTTATTCCTTACAAGCAGTCCTAAACTTGTTTTAGATTTTATACGGTAAAACTTAATATTTTCCTAACAGTTTGCATATTTTCTTATCTTTTACTCAAATGTGCGTCCCCCGCTGGCTACTTGTGACGCCGGTGCGTTATTTAATGAGATGTTGATATTGTTCACCTCTTCTATGTTTAACTCTGCTTCCAATAAACTGGTGAGCCCCTCTACTAATTTATCTTTGTTACCCAATCCGATGGATACTAATTCTACTAAAGCACCTTTATTTGCGCTGCGCCCGCCAAACGCCATATTGGGATTATAAATGACATTGGCTACAACATAAGATATCGGCTTTCCTAATACGTCTGCGGTTAATGCAGATGCTTTTTCCGCTAGTTTTTTACCGTCTTTCAATTCAGTATTGGTGTAAATAGTTAAAAATGGCATGGTTCTCTCCTTTGTTTAACGAAGTTGGGTACGATATAGTGATGCATATATTCCATCCGGCTTATCTATCAATTCTTCATGCGTCCCGATTTCTGCTATCTTACCATAGTTTACAACTACAATCTTGTCTGCATTTCTGACTGTCGATAAACGGTGCGCAATAATAAATACTGTTCTATCCGCCATCAGGTTTTCTATCGCTTGTTGAACAATCGCTTCCGACTTGTTATCCAACGCCGAGGTCGCTTCGTCCAATATGACTATCGGGGCATTCTTGATAAACGCACGAGCTATCGCTATTCGCTGTTTTTGACCGCCCGATAACATTACGCCTCGTTCTCCGATTTCCGTATCCAAGCCCTTATCTAAGGTGGATATAAATTCTTCCAAACATGCACACTTGACCGCATTTTTTATCTCGTCTTCCGTGGCATCTTCTTTACCTAATATGATATTATTGCGAATCGTTCCGCAAAATAGGAAATTATCTTGGAAAACAATCGCTATTTTATCACGTAGCGAATCTATATCTAATTCACGAATGTCCACCCCGTCTATCATTAACTTCCCTCCCGTTACATCATAGAAACGCGGTAATAAGTTGACCATTGTGGTTTTGCCTCCTCCGGAATTACCTACAAACGCTATTGTTTCGCCTATTTTAATCTTTAAATTGATGTGGTCTAAAACTTGCTTTCCTTTGATATAAGAGAAGCAAACATCCTTATATTCAATGCAGTCTTTAGGGGTTGATAGTTCTTTCGGATTTTCGCAATTTATAATATCCGGTGTTCTTTCCAACGCGCCAAACACACGTTCCATCGCCATTAATGCCATTTGCACACTGTTGAAATTATTACCGATGCTCTTTATCGGATTGTATAGCATAATCAATGCGGCAATAAATGATACAAAACTACCTGCCGTGATTTGGTGCGTCACAATTAAATATGACCCCAACCAAATAACCGCCGCAACACCAAAGGATACTATAAAATGCATCAAAGGAGATAACATTCCGGTTCTTTGTATCATTTTCATACCAATCTTGAATACACTGTCCAACGTGTTGCTAAAACGTGTATTTTGGTAGTCATACAAGTTATACGAAGCGATGATACGGTTGCCGCTGTATGTTTCGTTAAAGTGTGTCATTACGGCCGCTCCGGAAAAAACAGACTTATCCATTAGCGATTTTATGCGCTTGCGAACCCTGGTTAACGGGAATAATGCGCCTAGCAACACAAGTGTCGCAACAATTGCCAGTTGCCAGGAATTATAAAACAATACGCCTATTAAAGATATAGATGAAAATAAACGTGTCGTAAATAATTTCATATTATTCAACAGACCACTGCATGCAGCATCCACGTCGTTATTAAATCGAAAGATTATATCTCCCGACGTGTTTTTATCAAAAAAAGAGGCATTATATCGCATCAACTTTCCGAAAAGTTTTTTCTTCACATCCATTGCAATACGTTGTCCCACCCATGTGTTTAAATATGTCGCGCTATATGTCAATAAACTTTGCAATAAACTAAATACAACTATCAGTAACGGAATTAAAAACGTTGTGGAACCTAACGTGTTTTTTTCAACCATCACCACATCCATATAAGGTTTTAAAGCCCATGCTATCACCGCATCCATACCCCCTATCGGAATGGTTATTAATACAGCTGTCAGTGCGCGCCACTTATACGGCAATACATACGGCAAAATTTTGCGATAATTTACAACTAAATTCAGACTTAAAAATTTCTCTTTCAATTTCCGAAACATAGGTTTTCCCAAATAGATATTACACACACTCAAATATCCGCTTTATAAGCAGATTGATATTTTCTGTAACAGCTTTTTTATCAGATGTAAACCCTAAAGCGTATTTTATGCCTATATTCCGCTATTCTGTTGCCTCTATAAAACAAAAAGCCATCTTTTCAGGTGGCTTCTCAACTATATGTCTATCTTTATCTTGTTGACTACAGTATTTCTATGGAGCCGGCTGCCGTACGACCTCTATCATCATAAATTTCGTAGCTTACACGTTGTCCTTCATATAATTTTCTTAAACCTTTTTCTTCTAGTTTGGTTATATGAACGAATACATCTTTTCCGCCATCTTCAGGTTGAATAAATCCATATCCTTTACGTGAATTAAACCACTTAACCGTTCCTGTTGTCATTTTATCTCCTATCTTTCATAGTTACACCTACTCCGTTAGGTAACCCTAACAAGTACATGTTATAATACTATTTATTGTAGAGTCAATAAAAAAAAACTCTCATAGGTTGTTTTTTGATAGAATATTTTGCACTTGTGTTTTTATATATTCTCTAAACTCAGGATTTATCCCTTTCTCTTTACTTTTTCTTTCTAGTATTTCTAAAATTTCTGTTTGATACTTAGGCTTATTGACAGCAATTTTAGCCAGATACCAGACGGACCCTTCAAATACTTGCTTTTCTTCACTATCCAAGCCTTTAACTATACTTTCATATGTCGGTGAAAAACGTTTTTTTATTTCGGTATTATTTAGAACGTATGACGCTTTTTGAATTCTGTGCGCTTCTGCCGGAGTTATATCGCCTACTTTACGTCCAATTAAGAAATCTTTTATCTTCTTAAACATTGATGCGCTAACACCTTCTGTCATCTTTATATCTCCCTTATTTTTGTATCCCTCGTTGAAAATTAAAATAAGCGGACTTTTTTCTTTTTGCAACCACTTTTTCTGTTGACTAAGTTAAAAATGATTGACTCTTATTTTTATTTATACTATCAATTTCACCTGTTAGATTGCTTCATCGTCTAATGGTAGGACAGCGGACTCTGACTCCGTTAATCTTGGTTCGAATCCAGGTGAAGCAGCCATTTATAAGGTCGTCTTCTTAGGCGACCTTTTTTGTTTGACTTTTTATTTTTGAAAACATAAGCTTTCTTTACATTTTTTATTATTATTCACTTTTAAATCTTTTATATTATGAGGTTATCTAAAATTACCGTTTCGGGAGCTAACGAATTTACTGATGCTCAAGCTTTGGTTTCTCTTTGTGAAAAACATTGTCTGTCTGAAATCGGCATTCAAGTTTCCGGTGATAAAGCCTATTTTAGTTCTGCCAGATATTGGTGGATTTGGGCACTTTGCTCTCTTGCTTCTCGTCATGTACAAATCGCACTTCATCTTAATAAAGATTGGGCTGAGGATTTTTGTGATGGAAGAATTCCAACTGAAGTGCAGACGTTGCTTCACAATTTTCCGACTATCCGAACTATTCAGCTTAACTTTAAAATCGGACGTGAGAAAACGCCTGATTTGGATACATTGTTGGATACGATGAAGCGATGCCATCCCCGTAACTTTGTCCTTTCGTACAATGATAGTAATAAGGAATTTATCAATCGTTTGCATGATACGGGATTTAAGTTTGCATGCTTGTATGACAATTCTTTTGGTGAAGGAATTACTCCAGACACTCGCCCTGCTCCGGCTTTTCCTGATATTTACCAAGGATATGCCGGAGGTCTTTCTCCTGATAATATCGCTGATGAATTGGATAAAATCAGAAAAGTTATTCCTTCTCATTGCGATTTTTTTATTGATGCAGAAGGAAAACTTAAAGGCGATGACGGGCATTTTTCTTTAGAGAAATGCAAACAATTTTTGGATCGCGCCGTAGAGTGGGCTTATAGAGATTCTGTTTTTAACCGTTAGAACGTTACCCTTGTTCATCTTAAGTGATGACAGGGGATTTTTTATGCCTTGCTAATTACTTTTTTCATCAACGTTGATAACGGATAGTCTGAAAGTTCTTGCTCTGATACAAAAAAGCTATCTGGCAATAAGGGCTTCTCACTTTTTATTTTGTATACGTGTAGTGTTAATTTTATATGCGTAAAAATATGAGTTACGGTTTTTCCGCTATCTTCTGCGTTCTCCCATATTTTCCCTTCATCTTTCCATGGAAATTCATACAATCCGGTTAGCAACCCTGGCTCAGTTCTTTTTCGTAGCAAATATTCTCCCTCACTATTCTGTATCAAGTATACACTTCCTTGTTTTTCTTTTTTCTCTAATCTGCGACGAATCGGTATTTGTTCTAAATCTGCTTTATCTTTCGATTGGCACATATCTTTTAGTGGACACAATAAACATTGAGGATTTTTCGGAGTACATATCATCGCTCCTAAATCCATAATCGCAGAAGCATAATCCGCTGCATGTTCTCTACTTGTTAGCTTTTCAGCCTTTTTTCGTATTGTTTCTTTAATATCATCCAGAGCATCCGTTAGATGATACAATCGACAAATAATACGCATTACATTACCGTCAATTACTGTTTCGGGCTGGTTATACGCTAGCGCTAAAAAGCTTGCCACGGTATATTCTCCTATCCCTTTTAATTTTAGCACTTCCGTTCTGGATTGCGGAAACTTTCCTCCGTATTCATTAACTATAATTTGAGCCGTTGCGTACAAAGAGCGAGCTCTTGTATAATAGCCTAATCCTTGCCACATCGCATATACTTCTTCTTGCGAGGCTTTGGCTAAACTTTCTACTGTCGGAAACTTTTCCATAAATCTTTTAAAATATGGTATAACCGTTTTTACAGTTGTTTGCTGAAGCATAAACTCAGATACTAAAATCACATAAGGATTAGGATGAGCTCCTCCCTTTACTCGCCACGGAAGTTCTCTGCCGTGTTTTTGGTACCATGCTAAAAGTTTTTGGGATATTTCTTGGTTATCTGACATATTCTTTCTCATACAAAAAAGCCTCCTTACGGAGGTTTTTATGGTGCTCTGGAGAAGACTTGAACTTCCACTGCCTGAGGCAACATGCACCTGAAGCATGCGCGTCTACCAATTTCGCCACCAGAGCAACGTTTTTTTATTACTTTCTTTTTTTATATTAGTCAATACTTTTTATCTTTTTTATTAGGGCTTTTACCAGATATTATACGCATCCAGCAACAAACCTATTCCTAAAATCACTCGATAAATTACAAAAGGTAAATATGTTGCATAGCGCAACCATTGCATCATCAAAAATATTGCTAAAAAGGAAAAGATAAATGAACCACCTATAGCTTGGTATGCCATCATTATTTGGCTCATTTCACCGCCTTTATATATTTCAAGCATCGCTAAGATACCTGCTGCTAAAATTGCCGGAACCGACAGAAGCATCGAAAATTTTGCAACTTCACTTCTGTTATAACCTAAAAAGCGTCCTACCGTGATTGTTACGCCTGAACGGCTTGTACCCGGCAAAAAAGCTAAACATTGCGCAAAACCAATCCATAAAGCATCACTTAACTTCATTTCTTTTAATGTTTTTTCTGTACTGAATTTCGTATCTGCATACCATAAAACGATAGAATAAATTATTAATAGCCAGCCGATTAATTTGGTACTTCTAACCCAATCCATCCCGATATATTTTAATGTCCCACCTATAACGATTGCGGGTATTGTGGCACATACGATATAATACGCCAAACGAACACCGTTTACTTCAAAGTTTGGCATAAATTTTTCTTTTATTAAATCTACCAGCATTTCTTTGAAAGTTCGCCAGAAATACAACACCACCGCAATTAATGAACCGATATGCAAAGCAATATCTATTACCTGTCCTTGGTCTGCAAATGACATATATTTAGAAAATAAAATTAAATGACCGGAAGAACTGACCGGCAAAAACTCTGTCAGGCCCTGTATGAGTGACAACCAAAATACTTGCATATCCATCTTTTTATCCTCTCTTTGTTTTCCTGAAGTATAGGGGGGATTTATTAAAAATCAAATAAACTTTCTTGTTTATTTTCAGCTTGCCTATCTAACTTTTTCTTTTTAATAGGTTTTATTGTATTATTTTGAGCTTCTTTTTCTGTTAATACTTGCGGAAAGATGTAACTTGTTATCTCACCATCGGCAAAATGAATTGTCAATTCTGTTTCCCGCTCTGCTGAAGCTTTTCCATAAATTGTTTGACCTTGGTTGCCTTTAATCCACGCAAAACCACGTCTTAAGACAGATTCAACCGACACTCCTTCTAACCTATGCCCTAGTCCTTGTAATCTTTCGGTATATTTTTCAACCATTGTATTAATATATACCGGTTTTATTTCCGCCAAGGCCAACGCATTTTTTTTCTGTGTCAGGACATTCTTAACTGCATTTAGCAATCTTTCCCAACGGTAATCTAATTTTTGTATGCTCTCATTCAATATTTGTTGCAAATTCGGAATTCCTCGTCCTAACCCTTCAATTTTATTTTTATATTCTTCCAAACTGCGGCGCATTGCATTTTTCATGCGGTTATCCAGAATATTCATATTCATTACCAATTCACTTTTGACGGGAACGGCAAACTCAGCCGCACCGGTTGGTGTTGGGGCTCTTTTATCAGACACATAGTCTATTAACATGGTATCTGTTTCGTGCCCCACCGCTGAGATTATCGGTATATCAGAATCGTAAACAGCCCTGATAACAATCTCTTCGTTAAACGGCCATAGATCTTCCAAACTGCCTCCGCCTCTGGCTACAATGATAACATCCGGTCTTCTGATCTCCCCACCTTTAGGCAATGCGTTGAAACCTTTTATTGCCGCTGCTACTTTTTCTGCTGCGCCTTCCCCTTGTACAGGTGTTGGCCAGAGTAAGATATAACTTGGAAATCTATCGCGAATACGGTGAATGATATCTCTGATTACAGCACCTGAAGCACTAGATACGACACCGATGGTTTCCGGCAAAAAAGGTATGGGCTTTTTGTGCGCAATATCAAATAATCCTTCTTTGATAAATTGTTGCTTGCGTTCTTCCAATAATTTCAGCAGTGCGCCTTGTCCGGCCGGTTCTAAACTTTCTATAACAAGCTGATAAGATGATTTGCCGGAAAATGTTGTAATTTTCCCAGTTGCAATTACCTCTAATCCGTCCTCTATTTTGACTTTTAGTGAAGAAGCTACTCCTCGCCAGCATACTGCCGATAATACCGCATTCTCATCTTTTAACGATAAATACCAATGCCCCGAATCTGCTCTTTTAGCACCAAAAATTTCACCTCTGACCAAAACATGATTAAAATTACCCTCCACATATCTTTTTATCTCGTTAGATAATTCCGTAACAGTTTTAGCTTGCGGTTGTGTTTCTGTTGTTTCTTTTTCCGGTGTTTTTTCTTCAAAATCAAAACTTAAATCCATCATAAATCTAATAATCCTTTTGCAAAATCTTCGGCCTTAAACGTATCCATATCGTCAACTTGTTCGCCGACACCTACATAATAAACAGGAATAGAGGTTTCTGATGCGATGGCTATTAATATACCACCTCGTGATGAACCGTCTAATTTGGTCACAACCACACCATTTACATCTACCAAATCCTTAAACGTTTTTACTTGATCCAATCCATTTTGTCCGGTTGTGGCGTCTATCGTTATTAATGTTTTATGTGGCGCATCCGGAATTACCTTTTTTATCACACGGACAATTTTTTGTAATTCTTCCATCAACCCTTTTTTATTCTGCAAACGACCCGCCGTATCTATGAATACTATATCGTCCCCCTTTTTTATGGCTTTTACCAAACCATCATAACATAGTCCGGCGCTGTCACACCCCGTGTCTCCTGAAAATACACGAATGCTGTTACGGGCACCCCATATCTCTAATTGTTCCACAGCTGCGGCTCTAAATGTATCTCCGGCAATAAATGAAACTTGGTATCCTTCTTTTGCAAATTTTTTACCTAATTTTCCAATGGTAGTCGTTTTGCCTGCGCCATTTACACCCACCATTAAAATAACAAAAGGCTTCTTTGATGTGTCTATCACAAATTTTTGTTCGGATTTTTTTAGTATCGTCGTTATGTCTTTGCATAATTCTTGCTTAATTGCCGTAATATCGCTCCCTTTTTCAAATTTCTTGGAGGTAAAATTTCCGACTATCTCTGATGAGGCTTTAACGCCCACATCTGCGCTATAAAGCAATTCTTCCAAATCCGTTATTACATCTTCTGAAAGGCTTTCTTTGGTAAAAATTTCAGCTATTCCTTGGCTTAAATTTTTTGATGTTTTCTTTAATCCTAAACCCAGTTTTTGAAAAAAATTGCTCATTTTTCCTCCTTGCGCAGATTTCTTAATCTTTCTGCTCGTTCTCTTCTAATATTAACCGGTACTTGCGGCATTCTTGCGGCAGGTGTTCCGGGGCGTTCCGAATATGGAAACACATGTAACTTTTTGATATTCGCTTCTTCTACCAATTTCATCGTATTTATAAAATTTTCTTCCGTTTCCGTCGGGAAACCGCAAATGAAATCTGCGCCGAACTCACTCTCCGGACGGACTTCGCGTAACTTTTGACACAATGATATGACTGTTTCTCGACTATGACGGCGCCCCATCCTTTTTAATATCAAATTATCTCCGGACTGTATCGAAAAATGAAAATGCGGATGAATATTCGGATATTTTTTAACGAGTTCAATAAAACATTCATCAATGGCTGCCGGATCCAGTGAACCAAATTGTAAAGACGGTATATTCGGAACTTCTTGCAATATCTCCGCAACCAGTCCACTAAAACTTGGCTCATAGGAGCATGCGTCAATTCCGGTTAAGCAAATCTCCTTAAATCCTTGTTGCAATAATATTCGTATCTGTTCAATTATTTTTTCCTTTTTTACCGAACGGTTTGCTCCTCTGGCATAAGGTACTATGCAATATGTGCATCGGTGATTGCACCCTTGCTGTATTTCAACAAAAGCTCGTTCTCTGCCCTCAAAACCTGTTATCATATACGCATCATATCCAGCAAAAGAAAAAATGTCTCCCACAATTTTCTTCTCTTTTGATACCAGATATTTTTCTATTTCCGTCTTTTCTTTATTACCCAACACCAAATCAACTTCCGGCATAGCGGCAAATCTTTCTGCACTGACTTGTGCCGCACAACCGGTTACAACAATTTTAGCTTCCGGATTTTCTTTCTTCATCTTGCGGATTGTCTGGCGACATTGTCTTTCTGCTTCCGCCGTCACAGCACAAGTGTTTACAACAACCAAGTTATCGTAATCCTTTAATTTCTCTTTGAATATTTCACTTTCATAGCTGTTTATACGACATCCGAACGTTATTACTTTTACCATACGCTATTTTCCTTCTGTGTATTATTCGGATAATATTCGCTATTTCTGATTTGTGCAAGACAAATTAAAGCATTTGCTGATATTTTATCGGTATTTCTTTTGTGTAGCTGTACCATAATGGTTTTAAATATGAATGTGTAAACCACGGTGTCCACGGCTTATGCCCCGCAAAATGCAAAATTACCGCCTGATCATAGACTTCACGAGGGGTTTGCGGAACTCTCTCTTGGAAGAAATTGCTCAAAAAATCAGCGTCTTTTTCTTCAAAAAACACGCTATTGCAGTTATACTTATATGACAATGGTTTTACATCTTTGCCAAACACAACATTTAGAACATCTTGGTCACCAAATACTTCATTATGTGTGTTAAAATATATAACAGCACTACGGATAATATCATCTTGCCTTATCTTATCTAAATTCAACAGCATAACACCACTATTAAAATAAAAATCTCGCTCTGTCAGATTTATTTCTTTTATATGTTCAGGAAATTGATACATCAAACCATCTTTTACCGCTGCCGCGTATTTATCTGATATATCCGTTTCATACACTTCGCTCAAATCACCTTGCACCAAAGTATCTGCATCTAAATACAAAACTTTGTTCAAATACGGCAAATAATCAGCAATGAAAATCTTTTGCAGAGATACCTTAAAAGACTCGAAACGTCCTAAATGTTTATAATCCAAATCATACTCACGACTCCGGTAAACCTCTATACTGACATTTGAGGTTTCCATTGTCTTCAAATTCGCAATGTCTTCCTCATCTAAATCTTTCCCTATAATGTGTATATGATATTTGCTTTCCGATGATTTGTTCTTGATTGCAGAATTTAATGATACCATCATATACGGTAAATATTTGGTGTCTGTCGTATATACCAAATTAACCGCTTTTGGTCTTAAACCAAATACCACCGCTATTGATATGACAAAAAGAGCTATTATCCCATAAAATAGATATTTAATTTTTGAAGTCATTGTATCCTCATCATCTCATTATAAAATCTAAACCATAGCTCCTTTAAAAATTCCGGACGATAATTTTCTTGCCACGGCTTATCTCCGGCATAATGAATTATGGTGGAATTTTCGTATATGTTAAATGTGTTTTTCGGTAAACCTTCTCCATAGTAATGGCTTAAAAAATTCAAATCGTCTTCTTCAAAAAAAGTGCTGATACAATTGTAGCGATACGATATTAATTTCAACTTATCTCCGAAAACCACATTTAAAACATCTTGATCTCCGTAAAAATCTTCATGCGTCTTTATATACTCTTCCAATTTTGCTATGATATTATCTTCTCGCTGCTTTTTCAAATTATATAACATCACTCCGCTGTTGAAGTAGAATCCTCTTTTATCTAACCCCATTTCTTCCATTTCTTTCGGAAAGCGGTAATATATGCCGTCTTTGGCCACAGCCGCATACTCTTCCGTAATGTCTATATCATACAACTCTCTTAAATCTTTCAAAATAATCGTGTCCCCATCCATATAAATTACTTTATTAATTTCCTTTAAGGTCTGCGGTAAATATATCTTATGCATCCCTACTTTATATTGCATAAAACGTTGCATATTCTCGTAAGGTATATCTAATTCTTGTTGCGGAATTATTTTTATCCGTACTGTTTCTGGCGCCAATTTTTCTAAATTACGCAACATATTTTCATCTTGTTCGGTAATGTTTTCGGCGATGATATAAAAATTATATGTTGTGTTTTCGCATTTAGTTTTTATTGCCGAATATATTGACGTACTTGTCGGAGGGGTATAACGAGAATCGGTTATCAAAACAATGTTTACTTCTCCGGAATCTTTTGGACATTTATTCGGTTGTATCTTGATTTGTTGTGACTGCATTAAAACGTCTTTACTTGCAACCTCTTGTTCTTGCTTAACTTTATTTTCTTGCTCTGTCTTAAATATTAGTGTCAATACAACCCCTATTGTACTGATTAAAATAATTAATGCCGTATAAAAAAATTTCTTAGACATATCTATTCTCCTTGAATTTTTTTACCATAAAATCGTTAATTATTCGTGGATAATTTTTTTTCTGACTATAAATTCTTTTAATAACTTTATAGATTACCTTTGTAAGATTTATTTTTCGGGAGTTTAGACCATGAATAAAAAATTAGCTTACCTTATTGCTACTTACTTTGGACTCGGATTGTCTAAGTTTGCTCCGGGAACCATGGGCTCACTCGGAACTTTGCCTCTGGCTTACGCGCTAATCTATTTGGGTGGGTTTTATGCCCTAATCGCTGCCGTTGCCCTGATTTTTATTATTGGAGTATTTGCTACCGATGTTGTTATTAAAGATTGTGGTGACGAAGACCCTTCTAAAGTTGTTATTGACGAAACTGTCGGTCAGTTGATTACTTTTTCTTTTGTCGCATTTATGGCTCCCGAATATTTGTCCGGATGGGTTTCCACTATTTATTATCTTTCCGGATTTGTCTTTTTTCGATTTTTTGATATTCTTAAAATGGGACCGGTTAAATATGCCGACTCTAAAATAAAAAACGCATACGGTGTTATGTTAGATGATGTTTTTGCCGGAATTTTTGCGTCTATTGCACTTCTGGGTGTTCTCTGTTTTATGGTCAATCTGTAATCTTAAAAAGTTAAGCAACCTTGCTCTGTTTAGTTAATTTTTTATGCCGATTTTATCGAAATCAGCGATTGCTTTTTTTTGCTTTTAATGCTCTGAATACATATTTTTTTTCAAAATCAAACAACCCTTGCCTTACAAGTTGCTTGGATGTTTGTGTGTGAGGATATTTACTTAAATCATATAATAACTCTAAAAATAAACGATTAGTGTATCTTATATCAGACAATTCAGAACTGAGCTTTGCCTGAGGAATATTTTCTTTTTTTATCATTTTTCTTTTCCTTTAGCTGTGAGCGCAGTTGCTTAACTTATCATGGATTATACTGTTTTTTTATTCGATTTTACTGTTTTTTTTGCATTTCTAATTCTAGCCATTTATTTTCTTTTTCTTCACACTGTTTTCTTAAATTTTCTAATTTTTGACTTAAATCATAATATTTCTTTTCATTCTCGGTATATAATGAAGGATTTGACAATTCTGTTTCTATCGCTCTTATCTCTTGTTCTATTTGTGCGATTTCGTCCGGCAATACTTCATACAGCCTTTGATCTTTATAACTCAAACGGACCTTTTTTATTTCTGTGTTTTTTTCTGATTGTATGCGTTCATTATTTTTTCTATCGTTGTCTGGGGCTCCTTTCTTTTTTTCATCTTTTTGATAGGACTCTATGTATTTTTTATGTAATTCCTCATAATTCCCGACATGTTCGATTATGCTTCCATCTCCGCGCATATAGAGCATTGATGTGGTAATCTTATTCAAAAAATCGCGATCGTGACTTACAAGCAATATCGTTCCTTGATATTCATCTAAGACTTCTTGTAATAAGTCCAATGTATCCATATCCAAATCATTAGTCGGCTCATCCAAAACCAAAAAATTTGATTCTTTTGCCAGGGATAATGCCAACATTAAACGATTTTGCTCTCCTCCCGATAAACACGATACAGGACTTTGCGCTTGTTCCGGTGTAAACAGAAAATCTTTTAAGTACGCTATAACATGGCGATAGTGCCCGCGAACATATATGTGATCACCTTCTCCGCATAATGTTCGCCATAGGGTTTTATTCGGATCAAGCATGGCTCTATTTTGATCAAAATAAGCCATTTCCAGATTCTTCCCCATACGCACGAAGCCTCTGTCCGGAGCCAAATGCTGCGTCAATAATTTAATCAATGTTGTTTTTCCTGAGCCATTCGGGCCAACGATACCTATTCTATTACCCTTTAAAACGCGTAACGAAAAATCTTTAACAATTTCACGTTCTCCGAAACTTTTCGATATATGCTTGGCCTCTATAACCAGCTTTGTTTGTATGGCAGTTTCTTTTATCTCTAAATCTATGTTTCCGGTCTTTTTAATTTGCTCGCGCCTTTCTTGACGCAATTGTTGAAGACGTCTTAGTCTTCCTTGATTACGGCGTCTTCTTGCTGTTACCCCCTTATGCAACCACTCAGTTTCTTCTTCTATCTTCTTATTCAGATTTTTTTCTTTGATAATTTCCTGATTTATAATCTCATCTTGCCATTCTTCAAATGACGAAAAACCTTTATCATTCGAATAAACTATCCCTCTATCTAGCCATAGTGTCTTATTAGATATATGGGTCAGAAACGACTTGTCGTGACTAATTACAACGACGGCTCCTTGGAAATCTTTTACAATCTTCTCTAACTTTTCTATGGTTGTTATATCTAAATGATTCGTCGGTTCATCCAACAATAAAATATCCGGTTCTGATATTAAAGCTCTTGCTAATGCAGCTTTTTTAAGTTCTCCTCCCGACGCTGTTTGTGGAGATACTTGTTTCTTTATATCAAAAAGCTCTGCCCATATATCAGCTTTGTACTTTTGTATCTCTCTTTCTTCTTTAGGTAAACCAGATAAGATAACATCAAAAAGCGTCGCATAAAGCGAAAAATTTCCATTTTGTTCCATGTAACTTATTTTGGTTCCAGGTTGAATAAATACTACCCCGTTATCTGGGGACTGTACTCCTGATATTATTTTTAATAAGGTTGATTTTCCACTACCGTTTCGTCCTACTAAGCATATTTTATCCCCCCGACCTATATTTAAACTGACTGACGTAAACAATGGACGAACACCAAAGGTTAAACTTATATCTCTTAATGTGTATATCGGAGCTTCTTTTACCATTTTTTTAACAGGATATCTTTTGTTTTAGAATTTACAATCTGTTCTTTATACTTTATTTTCTGTTGAAAGCAATATTTTTTTACTATATCTTACTCTTTGGTTGATATTTGTCTGAGGGATGGTCTTTTATGAAAAATTTTAGTCTTTTTTTATGCTGCGTATATGTCTATTCTGCTTTTAATGCTTACGCTCAATCGAACTCATCTTCTTTAGTTTCTTCTTCCCTTGATACTCAACAAATTTCAAATTCCGATAAATATTCCCAAACAACAACCAGTAAAATTACATCCACCTCAGGTGATGATGTTGAATTGTTTGAGCAACAGTCTAATTCTAATACAAAAAAAAATCTTACATTGGATGAATTACGGCAAAATGCTCTTAATGGCGATACTGATGCTCAACTTGATTTGGGATATATGTATTTGTATGGGGTTAAAGGGGTAAAAGTCGACTATACTCAAGCTCTTCGTTTTTATCAATTGGCGGCTGAGAAACAAAGTGCTGTCGCTCTTAATAATCTCGGTAGTCTATATTTTAATGGGCTTGGGACAAAGGTTGATTATAAAAAAGCTATGGAATGCTTTGAACAAGCTGCACATTTGGGTAGTAATGATGCGGCTGTTAATTTGGCTATCATTTATTTGGGAGCTGATTCAAAAAATAAGTCTAAACAAGATTTTGATAAAGTTTTTTATCTCTTAAATCAAGCAAAAAAAACCAATAATTCTGCTAAGTTTTTACTCGGATATGCTTATTATACCGGTTTTTTTGTAGAACGTGATTATATAAAGGCTTTCCAACTTATTAAAGCTGCCGCTGATGCTCAATATGATGAAGCACAGTTGGTTTTAGCCGATTTTTATATTGATGGCTTAGGAACACCTAAAAATTATAATCGAGCTATCCAATATCTTGATGCTGCTGCTAAACAGGGAAATTCTGAAGCGCTTGTTCGTTTAGCCGATATCTATGCCGCAGGGGAATTGTATACAAAAGATGTCAAAAAAGCATATATGCTTTATAATGTTGCTTCGGTTCTAGGTATTGATGATGCTGCCGAAAATCGTGATGAACTGGAAAAGGATCTTAGAATTAATGACTTGCTACAAGTGCAGACTGATGCGGAGAATTATAAATTTCAGCCTTCCGATTTGACCGCTTTTATCAGAAAAACTTTTGGAAAAAGCCTTAGAGTATATATTGATTCTAACCAGACCTTTGATTTTAGTTCTAGCGAATAATTTTTTGTTATGGGAGTATAAAAAAAGTGAATATTTCGACAATACTTAATAAACTTGTTTCTTGGCTCGGTTTGTTCTTTTTTGCACTGGCTGCTTTTATGATTTACCGGCAATTGTCAAAATACTCTCTTGACGAATTGAAAAATGCTTTATTGAGTATTCCTCTTGATAATTTGCTTTATGCTCTATCCGCATCCTTTATCGGATATGTCGCCTTGTCTACTTACGATTATTTGGCCTTGAAATATATTAAGAAAAAATTGGCCGCTTGGAAATGGATATTGACCGGATTTGTCGGGTTTTCTATCAGTAATAATGCCGGACATGCTATTGTTTCCGGAGGTACGGTTCGCTATCGTTTTTATTCTCGGTGGGGAATTTGTCCCGGAGATATTGTTAAAATGGTCACTTTTTCAGGCTTTACTTATCTTGTTGCTTGTTTCTTTCTGATTATTGTCGGGTATGTTTTGACACCAGAACATGCTTTCGGAGGAAATGATTCTACTAAAATGTCTACCTTTGTTACTATGATACTTTCGGTTATCGGGCTTGCTATCTATTTGTGGGCAAGTGTTTATTATAAAAAAGATTTAGTTATTAAAGGTATTGATTTTAAAATGCCTAATCTTAAATTGGCTCTTGAACAGGTCTTTATCGGAAGTATTGATATTGTTATGGCTTCCTTGGTGCTCTATTCTGTTTTAATTTGTTTTGTCGAAATCGATTTCGTTACATTTATGGGTGCTTTTATTATTGCTCAGGTTTTAGGTGTTTATAGTCAGGTTCCAGGCGGTTTGGGCGTTTTCGAATTGGTTTTTTCTAATATCCTTCCTGGACAAGATAATCAGGCTATCTTATTTGGTGCGCTTATCGCATATCGTATTATTTATTATCTTTTACCGCTTATCCTATCCGGCATTGTTTTAGTTGTTTATGAATTTTTTCGTAAAGATATTGATTTAACGGATGTTCCTCATAAATAGTTTACTTTCGAACATTTTTATGATATATTTATTTCATGCTTGTTAGGATTATACTATGAATGCTTGGGATGAGATTAAGAAAAAAACTAAAGCAACGGCCATGATTGTTGCTTTGAGTGGTTTGTCTGCTGCTCAAGCTCAAGAAAATGCTTCTTTTGTTTCCGAAACAGATGATATTCGGTCTGAAATGGCTTCCGATGCTAAACGCGCTGATATTATCAGAGATAACCCAGAAACTTATCTGGAAATAAAAAATGATATTGGAAAAAAAATTACTGCTCAATTTAAAGCTCCGGTTTCAGATGTTAATAAACAAATTACCGTGGATAAAACAGCTGTCGGTCCGTTCCCTGGTTTTGTTGTTGTTGACGAAATGGATACAGATTTTAAAAAATATCGTTCTAATTTTAAATCCCCAAGTAGTGTAATTGCTCGTGATGTCCGTGAAATTAATACTAATGAAGATTTGATGCAATATGATGATATGGCTCATTATAATCCTAGTGATGGAAAAATACATCAACCTAAGTGGATTGTTTCTGACGAACTTCGTGATAAATTGCTTGCTCTTCATCCTTCTTGGGCTTCTAAATTGGTTTTAGGCGACACGCCTGCCGATATTGCTACTTTTTATCATGAAAAAACTCATTTTTTTCACGATCAACGTGGACAAACCGATAATACGGAAAGACAATTTCAAACTCCGGATATGATGGTTGAAAAAAATTATGTTACAGAAAAAGTTGCTTATACTGTTCAATGTTTGACCTTAGCTCATATATGGAAAAATTGCAAAGATGCCGGAATGGAAACAATTGAAATAGCAGAAAAAAACAGCCCCTTTCAGAAATTTTCAGTCAACTCCCCGAACTTCAGAAGGAAATCGTAAATCACGGGTTTAATCCTGATTCGAAAGAATCGCTTTCTCGTGTTATCCATATCGCCGCTAAAAGTTGGGATAAAGATTATTTTGAGATGTATACTGCAAGTCAATTTACTGATGAAATTGATAATAGTGGTTCTTCAAATATTATGAACCAAATTATTGCTGCTCGTGAACATAAACTGATACTTTCCGATATGACTAAAAATTTAGACATCGGTTATGGCGTAAAAATTGATATTCCTGATGATTGTATGACTTTGATAATGCCTCCTAAAGATTTTGCTCAAAATCTGTCTTCTAAACATACATCTTTTTCTCCTTCAACGGATGGATTATTGGCTATTGATAGTTATCTTGATAATTTAGGCCTGAAAAATGATAAGAACAAAGATCAATTTATTCGCCAACAGTACGGAAATATTGTAAATCGTTCTCCAGATGCTGATTTGAGACTTAAAGAACTTATGCTCAATTGTTGTAATAAAAATAACAATATGATTTATTACACCGATAATATTCAAGAGCGAAATATCGACGGTATACAAACGCTTTCTCCTGATTTAGGAAAAACAATATATACAATCAGTCGTTTAGATGAGCTGAGCTCTCCTTCTCATAAAAGAGAGAAATCTTTAGAAAACGCTGAACACCAATCTTCTACAACCAAGGTTTTAACTTCTGCCGAAATATCTCAGGCTTTGCAAACTCAAGGAAGATAATTTATCCTATTTTAATTCCGATGTACAATGTGGGCATCGTTTGGCTTTAGCCGATATCTCCATACAACAATATGGGCACTCTTTGGTTTTAGCCTCTACACTTTTCTCTTCTTTAATCATTTTTTCTTGTAATTTATTTATGGCTTTTATCAGTATAAATACCGCAAATGCTACAATTAAAAAACTGATTAATGCATTGATAAATAACCCATAATTTATGGATACCGGATTTTCTCCCGTTGTTAAATTTAATTTTAAATCTGAGAAATCTACTTTACCTAAAATTAACCCTATCGGCGGCATTAAAATATCTTTAACTAACGAATCTACAATTTTTCCGAATGATGCTCCGATAATGATACCAACGGCCATATCGATAACATTACCGCGCATCGCAAATTTTTTAAATTCTGTCACAAAATTTTTAAGCATCTTTCTTCCTTTCGTAAAAATTCCCCATCCTTATTTGATGGGGAATTTATTATTCTTTCGTTCCGGATTTTAAGTCCTTTGCCACTTTAGGATCTCGCAATAATTGCTCAATCTTATCTACTTCTTCAAATGACGTATCTATTCTAAAATTTAAATCCGGCGTATAACGAAGTTTTAACTTAGAAGCTATGAGTTTTTTCATTCCCCATGTTTCTGCATTCAAGTCATCTTCAATTTGACCTAAATTTTGACCATTTAACGTCATAAAATAAATCGTACAATATTTTAAGTCCGGCGAAACATCTACATCGGTTATCGTTACCAGATTGTCCAAGATTAAAGGATTTCTTACCATCCCTTTTTCTAATGCTCCGGCTATAATCTTTTTTATTTCTTGCGCTATTCGTAACTGGCGTTGTGTTGGTTCTTTACTTCCCAGTATTACCATGGCTCTATCTCCTATCAGAGTTTAGCGGCAATTGTTTCAAGTTCATAACATTCAATATAGTCACCTACTTGAATATCGTTGTAATTCTCAAAACTCATACCACATTCATAACCTTCTTTTACCTCTTTTACATCTTCCTTAAAGCGTTTTAACTGCGCTAAGTTTCCGTCATGGATAACAACATTATCTCTTAATAGTCGTACTTTTGATCCTCGTTTTACCAGACCTTCTGTTACCATACATCCGCCAACTTTACCGACGCCGGTAATATTGAATACATTGCGTATCTCTGCATATCCTAAGAATTTCTCTCGAATTTCAGGTGATAACAGACCTTCTAGCCCCTTCTTAACATCATCCGCAACATCATAAATGATGGAGTAGTATCTGATGTCTATACTATCGCGACGTGCCATATCTCTGGCTTGAGGAATTGCACGAACGTTAAATCCGATGATAAACGCATTGGATGCTTTTGCTAAGGTCACGTCTGATTCTGAAATAGGACCAACGGCCGAATGCAATACGTGTACGGAAACTTCATTCGTGGATAATTTATTGATTGTTCCTTCAATTGCTTCAATAGAACCTTGAACATCTGCTTTAATAATTACGGAAAGTTGTTTTGATTCCCCGGACTTAATCTTGTCAAGCATTTGTTCCATTGCCGATTTCGCACTTTTTACCAACTTTGCATCGCGCTCTTTCCGAATACGATAATTTGTAACTTCTCGAGCTTGATTTTCATCTTTGACGACAATAAAGTCATCTCCGGCTGACGGAGTACCTTGCAAGCCTAATACTTCAACTGGGGTTGCCGGGGTGGCCTCAAATACTTTTTTACCATTTTCATTGAACATTGCGCGGACGTGTCCCCATTCTTTACCGGCTATGCATACATCGCCAACTTTCAATGTTCCGTTTTGAACAAGAACTGTAACAACATTACCTCGACCTTTCTCCATTTTTGCTTCAATGACAGCACCTTCCGCAGCACGGTTCGGATTTGCTTTCAAATCTAAAATTTCTGCTTGAAGCAATATTGCTTCCACTAATTTATCTATATTTATTCTCTTCTTGGCCGAAACTTCTGCGCATAAACTTTCTCCCCCCATTTCCTCAACGGCTATACTGTGTTGTAACAGTTCTGTCTTTACTTTCATTGGATCGGCACCGGGCAGATCTATTTTATTAATCGCAACAACGATTGGTACATTTGCTGCCTGCGCATGGCGTATAGCTTCAACCGTTTGTGGCTTTATTCCATCATTTGCTGCAACAACTAATACAACTATATCCGTTACTTTGGCACCTCTGGCGCGCATTTCCGAAAAGGCTTCGTGACCCGGCGTGTCAATAAATGTAATCTTTTGACCATTATGCAAAGTAATCTGATATGCACCAATATGTTGTGTGATACCTCCGGCTTCTTTGGCTGCTACATTCGTTTCTCTTAATGCATCCAGCAACGATGTCTTACCATGGTCAACGTGTCCCATAACGGTTACTACCGGAGGACGCGGCAACAAATCTGCTTCCGTATCTTTGGGACCGGTTAATCCCTCTTCTACATCGCTTTCTGCAACGCGCTTAAATTTATGTCCCATCTCTTCGACAACAATTTGTGCCGTATCTGCATCAATGACTTGGTTTATTGTTGCCATTACACCCAATGACATCAATTTTTTGATTACATCCGCACTCTTTTCTGCCATGCGATTGGCTAAATCTTGAACTGTGATGATTTCCGGAATAATCACCTCTTTGATGATTTTTTCTTGCGGAGCCTGCTGTTGAACTTGAGGCTTTGGAGCCTTTTTCTTATAGCGACGACGTGGTGCTCCGTACCCGTAATCATCATCTTCATCATCCCCAAACATATACGAATTTACATTAATCTTAGTATTCCGTTTCGGGGTTTCAAAGCTACGCTTTTGTATTTTTTTTCTTTCTTGCTCGAATGCCTCTTCTTTACTTATTGGCTTACCTGCATCTGATGATGTCTTTTTTCCTTTTTTGTTATAATATTCCTCATCCTCTTCGTCATCTTCATCATACTCTTCTTTCTTATGTTTATAATTATGACCTTTTTCTTCATTTTCGGAATATTCATTTATCTTATTTTCTTGACGGACTTTCTCTTTTGCCTTCTTTTCAGCTGCCTTCTTCTCTTCTTCGGCTTTTTCTTCTGCTGCTTTCTTTTCTGCCTCAGCTTTTTCCGCAGCTATTCTTGCTTCCTCTTCTTCTTTTTGCTTTTGTCTTAATAAAGCCTTTTCAGCTGCTTCTTGTCTCTTTTGAGCTTCGTGCTCTTTGCCTTTATTAATGAGCTCAATCTTTTGAGCCAAAACTTCATCAATCTCAACTTTGGGCTGTGCTGGAGCTTGAGTATTTGTATTTACAAATCTCTTTTTTCTTACTTCTACCTGTACAATCTTTTTGCCCTCAGAATTTGGTGCTGTATTTGTTTTTTTCAATGTGAGGGTCGATTTTCTGGATAATGTTAGTTTTTTGCCATTATCTTCTGTCATTCGTTATTTTCTCCGTTATATAAAAAGTTTTGATACTTCTTTAAATTGTCATACACACTCCGTGACATATCACTTTTTAGCACGGCTATATGCACTGTATTCTCTTTATTTAAAGCTCTATCTAATTCATCTATACTAAATAAATTAAATTTTTCAATATTTTTAGCAAGAAATGCTATTTTTTCTTTACCATCTTGACCGGCATCTCGTGCTTCTACGATAAAATCTACTTTGTTTTTTTGAATTACCTCTTTAACTTTTTCAAAACCGCAAACAAGTACTCCGACTTTTCTTGCCATATTCAGACTTGTTAACGCTTTCTCTTTTATTAAACTCTCTACAATCTCAATAAAATTTTCCGAAATTCTTAAATTATGACGACTTACTTTATGGAAAATCTTCTTTTCTATCGCTTTTATAACAGAGAGCCGATTGCAGCTTACATACATCCCTTTTCCGGGGAGTTTTTTGTTAAAATCCGGCAAAAGTTCATTGTTTAGCTCCACAAACCGTAACAACTCGTTGCCTGGTTTGCTTACGCCTTCTACTATGCATTTACGCTCAATCAGCTCTCTTGACATATTTGCCTCGTTTATTGCTTATCCTCATCTGCAAACCAGTGTTCACGGGCTGCCATGATGATACGATTTGCTTCAACTTCGGTAATGACGCCATCACCTAAAATTTCAATCAACTCGTCTGCAGCTAAGTCTGCTAAGTCATCCAATGTCTTTACGCCATTTTCAGCTAGGCTTATTATCATATCTTGATCAAGACCAGATATTGTCTTTAAGCTATCATCAACACCCAAGGTCTTGCTCTTTTCAACAAATTCTTCATTACGCTTTTTAACGAATTCTTTTGCTCTGCTTTGTAACTCAGCGGCCAAATCTTCATCAAAGCCATCGATTGATGCCAATTCAGAAACATCTACCATTGCAATTTCATCAACTGTTGAAAATCCTTCTGATATAAGAACGTGCGCAATCATTTCATCTACATCCAACGCGGATACAAAACGTTCAGATTTAATTCTGTTTTCGTTTGCGCGTCTTTCATGTTCTTGTTCTTCGGTTAAAATATCAATATCTGAGCCTACTAATTGAGATGCTAATTTAACATTTTGTCCGCGACGTCCGATTGCCACAGAATATTGATCTTCGGTTACGACAACTTCAATTCTATTGTTTTCTTCATCCAAAACAACCTTGCTTATTTCTGCGGGAGCCAATGCACTTACGATAAATTGTGCTTTATCTGCGGAGTAAGGGACTATGTCAATCTTTTCACCTTGCAACTCTGTCACTACGGCTTGAACGCGAATTCCTCTTAAACCTACGCATGCACCAACCGGATCAATTGATGAATCCTTGGCGCGAACCGCTATCTTTGCCTTTGACCCTGGATCTCTTGATACTCCCATAATTTCAACCAAACCATCGTAAATCTCTGGAACTTCAGATGTAAATAATTTCGCCATAAATTCTGGGCATGTTCTTGATAAGAAAATTTGAGGGCCTCTGGTTTCACGACGTACATCCAAAACATAAGCTCTTACTCTGTCGCCGTTCTTAAAGTTTTCTCTCGGAATTAACTCATCTCGGCGCAATATGGCTTCAGTTTTCCCCATGTCTACGATTACATTGCCAAATTCAAGTCTTTTTACAGTACCGTTAATTATGGTACCAATCTTTTCTTTATATTCTTCATATTGTTTATTACGTTCCGCTTCACGAACCTTTTGCATAATTACTTGCTTGGCCGTTTGTGCTGCAATGCGTCCGAAATCTATCGGAGGAAGCGGATCTATGATATATTCGCCGACTTTTATATCCGGATTTATTCTTTGTGCTTCTGCCAATGTCAATTCTGTTGTTTCATTTTCAATCTCATCGACAACAGCTCTGTATCGTGCCAAGGTTATAGCTCCGGTTTTGCGATTTATGTTTACGCGTATGTCATGTTCAAATCCATATTTGGAACGTCCGGCTTTTTGAATAGCCTCTTCCATGGCTTTAAATACATCTTCGCGGTCTATGTTCTTTTCTCTGGCAACCGTATCTGCCACCATTAGAATTTCCGGTCTGGGCATGTTTACAATATTTTCCATTGTGTCCTCTTTTGTTGCGTTTATCTATTAAAATTAGGCTTCTGATGATTTGTGTGATTTTAAATATCTTTCCCACAATTCATCGGTTAATACAATTTTGGCTTTTGTTATTTGAGAGAATGGTACTTTATAGGTACTTTCTCCTTCTGCTATGATAATTTCATCTTCTTTTGTCACTTCTTTGATTATCCCTTTGAAACGTTTCCTTTTTTCTATCAATTCATTTGTTTCGGCTTTTATGGTTTCGCCCTGATAACGCTTAAAGTGTTCCAACTTAGTCAAAGGTCTGTCTAATCCGGGAGAACTTACTTCTAATGTGTATCTGTTCTCTATCGGATCTTGTTCATCTAACATCGCTGATATTGCCCGACTTACCTTCGCACAATCATCTACTGTCAATTCTTCTTCGTAATTTTTATGTTCAATCATAATTTGTAATGTCGGATTTGTTTCGCCAATCGTCGTTATTCTTACAACATCATAACCTAAATTCTCAACTATCGGCTCTATCATATCTGACAAATAATGCTTTTGCATCTGTTTCTCCTTGCTCTTACTAACAAAAAAGCGGGGCTTTGGACCCCACTTTCAAGTTCTATGAAAGATTATGCGTTTTGTATACCACAAAAAAATTTAAAATAAAGTTTTTTTTAGCTCTTATCATGACTTTTTATCTAACCCTTTGTTATCTCTTTGTTTTATTTTAAAACTTATATTTCAAACCAACATCCACTTTTATCGGATATTCTTTTTCAAGATATTGTAATAACTCTCCGTAAATTGAGATATCTTTGTAGTCATAATTTACTCGAGCCGATATTATGCCTCTGTCTCTTGATGCTATGTGCTCAATATCGCGCAGCTTATATGAGCCCAGAGTATCATTGATGTGCGCATCTAAACCTCGATACGGATCCGCAAATTCATGATAATATCCTGCTCCCAATCTAATATTTAATTTATGTTCTGGCGCAAACTCTATATCTTTATCCAGATATAAACCTAACGCGCTTTCTAGGGAGAATATGTGTGATGAGGCTATTTGTAGTGCTAAACTCTCGTCTCCTTCATCAATCGAATCCTGATACCATCCTATCGCATTTAACCCAATAAACGGTGTTAAGTTGACTTTGCCTAAATTCATCTTGTAGCGCAATTCATTTAACCAGCCATAGGTTATTTCTGTTGTGTCTGCTTCAAAGGTGTGTTGGTAACTTCTTCTGTTATAATCTCCATCTGCGAATCCTAAACGCGCCATTGATACTACCGTAAAACCATTCTTATTATACGTCATAGGAACATAGCCTTGAACCATAAAACTTTTGCGACTCGAATCATTGTTATAGTCCGTGTTTGTATGCGTAAAACTCATACCTAAGCCTAAACGATAATTGTTGTTTAGCTTTTTATCATATAGTGCGTACATACTTTGCGAGGTGATGTCATATCCACTTAATGTTCCATGGTCGTCGCGTCCGATGTACATACCATCGCCTCCAACCATCTTTCTTATGTCGCCTCCTTCTTTGAAGAGCTCTGACATCATTGTCGTATCCAAACTTCTCTGTACTTTTAAATTTTCTTGTGCAATGTTTGGTATCATTGATGTTCCCAATATGTCTGCTTCTCTTTGAGCATATTCTTCTTTTGTTTTTGCTGTCTTTAGGGCATTGTATAAATCACTGTTTTGTTCATATTCATAATTTAACTTCAAATACGATGACTTGTCTGCGTCCGTCACTTCACTGAAATCTTTCATTTCCATCACTACGTCGTATTTACCTTCTTCGTTTTGAACCATGTCCGTATTGTATAAATATGAGTTTGAACTTAGATTTACACCGCTCACATCTTCCGCTGATAGGGCATCCTCTATCATTGAGGTCTTATCAAAGGTATTTGTAACAACATTCGACGATACTTTTAAATCTCCGCTTATACTCTCTTCTGCTTCAAACTTTCCTCCTTGGCTTAAAACAACATTACCACCCCAATCGTTGAAGTTCATGCTCCCTATGCTGCTTGTTGTTCCGCTATTTTCAAATGTTGCACCATTTTCCAGCCTTATTGATGTTCCATTGTTGCAGTTTCCGCCACTGCACTCTTCTCCATTAATTCTTATGGTGCCATTATTGCTTACCGTCGCTGTTGCTCCGGCCGCATAAATCCCGGTGTTGTTCCCATTGCCACTAACATTAATGACACCATTATTTATTACAATAGCTTTACCAGATTCCGTTCCGTCCGAAATTGCGTATATACCATAATTGCTACCATCCCCGTTGACATTAATCACTCCGTCGCTATCATTGATTGCAGCTCCTTTATTTAAATATATACCATATGCATCTGCGCCTTTTGTGGTTTCTACAGTTATCTCGGCATTATTCGTAATATACGCTAAATCACCTTTCATCCCGTATGCCGTTGCTTTTCCTGCGGATTTAACATGAATTGAAGAGCCTGTTCCTGAATTGTTTAATGTTGCATTGCTGCCGTACATTCCTACTGCCATTCCCGTGTTGACGCCACCGTAAACATCTACATTTATGGTCCCGACAACCGATGCATTTGGATTTGAACTATATGCGTTATACGCACTTCCGTCTTGAATATAAATACCATAGTATTCTGCATCAGACATTGCTGAAGCATTTTTGGTTGTTACATTAATTATACCGTTTACAAAACCTTCCGTGATATCACTACTGTTTTCATAATAAGCATTATATACCGTCTTGGGTTGCGCGTCATCCGGACTTTCATCCATACTGTAACTGGTTGCATATATGCCGTACATCCTATTGGGAGCTCTGCCCATTGTCGATGATATATTTATTGTCCCTTTCACCGAACTTTTATCGTTGATTAGCGCAGCATTATATATCTTACTCCCTTGTGGATTTATTGACGCACTGTAAATTCCTGCTACCGTCGAAAGACCATTTTTGGTATCGTTGATATTTATTGTTATATTGCCGTTTACTTCTGTTTGCGTATTTTTATTTGACCCCGTACCGTACGCATTTGCAATTGTCGCACCGTTACTCTGTATCCCTCGGATATGTACACTTCCCGAACTGCTACTGTCATTGATGATTATGTTACCAATTGTTGTTAATCCTATATCAGAGCCGGAATTTGCATATGAATTATATACATTTCCTTCCGCATATATTCCTACTATTTGTTGCGTGAGTGAACTATAGCCTTCTATGTATAAATCTATATTGCCTTCTGCTATGCCATCGCCGTAAATTGCCGATGAACGGAACGCATTGTATGTATTATTGTATAATATCTCACTCTCGCCATCTTCATTTTGTCCGGTGTATGTTTGACGCGCCGAATATATACCGAAAGCCGTTCCTCCTGCCGTATTTATTACTTTTATGTTTCCGGTACTGTTATATCCTTTGGCATTATATATACTTGTTTTAGTATCCGATGAACCTTCAGAATAAATCCCGTATGCCGCACCCATTTCGTTATTTACAGTTACTGTTATATTTCCTTCTGAGCTAAAGTTTTGTACTATGTTGTAATTTTTTTCAAATTGGGTTTCACTGTTACTTATGCTTCCATTGCCATAAATACCATATACATAGCTATTGCCACTTACCGTTATATTTCCTTCCGCAACTGCATCCGATACTACCGAATCTAAATATGCATAGGAATTATATATCTTTCCTTTACTATTTGTTCCCTTTATTCCTATTACGTTTCCGCTTCCTTCATGCGTCAAATTTATATTTCCAACCGTGTGCACATTTGCATTTATGCCATCATTTGTATACGCATAACTGTTATACAAGTTCTTTCCGCCTTGCATTCCCACTATTATTCCGGAACTTTCTTCAGATTTTGTTATGTCAATATTTCCTTCGGCGTTATTGTGGCTTCCATCTACATTTGAACCTGTGCCATATGAAAAACTATTGTATATATCATATTCATAACTATTATATAAACCATATATCGTTGATGATGTTTTGTCATCGGTTATCGTTATGTTTCCTTGCGCTATATTATTACATCCACCTTCGCAATTTCCGCGATTTATCACTGCTCCGTTATATATGTTTGATTGAGAATATATTCCATATACAAAATTTCCACCTGTATTTTTATTTGTTATATCTATTGTACCTTTCTCTGTTCCTGCTGATGCCAAAGCATTATAGACACTATCAAAATATGTTATGTTTCCTTCCTCATCTTCGCTTTGTATCGGTTTCATCCCGTATACATCACGCAATATTCCATCATTGTCTACGGTTATGGTGCTATTATTTATATTCGAATTATAGGCTCCGATTAAGCTCTCTTCAACTTTTACACAAACTCCTGCCGCACTCATGCGCCAATTATTATCAGTATCGCAGCGGCAAACTCCGGTTTCGGGATCTTTTATATATCCTTCTACACCAGTCGTACATTCCGTTGTTATACAAGTATTGTCTATTTGACTGAATTCATATCCATCCGCACAACTTTCACATTTAGGATTAACATCAATCGGAGCTCGATTGTCCGCACATTCTTTTCCACAATGACGTCCGTCTGAATCAACCGTTATTTTATATTGTGCCGGACATATATCACATTCTGGTCCCGTCCACTCTTCCGTACAAATATATTCGGTTAAACCACAAGTGTCAGAATCAGTATAATATGTATACCCTGGCAGACATTGATCGCAGTTTTCATCAAACCCATCCTTACATTCGCAATGATCGCCTTGCTGTTCGTAATGCAAAGGACAAGAAATTTGCTTAATACAGGTCATCTTCTCATTTTCGTAATATTCAATATACCCGTTTTCTATGTCGCAAACACACCTATCATTTTGTTGAACCAGATGATTACCTTTTTCTTCACAACGTAAATCACGGAAACATAAACCGCTAAATTCCAAATAACTTGTGCTACAACTTGAGCAGTCATCTCCCGTATAACCTGTATAACATAGGCATAACTTACTGTTTACATCATATTTTCCGTGGGAATTACAATATAATTCATTGTAATTATTCCACTCTTCAATATCTTCATCCCCTTCTTGATATTCTCCGTCATCGGCTGTTTGCGAACATCCTCCATTATAAGGATCTCCCGTATAGCCTCGGCTCGCATCACAAACACAACTCGCTCCTCTATCTATAGGAACCGAGTTCGGATAATCTCTACAAGGATTTTCATCGTAACATTTGTATGGATCGCCAAATGTATCGTAGCCCGGCATACATTGCTTACATATATTCTGTACTTGGTTTACGCAATGCTCTATTGTTTCATAACATTGGCTTTCATCTCCATATGTTCCATAGCCGGCGTTACATTCTTGACATATATCCATATATTGCGTCTTACAATTCGGTATATCAGGATAGCACCTACTGCCGTCACTGCCATGAATGCCGTAACCACTTTCACATTGTTCACATTTGCTCCCCGTTTGCTTGATACAATGATCTATTTGACGGTAGCAGATATTGTTTTCTAGAAAATATCCTTCTTTACATTTTTCACATTTATCTTTAGTTTGTACACTGCAATTTCCTACTGTTGCATAGCATTGTGACGAATCGCCGTAATTTCCATATCCGCTGTCACATATGCATATTCCATCATATTCATGACTGTTTGGCGGGCAATCTATTCCCGGCGTGTCCGGATCATCGGGATCGGTGCCACCGCCACTACCGCCACCGCTTCCACCGCTGCCGTCTGTATCACCTCTAAATATATATGCTGCCGCTATCGCACCCGTCGCTAAGGCTGCGGTCCCTATTAAATATGGAGAATCCGGCACATAACTCTTTACGGCTGTTTGTTTGAGCGATATTCCAAAAAAACGACGATACGCACTATCCGGAATTTTTTTCAAACATTGCGGATGCTCACTTGCTCCATATGAAGACAATACTTTATATGCTTTATGATTTTGACGAATAACCGAAAGACAGATTGCATTATAGCCTCTCTCATCTACACTCTCCAGAGAGTAGCCTTTTTGTATTAAATTTTCAATTTTTTGGGTATTATTTCTTCCCGCAAGCTCATAAAATGCACGAGCAACACTTATTGTGCCTCCTGCCGCTTTCGCACATAGCGAGAATCCACAAATTAACAGAACTAATACTGTATATATCTTTTTATTTATTTTCATACACTTACTCACATGATAGCCTGATATACATGGTTATACATATTCTCTTTGTGGCTATTTTACCCGAAAATGTTTAAAAATTCAGTTAAGATTCTTTGTCTTTTTTAAATTTGGCTTGATTTTGTGTGTTTTTATGGGTAAAGTATGCGGAGTTTGTATTTTTGAGGATTTTTTTAGAAATGACTGAGAAGAAAAAATATTACCCCGAATTGAACGCTAAAATCAATTTTCCAGAAATGGAAAAAAATATTTTGAACTTCTGGGAAGAGGATAAAACTTTTGAAAAGTCTGTACATAATCGTGACGGTGCGGCTGAATTTGTTTTTTATGACGGACCTCCGTTTGCAAACGGTACTCCTCACTATGGGCATATGATGGTTTCTTATGTTAAAGATGCTGTTGCGCGTTTCCAAACAATGAGCGGTAAAAAAGTTGAACGTCGTCTTGGATGGGATTGTCATGGATTGCCGGCAGAAATGTCTGCCGAAAAACAACTCGGTGTTTCAGGTCGTAAGCAGATTGAAGCCTATGGTGTTGAGAAATTTAATGATTTTTGTCGCACTGATGTTTTGAAATATTCCAATATTTGGGTTGATATGTTTAAACGTATCGGTCGTTGGGTTGATTTCAACCATGATTATAAAACGATGAACCTACCTTTTATGGAAAGTGTTATTCATAACTTTAAAGAATTGTACGACAAGGGGTTGGTTTATGAAGATTATCGCGTTCTCCCTTATTCTTGGGCGGCGGAAACACCTCTTTCAAACTTTGAAGTAAACCTCGGTTATCGTGATAAGACAGACAATGCTATTACGGTTATGTTTACCTTGGAAAGTGGTCAGAAAATTTTGGTTTGGACAACAACGCCTTGGACGCTACCTTCTAACTTGATGTTAGCAGTCGGAAAAGATATTGATTATGTCGTTATGAACGAAAACGGACAAGATTATATCTTAGCTGAGGCTAGATTGGGAAGTTATAAAAAACAACTTGAAAATGCTACTTTGGTTAAAAAAATTAAAGGTGCGGATTTGGTTGGTATGAACTATTCCCCGATGTTCCCTTATTTTTCTCATTTGAAAAATCAAGGTGCTTTCAAAGTCTTAAGCGGTGAATTCGTTTCTACCGAAGACGGTACCGGCGTTGTTCATATCGCTCCGGGCTTTGGACAAGACGACTTTGATGTTTGCCGTGCTTATGATGAAAACTTCCCTGTTGCTTGTCCTGTTGATGAAGCCGGTAAATTTACGGCTGAGGTGCCCGACTATGAAGGAAAGCAAGTTTTTGAAACCAACGAACCAATTATGCAATGGTTGAAAACTAATGGTCTTTTGGTTAAAAAAGAACAATATACACACACTTATCCGTATTGTTGGAGAACTGATACACCGTTAATTTATAAGGCGATGTCTTCTTGGTTTGTTAAAGTTACGGATTTCCGTGATGATATGGTTAAAAATAACCAACAAATCAATTGGCTTCCTTCTCATATTAAAGACGGGCGTTTCGGTAAATGGTTGGAAGGTGCTCGTGATTGGTCTATTTCTCGTAACCGTTTTTGGGGGACACCTATTCCGGTTTGGAAGTCCGATAATCCTAAATTCCCACGTGTCGATGTTTTAGGATCTATTGCCGAAATTAAAGAAAAAACAGGTTTTGATGTTGATAATCTTCACAAACCTTATATTGATGATGTGGTGTATCCTAACCCTGATGACCCATCCGGAAAAACTATGATGCGTCGTGTTTCCGACGTGTTTGACTGTTGGTTTGAA
>CASFTO010000084.1 GCA_949297665.1 uncultured Alphaproteobacteria bacterium | reverse complement strand
ATTTGAATGACCCGTTTACGGGTAAATAGTAACAGATTGCGTCTGGCAGATTTGGGAGTACCCCGTTCAGGGGATGCCAGTGCTAAAGGCTTCTAGCCGCATATGAAGAACCACCCGTTTTACGGGTGGGTAGCTTTTTTATGGTGGGCGATTGATAGCTAAAAGGCGAAGTCCCGACCAGACCGGCACATTTTTCCCACAAATTCAAGGTATTGAGCGGAAAATAGATACCATCCTTAGATACTAGGTTTGTGTATCCATCCCATTTGCGTGCATTTTTTAGGGAATGACCAGACCAAAAAATTATTTAAGTTCAAAATAATAGATACGAGTTCTGACCAAATCCCATTTTTCAGCGCACAAAACACCTCAAATTTTGGAGCATAATTCAAAAAGTATCTATATTTTTTAGAGTAACTTAAGAAAAATGTGTATATTTCAGTCATAAATATTTAGAATTTTGTGTATAATTTATCAAAATAATTCTTGAGTTTTGTGTATTTTTATGTTAAATATAGCTTATAAAATGTGTATAATATATTTAAGGAACAGCGAATGTATCGTAAAGCAGAGAAAATATTGCAAACTTGGAAGGCTAATCCGAAAAAAAAGGCCTTATTGATAACCGGTCAACGGCAGGCCGGTAAAACTTATATCGTGCGTGAGTTCGGTAAAGCTAATTATAAACACTATGTAGAAATTAACTTCATCACAACACCTTCTGCCAAAGATATCTTCTCCGGTGATCTGAACGCAGATACTTTAATCATGAATTTAACAGCATTCATCGGAAAGTCATTGGAAAAAGGGAAAACCTTGATATTCCTTGATGAAATACAGGAATGTCCTAATGCAAGAACAGCCATTAAGTTTTTGGTTGATGATGGTCGATTTGATTACATAGAATCAGGCTCATTATTAGGCGTTCAATATAAGCAAGTTCCATCTTACCCTGTAGGGTATGAAGAAATATACCAGATGTATCCGATGGATTTTGAAGAATTTTGTGTTGCCAATGGAGTTCAACCATCAACGCTTGATTATTTGCGTGAATGTTATGAAAAACAGACACCTATAACTGATTCCATTCATCAAACAATGTCTAATCTATTTAAGTATTACATTGTTGTCGGCGGTATGCCTGATGTGGTCAAAAGATTTATAAACACACATGATATAGGACAAGTCGTAAATGTTCAACGAGATATTATTACCCAATATCGACAGGATATAAGCAAATATTCTACCACCGGCAAAAATATGATTAACAATATATTTGATAATATACCATCACAGCTGGATGATAAAAATCGCCGATTTATGCTCTCATCAATTCAAAAGAACGCCAGACTTCGTGATTATGAGGATTCTTTTGTTTGGCTTTCAGATGCCGGAGTTGCTCTGCCTTGTTATAATCTGACAGAGCCAAAGATCCCGCTTAAAATTAACGAACAAAGCCGTTTGTTCAAGCTTTATATGAGTGATGTCGGCTTACTATGCGCAATGAGCCTGGAAAATATACAATTTGAGATACTACAGGGTAATTTATCTATAAATATGGGTGGAATATTAGAAAATGCCTTTGCCGAACTTTTAAAAGCCAATGGTTTTGCCTTGCGGTATCTTAATAAAAAGAATATAGGAGAGCTGGATTTTGTGGTTCAGCAAAATGATGAAGTCATGCCGATTGAAATTAAATCAGGTAAAGATTATAAAACACATGCCGCACTTAATAATGCCTTAAAAGTTAAGGAATGGAACCTCAAAAAAGGTATTGTATTTTGTATGGACAATATCCAAAAAAACGAGAGAATAACCTATCTTCCTTGGTATTTAGTGATGTTTCTGAAACAAAATAATCATGATGAAGCAATGATCGTAAATGTGGATTTAAGTGGATTATGATAAATTCAACATTATATCATATTTCACTGGACTTCCGCTGAAATCCAAGCATTCATTGTATTAAACGAAAGGAAATACAATGAAAACAGTTAAGATTTACATGGTCCAGAAGCCCTCAGATATTGACGAAGTGATGGAATTATGCCGGCGCTATAACGCACAGGCCGAAGAAGTGACGGTAGCAGAAACAGTCAACCTGCCTCCGGTCTGGTATGGTGCAGTGTGCCGAGCGCCACTTGACGATTATATCTTTTTATCCGGCAAAGGTGGTTATGATGATGAAAACCATCGCCAAGTGGTTGCCTTACAATGCCCCGGCAAGCCAACGCTTTACGTTGACCCGTCCAGATCCTCCTACTGCCGATACATGGGAGTTGAATTATGAAAATGCGCAAATATGAGGATATTAAGCCAAGCAACAGGACAAACTTTGTGATTGTATATTATCACGCTGGCCGAACTTTAACTCAAATCGAAACTTTACTCAAAAAAGCCTACGGCAACCCACTACCGGTCAGACCTCGCGACCACCTCAACCGTCTGCAATTCAAACTCGAACAAATGACCGCCCGGTATAAACAATGCGAGAGTGAACTAAAGGCGGAATATCAAGCAAAAAAATTAAACTCTATTAAATAAACACCCTTCAATTGATATTTGCTCGCCATGTCGATTAAGAACTAATATTACCGATATAAGTGCTGTATATATACTAGTCAAAGCCACTTCCTTGTGATTAATCTTATGTTCCTCTAGTAATTTACTTTGTACTTGGAAAGTTTCTCCTACAATAAACGGTGATAAATGCTTAAATGAACATAAAGTCTGGTAATTTTCATAAAGCAAATCAATATTTAAATCTTCCTCTACAAAAACAATGCCTTGAGAATGAAATATTTCCTTAAAATAAGGAAAAGCAATTTTGCTTAAGTCTTTTATACTGTTAGCAAATGATCTATACCAGTTTTTATGATAGCTATCAATATCTGATGTGTTTTTACCTTTACCGGTATAAAATCTTTCACAGTTATAGAGGTGCATTCTTAAAAGCGTTTTCTCCTGCCATTGCGGATTTATTGATAAACTTCTTAATTGTTCTACAAAAGCAAATTCGTAGTAATCTCTGCCTTTTGTATCAAACATCTTATCAATACATAACAGTTGTATTTGTGCTTCAATCGCCTGACATGTTAATGAGCAAGCTGTGAATACTCTATTATTTTCCAATAAAGTAAAGGCATCTCGACAAAGAGCAAAAATTGCTCCAGACAAAACTCTAAGAGACAAGATAGCTGTGCTGTTAGTCCTCTTAAATTCTTTACTTTCTATATTTATAAGTGCCTGTTTAATAAAAGGGATTAATTCTAATTCAGAGTTCATTTTGGGAGTTCTCCTTCAAATGCTCTAAAAATGCCTGACAGCCCTCGTAAATATCCCAATAGCTCTCGTCAAAGTTGTCGGTGTACCATGGGTCGCGGATATTGCGCGGATTAGTGGTAAAATCAAGCAAGCGATGGATTTTGTTTTCCGTATCTGGACCGACGATCGATTGAATGTCCTCAATATTGCTGTCGTCCATCGCCAAAATATAGTCATAATAAGCATAATCGCGCGGACGAATGCGGCGGGAATAATGCTCTTCAAACGGCACATGCATGGATTTCAGCATCTCGCGCGTTCCATGATGAATGCCGGCGTGGCACATCTCATTGTAACTTTCAGTCGCGGCAGAATCAATTTCAAACCGGTCAGCTAAACCGCGCTCATCAACCATTTGCTTAAACACAAACTGCGCCATCGGCGACCGGCAAATATTCCCCAAACATACAAACAAAACTTTGATCATTAGATTACCTTTCATAACGATGCAGACTATGTAATTTCTCTGAAAAAAGCAATAGATATCCACCAGTAAACTGGTGGTACTATTAACGCTACAAACCTTACGGTTTGACCGCACTTCCAGTGCGGAGCGGCGTTATTCTAACGCCTTAACATTCATCCCCGTATAAATACGGGGTTTTCTGCAAGGCAACTAATAAAAAACTCCCCAACCATGAGGTTGAGGAGTTTAAAAAAATAACAATTACACCTTAACTAAGTCATCTTCGGATACCGAAAATACCTCTTTGTTTTTGTAATTATTACAATCACGACAAATTGGTGTTATATATAAACCAGGCAGTTTCTTCAATTCGGTCAAAGTAGATTCGACCTTTTGAACATGACCACCACATAAATCAGAAGTCCGTTCGTGGCAATGTCTACAATATGCCGCAGATTTTCCGGTCATTCTGTTCCAATAATCAAGCCAATCTGTACACCAACTTGGACATTTTTCATCGGATGTCCCAACCGCGTTGACGACTTTTACCATCGCATTTTTCTCCAATTTAAGCGTGGTATATCGGTCGTATACCTTGCATATTTCTAGTTGACTTCTTTTAAAAAGGTGTTATAGAATGGTACTTGTCTAGAGGTCATTCTATTGACCGAACCTTTTTAAATGAGCCATTCCTCTCGGAACGACTCATTTATATTATTTAAAACCGCCGATGTCAAGTGTTAATTTTACATTAAAATTTAATTTTGGTATTAAAATACTCAAAAAAGATATTGACATTTTATTTGAAATATGGTATATGGCGCTTATCATATTAATAGGAGCGCTATATCATGAGAGATACTCAATCATTTGAGAATGTTATCTGGGCGGTTGATTGTTTAAGAGGACTTGTGAATAACAATCAAGAAGATGCCGCTATATATATTGTCAAAGAATTACAAAAGATGTTTCCATTCACAGTTTACGAAAATGAATTGTGGGTAGAATGTGAAAAATTGTCTCATCAGTTAGATTTATCTGTCCCTTTTATAAACCGACAGGCTTTAATGTCGGCATTCCATTTTATAACCGGTGATATTGATTATGAGATATTGTTAGCACTAAAGGAAAGGTATACAAACAGAACTCCTCGTACGTCATTTTTATTAAAAACATTCTTTGATCTTGTAATGCGAAATATAAAAAATCCCGGTGACACGATGTTAATACCAGAAGGCGAAAAGTTTGCGCCATATTTGACATCAATTGTTGAGAACGACGTAAATTGCCGATATACCATAACAACAGCCAGAAAATTTGAATATGCTTTGCTTACAGAAATATTTAAGGAGCAAAGAAACGTTCAAATAATACAAGGACAAATATATGAACCTGGATTTATCAACGAAAAGTTTGACACTATTTTAAGCGTTCCAAACTACGGAACAACTTCTTCTTTCAATAGAGATAACCAATTTATGTGCCGGGAATATGACCTTATAGCCACAGAAAATTTATTGTTGCACCTTTCTCCGGTAGGTAAACTCATTATTTTACTTCCGGCTCGCGTTACTTTCGCGGCTGGTCGGGTTAAAGATTTCAGGCGTTTTATCCAGCAGTCTTATTCACTTGATGAAATAGCAGAATTACCTGTTGGAGTTCTATCTAATACCGGTGTCAAAACATTTTTATTCATCATTTCTGCAAAAGGCAATGAAGATACTTCAATCAAGCGCTATGTTTTTGAGAATGATAATCCGGTTAATCGCCGCTTAGGAAGTTTATCGCTTAAATTACAGGATGAAACCTTTATTATGCCGGAAGAACTAGATGCTCTTGGCGATTGGAACGTAGATAAAATTTTTGCCTCACAAGATGATGATTGGACGCAATATCAAAATTCATCGGTTCGGAAGATACCGCTAAAAGATGTTGCAGAAATTTTTAGAGGTAAAGCTATTACTGAAAAAAATCCGACCGGCACCATAGGCGTTGTAAATATATCTAATATTTTAGAGTACGACATTGATTACAATTCGCTCGATCATCTTGACGAGCAAGAACGTCGGGTTGCTAACTATATTTTGAAAACTGACGATTTATTGCTTCCGGCACGAGGGACTGCTATCCGGACAGCTGTATTCAATGAGCAGACATATCCTTGTATTGCCTCATCAAATTTAATCGTTATCAGACCAAAATCCGGTGCATTATCTGGAACGTACCTGAAACTATTTTTGGACAGCGCTATCGGTAAAAAGCTGATTAAATCGACTCAACAAGGCACTGCCGTTATGAACATTAGCTACCGGGACCTTGAAAATATTGAGATTCCTTATCTTCCGTTTGAAAAGCAAATAGAAATAGCTAAAAAATACCAAGATGGCCTCGCAAAATACCAAGAAACGATATCTTCTGCTGAAGAAAAATGGCAAGATACGGTAAGAGAATTAGAACAAAATTTATAGGACTAGAATATGACTAAAGCAGTAACAGAAGAAACCACAAGTCAAAAGCTTTTCGCCCATCTATTTGAAGCATGCAATATTCTGCGTGGTCCAATTAATCAAGACGAATATAAAAGCTATGTTACGCCGATCTTGTTTTTCAAACGTATTTCGGATGTTTATGACGAAGAAACGCAGGAGGCCTTAGAAACATCTGGTGGAGATGAAGAATTTGCGTCATTTGCTGAAAACCACCGCTTCATAATTCCAGAAAATTGCCACTGGAATGATGTTAGAGAAAAAACGCATAATATCGGCTCTGCTATAATTAATGCGATGACAGGCATTGAGCGTGCCAATCCAAAAACCTTATCTGGTGTTTTTAGTAGTTTTGATGATGCCAACTGGGCTGATAAGAGCAAACTTTCTGATGAGCGTTTAAAGGACTTAGTTGAGCACATGTCTAAAATAAAAGTCGGCAATAAAAACTACTCCGATGATGTTATGGGCGATAGTTATGAATACCTCATCAAGAAATTTGCGGATATGTCAAAGAAAAATGCGGGAGAATTTTATACCCCACGTTCTATTGTGAAATTACTGATTAACTTTATTAAACCTCAAGACGGTGATACTGTTTATGATGGCGCAATGGGAACCGGAGGTATGTTAATTGAAGCTATACGCCATATGAAGCATACCCAAAGCTCTTATGGTAAAATTTATGGCCAAGAAAAAAATCTGGCAACCTCTGCTATCGGTCGGATGAATTTATTTTTGCATGGTGCCAGAGATTTTAATGTCGTTCAGGGAGATACTTTAAGAAATCCGGGATTTTTGAAACGTGGAAGTTTACAGACTTTTGATTGTGTTATCGCAAATCCGCCGTTTTCACTTAAAAATTGGGGTGCAGAAGCGTTTTCTTCCGATATATATGGTCGTAATATCTGGGGATGTCCGAGTGATTCGTGTGCTGACTTTGCTTGGTTGCAACACATGGTTTCCTCTATGGATCCGAAAAAAGGTCGTTGCGCTATTATTTTACCGCAAGGTGTTCTGTTCCATGGTGGTAAAGATGGTGAAATGCGGCAAAAATTGGTAGAATCTGATAAACTTGAAGCCATTGTTACCTTTGTCAGCGGTGTATTTTACAGCACCGGTGTTTCCGCTTGTGCTTTAATTCTGAATAACAATAAACCGGCCGAACATAAAAACAAAATATGCCTGATTGATGCTTCCAATATTTATACACCGAAGCGCGCTCAAAACATTATGACCGATGATGATATTCAACAAGTGTGCGACCTTTATGCTGATTACAAAGATGTGATTGAAAAGTGTAAAATTGTAACACTGGATGACATCAAAGCCAAAGACTATACACTTTCGGTAAATTCCTATATTGAGAAAAAACAGCAAGAAACAATTGATCCGACTGTTGTCAAAAAAGAATTTTTAGAAGCATTAAGTGCTGTCACAACGGCGGAAGATAAATTAAAACAGTTGCTCGTTGAAGGAGGATATATCCATGAGTAGAATTAGTTTAGAAGAATTAGAAAGCTATTTATGGTCCTCGGCCGTTTTGCTCCGGACACATATTGATGCCGGTGCTTATAAGCAATATATTTTCCCGTTATTATTTTTTAAGCGCATTTGTGATGTTTATGATGAAGAATGTGCGCAGATTTTGAAAGAATATGGTGAGGAAGCACTTTCTTGGGAAGAATACCATCGCTTTATTGTTCCAGAGGGACATCATTGGAAAGATGTGCGTTCTGTTTCATCAAATGTCGGAGTTGCTATTGTGCATGCTTTACAGGCAATAGAAAAAGCCAATACCGAAAAATTACATGGTGTTTTCGGTAATGCGGCCTGGACCAATAAAAATCGTCTGCCGGATACTTTGTTAAAAGATTTAATTGAGCATTTTAGCAGTAAAACACTTTCTATTGCTAATTGCCCGGAAGATGAACTTGGTCAAGGTTATGAATACTTGATTAAAAAGTTTGCTGATGATGCCGGTCATACGGCACAAGAGTTCTATACCAACAGAACTGTTGTGCATTTGATGACCGAAATCTTAAAGCCAAAATCCGGTGAGTCCGTTTATGATCCAACCTGTGGTAGTGCTGGCATGTTAATTTCCTGTGTCGCATATTTACAAAATCAAGGAAAAGAATGGCGAAACTTAAAAATTTATGGTCAAGAAATTAATCAATTAACCTCTGCCATTGGTCGAATGAATCTCTTTTTGCATGGGATTAAAGATTTCAAAATTGTTAATGATGATACGTTAAAAAATCCGGCATTTACCGAACGTGGTGAGTTAAAAACTTTTGATGTTGTGCTTGCTAATCCTCCATATTCTATAAAACAATGGGATAGAGCCGCTTTTGAAAATGATAAATGGGGCCGCAATATTTTAGGAACTCCACCGCAAGGTCGAGCTGATTTTGTATTTTTTCAGCATATTCTAAAAAGCATGGATGAAAAAAACGGACGTTGTGCAATTTTGTTCCCGCATGGAATATTATTTCGTGATGAAGAAAATGATATGCGTAACAAGCTGGTTGATAGCGATTTAATTGAATGTGTTATTGGTATTGGAAAGAATTTATTTTTCAACTCTCCTATGGAGGCTTGCATTATAATTTGTAATAAAAATAAACCATCAGATAGAAAAAATAAAATTTTATTTATCAATGCAAAAAATGAGGTCACCCGTAAGAATTCCCAAAGTTATCTCGAAGATAAACATATTCAAAAAATAGCATCAACATATAATTCGTTTGAAGAAATAAAAGGATTCTCCGCAATAGCTTCCTTAGAAACCATCAGAAAAAACAAAAACAAGTTAAGTATTGCCTTATATGTTCAAGAGACATCAAATGGTAAAAATGTTTCGTTAGAAACAGCAATTTCAAAATGGTCAGAAGCATCGAACAATTTACGCTCAAGCTTTAGTGAATTAAAAAAAATGATAAATGGAGATTAGGCCATGAAACATTACATTTTAAGTGATATTGCCGAAGAAATATCTGTAAGAGAAAATAATCCATCATCTAGTTCGTATGATAAATTTGTTGGTTTGGAACATTATGAAACGGGAGAAGTTGAAATCCATAATTATGGTAAAACAGACAATCTAGTTTCTGCTATGAAAATTTTTCAAACAGGAGATATTCTTGTTGCTCGTAGAAATGTGTACTTAAGACGGGCATCTATGGTTAATTTTTCTGGTCTAACTTCTGGCGATTCAATTATATTACGCGCAAAAAAGACTATTTTTGCAAAGATCTTACCATTTATATTAAATACTGAAGATTTTTGGATTTACGCTGATAAATATGCAGACGGAACAATGTCAAAAAGGTTGTCGCCTAAAACCTTATTACAATACGAATTTAATCTTCCTGATGAGCATGAATTAGAACAATTGGCAAAAATTTTATGGGCAGCCGAAGAAACCAAGCAAGCCTACAAAAAGCTTCTGCAAAAAACTGATGATCTTGTCAAAGCCAAATTTGAAGAAATGTTTGGAAATGTCGTGAAGAACTCTAAAAAATGGCCAGTTCAAAAACTAATCGAAGTAGCTCCAGAATCAAATGCAGTATTGCAAGATTCTGAAAGAGTTTGGTTATTAAATTTAGATATGATTGAAGAACAGACAGGAAAAATTATACATAAAAATGTAGTAAATAAAAGTGAAGTTGGTTCTTCGACAACGACTTTTAATTCAGAAATGGTACTATATTCTAAATTAAGGCCATACCTAAATAAAGTAGTTGTTCCTGATGACGAAGGATATGCCACAACAGAATTGGTAACGCTAAAACCTAATAAAACTTATTTAAATAAATATTTTTTAGCAACATTGTTACGGTGTAATGATTTTGTTAAGTATGCTGTAAATTTATCAGGCGGAGCACGTATGCCCAGAATGCCTATGAATGAATTAAGAAATTTTCAATGCATTATTCCGCCATTAAATTTACAAAATAAATTTGTTGAATTTGCTCGACACGCAGAGAAATCTAAACTGCAGCTACAAACATCTTTAGATAGCTTGAACGCTACTATGCGTGCATTGATTAATGAAAATTTGAAATAAGGAGATATGACAATGTTTAATGAAGATAATACAATTGAAAAAATGCTCCTGATGACCCTGCAAAAAAACGGGTGGAAATATATTGAGGCTGAAAACCTGCCACGCCAATATGATGAGGTTATGGTGGAACCAATGGTTAAAGAAGCCCTGATTCGCCTTAATCCGGTAATCGCCGAAGATCCATCACGCGCAGATGAAGTTATTTATAAATTGCGTGCATTGATTATCTCCACAGAAGCACATGATTTGGTAACGCGCAACGAACAATTCAAAAAACTGATATTTGAAGAAAATTCATTTCCATTTGGCGAAAATGGACGCATGGTACCAATTCGCTTTTTCGGCACCATGACACCGGAAGATTTAGACCTTAATGAATATGTAGTAACCAATCAATGGGTTTATCCAAGTGTTGAAAACGGCAAAAGATTAGATATTGTCTTGCTGATTAACGGTTTCCCGATTGCTATCGGCGAACTCAAAACACCGGTGCGTGATGCTATCAGTTGGTTAGATGCCGCCGGAGATATTCACGCTTATGAAAAAAGCATTCACAGGATGTTTGTGCCAAACGTATTTAATTTTGCAACCGAAGGTAAATGTTTTCGCTATGGCTCGGTTTGTATGCCGATAAACCTGTGGGGACCATGGCATACGCCGACTAACAAAGGTGAAGGAACTTTAGCCGAAGTTAAAATCAGCGTTGAGGACATGATAACCCCGGCAAAAGTTATGGATATATTCCAGTTCTTTACCATTTTTGCCACCGATAAAAAATATCGTAAATATAAAATTATCTGCCGTTATCAGCAATACGAGGGTGCAAATTTACTGGTAGAACGCGTTAAAGCCGGCTATCCGAAAAAAGGTTTGATTTGGCACTTTCAAGGCTCAGGTAAATCCTTATTGATGGTATTTGCCGCGCAAAAATTGCGTATGATACCGGAACTGAAAAATCCGACAGTTGTGATTGTGGATGACCGTATTGATTTGGAAACACAAATTACCGCTACATTTAATGCTTCGGATATTCCGAATTTGGTAAGTTTGGCCACAAAAGATGAGTTGATTAAATTCTTCAAACAAGATATTCGCAAAATTGCAATCACTACAATTTTCCGCTTTGGCGATGTCGATGGGGTATTAAACGAGCGAGATAATATCATTATCATGGTTGATGAAGCCCACCGCACCCAAGAAGGTGATTTAGGTGAGAAAATGCATGCCGCTTTGCCAAATGCGTTCTTCTTTGGTTTAACTGGAACACCAATTAACCGCGTAGATAAAAATACATTCCATACCTTTGGTGCAGAAGAAGATAAAAGCGGTTATATGAGTAAATACTCATTCTCTGATTCTATCCGGGATAATGCTACACTGCCATTAAATTTTGAACCTGTTCCGGTAGATTTACATGTTAATCGCGAAAAACTGGATGAAGAATTTGATGCCTTAACCGAGAGTTTGTCCGAGGCAGATCGTGCGGAATTATCTAAACGCGTCAATATGAAAGCAATTATGTATGATAAAAAGCGTATTCGTAAAGTTTGTGAACATATTGCTAATCATTTTCAAACCAAAATTGAGCCTAACGGATATAAAGGACAAGTTGTTTGCTATGACAGGGAATGCTGTCTTTTATACAAGGAAGAACTAGATAAAATTATGGGACCGGATGCCTCAACCATCGTTATGGATACGAATAACGACAAAGAGGACAGATATAAAGCTTATCGTCGTGACAGAGATGCCGAAGGTAAAATTCTGGACCGTTTCCGCGATCCGAAAGACCCACTCAAGCTTGTTATTGTGACATCAAAATTACTGACCGGATTTGATGCGCCGATTTTGCAAGTTATGTATTTGGATAAGCCGATGAAGGACCACAATTTGCTACAAGCTATTTGCCGGACCAATCGTGTTTATGATGACGGGAAAACGCATGGCTTAATTGTTGATTATGTCGGTATTTTTGATGATGTAGCTCGTGCGCTTGATTTTGATGAAAATAATATGCGCCGCGTTATTACTAATATTGAGGAAGTTAAAACTCAATTTCCAGCCCTTATGCGTAAATGTTTGAGTTATTTTATGGGTATTGATCGAAATGTTGATGGCTGGGAAGGTTTGATGGCGGCACAGGAATGTATTCCGACGAATAAAGATAAAGATGCATTTGCGGCCGATTATCGCGTATTAAATCGTGTGTGGAATGCCTTATCACCGGATAACTTCTTGACTCCTTATAAGATTGATTACTTATGGCTGAGTAAGGTTTATGAATCTGTAAAACCAACCGATAATCGAGGTGGCTTGATTTGGGCAACTCTCGGTTCCAAAACAATGGAATTAGTCCACCAAAATCTGGAAGTTGGCGAAGTTCATGACGATATTGATATCTTGCACATGGATGCGGAGCTAATTGACGACTTTATTGAGAAGCAAAAGGATATTAAAAAGACAACTAAAAAGGTGGAAATAGACTTGGTTTCTAAAATCCGCAAACACAGTAATGATCCTAAGTTTGTTCAACTAGGCCAAAAGTTAGAAGATTTGCGTGAAAAGCATGAAAAAGGGCTGGTTACCAGTATTGAGTTCTTGAAGCTTTTATTAGAATTAGCACGTGAAGCGGCTCAGGCAGAAAAAGAAGTTGTTCCAGAAGAAGAAATTGATAAAGGTAAAGCGGCATTAACAGAACTGTTTAATGGGGTTAAAAATACGCAAACTCCTGTAATTGTGGAGCGAATTGTCAATGATATTGATGATATTGTTAAGATTGTTCGTTTCCCAGATTGGCAGGATACCACCGCCGGCACCCAAGAAATCAAAAAAGCCCTTAGGAGCATTATCTGGATAAAATATAAAATCAAAGATAAAGACGTCTTCGATAAGGCTTATAAATACATCGAGCAGTATTACTAGGAGTGAATATATTAATCAAGCACTGATCTAATATATCCAAGCAGTGTAACACAATGTTCATCCGCTTGCGTATTCATGTTGTGTGCACACATTTCTGCTGTCTTAAAAATATAATCTGCGGTATTTTTTCCAAAATTCTTGTCTGATAGTTTACAAAAACATTGCTTGATATCAGAATCATTTATACCTTCTTTATTATTTGCATAATTCCATAATATTTCTTCAGGATCATTGACTGGAAAATAATATACATGCTCTTTGTAATATTTAAGATAAGCTCTTTGTTTGTTAATTTTATCTTCTTCATCATCCTTTTGATGTGGAACCTCTATCTCACAACCTGTTTGTTCTTTAATTTTATCAAATAGACTATTATTTTCACTCGCTGGTATAGTATCTGGATCCATATGCTCTTTACGCTGGTCACCATCCAGAATAAAAATAACGTTAACTGTATTTCTCAAAGAATTCTCTAAAACTGAATATTTTTTTATCCAATCTGCTCCATTTGGTGACATAATAACATCAAAATTTGCAGATAAATTATTATCTTCTAATATTTTATCAATTACTAATTTCGCCATTTTATCTTCAACAATAACCGTCTTCTTTTCAAAAGAAGCCCCTATTTCGACGAAAGCTTCATCGGCATATACATTGGATCTGACATTTGTTTTTCCATCGATATCTGTATACAACACATGAATGGCCTCTGGAGGAAGTTCTCTTATCATAGAAGGAGAATGAGTTGTATAAACAATCTGATGATGTTTTGTATATGCCTGTTCTGCTAGAAATTTCACTAGTTTTTCTTGAGCTCCTGGATGAATGGAAACTTCCGGTTCATCCAGTAAAATCAAGGATTTTTCAGGGGCCTCCATAACTGCTTTAACTAAAGAGATAACTGAAAATTCACCACTTCCGGCAAATGCTTCAGAATAATTCAAATCATCCGAGCACGATACATATATTGTTCGAGAAAACTCTCTCGTATATAAATTATGCTCAACTATCCTAACTTGTGAGTAATGCTTTCCTAATATTTGGGAAATTTTATTGACCACATCAGTTGATAATAATTCATTTTTATTTAATTTCTCTTTTTTATATAATTTATAAGACGTTAAATTATTTTTTATTATGCTCCCTAAATTTTTTGCATATCTTCGAATATAATCCTGTTTTGTCTTCATAGTTTCTGTTTTTTGAAAAGCACTTGTATAGAAAAAACGGTCAAAAGCACTTATAGCCTCATGCCTAAAATCTAAAAATATAACATTTTTTTCGATTGGATTCCAACGTGTTTCACTACGCCCACATCCAACAGGAACTTCTTCTTCAGAAGGCATTTTTTCCATATCATAAGACAAGATAGGACGTGATGGTTCCCAATAATCAGGATTTTTTTCTTTTTTAATTCTCGTTTTTATAACTTCCACATCTCTACCAGCCGGCGTATTATAATATCCATATATAAAGCATGATTTTTGCTTATCTCCTTTATCATCTCCAACATTATCAATATTGGTTTCGAACCAGTAATCTTCAATACTTTTATCTTTTGGTGCACCATATATAGCACGTAAAACTGAAGATTTACTGGAACCATTAACTCCAATTAAAGCAGTTATTGGATATTGAAACTTAATATTTAAACCCGAAATTAAATTTTTATAATGAGGAAACCGTATATGAGAAATATAAGGATATCTAATATATTCTGGTTGTTCTTTTAATTTTTGAAATATAGTACTCATTGATAGTCCTAAAGCTAGTCTGAAAATTATAGCTTATGCTGTTCCGATAAAGTTTGAATATTAGATATGATTTCTTTACCTAATGCAGCTGCAAAATCAACCGGCACAGCGTTACCTACTTGCTTTGCCGTTGCGCCCAGACTTCCATAAAAAATAAAATCATCATCAAAAGTTTGCAGAGCAGCGGCTTCTCTGACACTCAGAGCTCTATTTTGCTCTGGATGACCAAATCTTCCGTTGGATAAAGAAATACATTTTGTTGTAAGTGTTATGCTCGGTTTATCCCATGAAAGCCTACCATAAACGTCTGTATGCCCTTTGTGATTAATGTGACATTTGAGTTTCAGTTCTTCTGACCAATTTCGGCGATCTTCCCCTTCTTTCAATGATGAAATTCTTTCCATAAGAAGCGGTGATAAATGAGCACTCTGGTGATTTGGAATATATTTATGACATTCACCTGCATTTATTGGCGGATACTTTTCAATATACTCTCTGATAGTTTTATATGGAATTTTTCCTGCACCATAAGTTTCTGTTGGTAATTTAATCACACCATGTTTACAAGCAAGAAGAACTAATCTGCGTCTAGACTGAGGAACTCCGTAGTTCATAGCATTTTTAACATCAAAATCATATTTATAATTTAAACTATCTAATAATTTAAGAAAGCGCGTTAAAGGTCCTTCTTTGACTTTCTGCATACCAGGAACATTTTCCAAAATAATGTAATCAGGCTTAAAATGAACAACAAAACGATGAAATTCGTCAAGCAGGCAAATTCTCTCATCCTGATTATTCTTAAATCTATTTTGTTTAGAAAATGGTTGGCAAGGAGCACATGCAGAAAATACCATAATTTCATTTTTATGCGGAAACACGATATTATCAAGAGTTTCAAAATTAAGATCTCTAATATCTGTATTTAAGGCAATAGCTTCTGGAAAATTTCTACGATATGTTTCTATTGCATTATGATCAAAATCAATCCCGGCAATAACATGCATACCAGATTTTCTCAAACCAGCACTCGTTCCTCCACATCCACAAAAAAAATCTATTACATTTATCTGCATTAAACAAAATCTCCAATTTTTATCACTATACGTATATATTTAGTAATTTTCAATACATTCATAAATATATCAACTTTTTTTCACAATTTCTTAGTCTCTTAGCCAGCTTGTCGAGATGATTATGATCACAGCTCCTTACTCAAGATATCCTGGCTTTCGGTGAGCATTTTGCGGATATACTCGTCCAAAATTGCGGAGGTTTGGTGTTCGTCGGTTCCGAGTTCGGCGGCGATTAAGGCTCCGTAGCGCACCGGGAAGCTCATAAACAAATCTCTCAACGCCCGACCGAGATTAAAGGCATAATTGCCGGCACGTTTGCGGTCAACCATTTCACCGGTCAACATCTTGAGTTTAGCCTTAGCCAACATCGCTCGATAATAAATATCTGCAGTCTTTGCCTGCTGAAACGTGCCCATATTGCTCATTCGAACGCCGCCTTGCGCCTCAAACAGCGGGTCCGGTTTGCGTTGTTGTGCCGGATCGGTATTCATAAACCACTCCCGGTTTGCCTCGTCGACATCAATTTTATCATCTCTCGTCTTATGAATACGCCTGGACTTTATCGCCGTCTGCACCGCATTCAGGTTCACCCCGCGAATACGCGCATATTCTCGCATTGATACTAATCTTCCCATATTTTCTCACTTTCAAAATCCTAGGTGACCAGCCGGATTTATAAAATGACCAGACCACATTTTAAGAGGTTGTTATAACTATTTGATATTGCATTGTTTTTCAAAGCACCCGACCAGCCGGAATTTTTCTGTTCAGCTAGCGAAACGGCGCGGCTTGCGGCCCCGCATACAAAAAACCGTCAGGAAGGACCCATTGGTTACCACCGCGCCGGCATTGCAAATTTACAGTTCTCGCATTCTCTTGAAGAACTTATAAATCGTCTCTTTGCTGATATGTAGCGTGCGCGACACACTGTCAATGCTTTCACCTTCCATGATAAGTCGCATGGCGTTTTTAAGTTTTGGTGTATCGGCTCTTTCAAGAAACTCATAAGCCATCAACATCCGAACATTGTCAGTAGATGTGCTTAAATTGGCGCAAAAAAAATCCCCATTAGATTGATCAGAATCTAATGAGGATGTTAAATGTGCGCGGGTTCGCTTTCGTTTGTCCAGTAAGTGCAAGGCATATTGACGCAGGTCATGCACCACTAATGCTTCGTCAACATCAGGGATTTCGTAAAACTTATACAAATAGTGGCATAGCATGTCCTGCGCAATATCTTCCCGGTCGTCATAGCCGAAGTACGGCGTCGACAACAATTTTTTGATTTGAGCACAGATTGTGATACGGATATACTGCGGAAATCTGTTGAAAACTTCTTTATTCATGATTAATCCCTGATGTTTAAAATTTAAAACAAAAAACGGGGGCGGCTTTTTAAGGCCGTCCCCGGTAGTCCGAATTAAGAGTTCAGATAGTTCAAATAGTCACGAAAAACGGGAGGTTACTCGAACCTCCCGATCATACCAAGAAATGTATGTGTTTTTGCAAAAAGAGTCCAGTGTTATTTTGCCCAGGGCATTTTTCCCAGATTATACAGCTATTATACTGTAAATACGGCAAAAATGTCCACGACTTTTATGTCCCGACATATCAGTTGCAAAAATTTACACATCACTCCCGATTATACCAAGAATTGTATGTGTTTTTGCTAAAAATGTCTTGTAAAAAATTGTCAAGACAAATTTGCTATAATTAAAAGTGTAATTTTATGCTAAAGTATTGATTTTATGATATTTATAAAGAGTGCGACAGAGCTAAAATCTCCTCCATACACTACACTCCCGATTATACCCAAAAAATACCACATTTTAGGCGAAAATGTAAACCCCTAATTTGTACAGTACATTTTTCTTGTTTTTGAGTGTTATCACATTGAAAATACATCAAAAATTCCAATGTATTTTTAATGCATTCAATTTTCCGAGTATAAATAACAAATAACCGAAACAGCATAAAAGTGTCCAGAAGAAAAATGTCTAGGACACATTACTTCCCAGTATACCGAAAAAATACCTCATTTTACGGTAAAATGTCCACGAGTTTTTTGTTCGCAACATCTTTTCTGCGAATTATACCAATAAATTACCTCATTTCATGCAAAAATGTCCACGACTTTGTTGTGCGCACAATTTCTTCCGATTATATTTGAAATATTGCACATTTTTGGGAAAAATGTAAACATCAAAGATGTCATTACAACTTTCTCCCGACTATACATTAAATTCTAGTCAAATTCGGTGAAAATGTTAAGTACTTTTTTGTTCAGAACATTTTTCCCCAATCATACTGGTATTTATAAACCATTTTGCTAAAAATGTTGCATGTTTTTTTGTTGCAACATCTTTCGCCAGCATAACTCAAAACATAGGCAATTTTGCAAGAAATGTAAACCACAAAAATGTCAATGACATTTTTCTTGCGTGTATTACGTAATTTCAAACAATTAGGATTAATCTTGAATAAAAAATAATTCTCCGGTTACAATCCATGTCGCATTATAACCTCTTTTATAATAATTTTTTGAAGATTTGTCACGCACTATTTTGTCGCGACATAATAATTGTTAAAAGCCCGATAAATCAGCCTTAAACGGCTCTTTAAAATGACAAATCGGGAGCAATTTATTCATCGCCCCCGATTATATCCGGTTTTATAACCTAAAAATTCAAAAATGTCTCATACTTTTTTGTCTCCAACATTTTTCCCTTTGAGATAAAAGGAAATTTTTATTAACACCCGATGAAAACGTCGCCACATCTCGGCTCGCCCGTAACCTAATTCCCGGCATAAGAATTTCCAAGGAATATGGTTGGCTCGCTTCCATGCAAGCCGTCGTTCCTCCGGTTCCAAAATCGTAAACCAGTCTAAAACCACGCGTTCCCAGATATTGATTTGTTCCGGGGTTGGATTAAGTTTGGGCGGTTTACGTTCCATCAACTCCATCTCTTGCTGAGAATAGATAATCTCAAATTGCCAGCCTGAGGCTTTAGGTGGTTGCACTTTTGGCATCATACGATCAACAAATGCCGCAGTCTGCAGGTCTTGTTTGATTTGCTCAACGGTTATCATAACGCACCGCCTTTGCTGAGCTGAGCTCTTTTGCGTATTCTCGCTTCAAGACTGCAACTTCAAATTCATGCAAGGAAAGCTCGTTATCTTTGCAATACCATTGCCGAACAGCCTTCTGCCAGTCACGCGCAATACACTTCTTACCATGCTTCCAACCGCGCTCATTGTGCCAACTGATGAAAGCCGGTATGTCGATCGTAATTCCGATTTCATTACAATAACCGGACACATCTTCAGCTGTCGGCGCTCCGATGTAGCTCAAGTTATCCACAAGAGCCGTCTCTCTTTCTCTACAATCCTTATCATTAACCTTATCAGATTCCTTCTCATTCTCCGACTCCTTCTCCTGTTGGCGACCGGTTGACGGAAACTCAATAACTTCGCTGACCGTTCGTTTAGCATTCGCTTTGCGACGGCTGACCGCGCGTTTGGCATTTTGTGCGTTAATTTCGCAGGTTTGACGCCATTTCTCATTATGATTTGCAATCACTTGTTGAATCGCATCAAATCTTTTTTTATTCAGCTCCGATAATTTTACTGACGTGGCACCGAATAAATTAAATTCACATATCGCGACAATTAAATTTGCAATCTCGCTTTTCTTAAAGTTATGCACAGAAGCAAGGAAGTCTGCCGGATAGATGATAATTGAGGTTTTTCTATTTTCCATCGCCGCCTCCTTTTTTAAGCGTTTGCTTAATGCGCTTTAAGCCGGCTACCCATTTGCGGGCAAGCTCGGAGCGTTTACCTTCTTCCTCAATGCGCTTTTCAAGTTCGTCCAAAGCCGTCATCTCAAGATTAAGCAGATAGGCAACCGGAATTTTGCGGATTTCCGCAGTAACGTAGTGCTTTTTATCTCTGTGAAGCATGTTATTTCTCCTTTTCTAAAATTCTTGTTTCACTAAGGAACACTCCGCAAAATCGGAAAATCGTTCGGCAAAATTAAAAAAAAATATAAAAAAATTGCCCCGGATATATTCCGAGGCGATAAGCGATTGATTTTCCTAATCTAAAATCGTGAAGCCGAACTGTTTAACTTGGTCCTCCCAAATCGGCGGGATAGCTTTACGCAATAAATTGCGCAGGTGTAATTTCGGTGGTTGATGGCCTTTCAAAATCGTGCGAATAATTGCCGGCGAGAGTGAAGTCAAGCGCAACAGCCGACCGATATGAGAAGCATCGGTATTTTCTGTGATAGCCAAATCGGCGATACTCATTTTCTTCTGATCCATCATTTTTTGATACCTAAACACGAGACAAATTCCCTTAATCAGCTCATTATCAAAATGCGGTTCAACCTCTATATTTTCCGGCAGATGAATTTCCGTCCGACCTTTATGTTTTACAAACGGCATCGGCAAAATTGTCTGATGTCCGGTTGTTTTTTGTAACAGATGATCCGGAAGCAGGCTCAAACCTAAGTCCGTCCAGTTTATCTCCATGGTTTCGGCATTAACCGTCACACCGGTTATCATCAGGCGCATTAAAAGCAGTTGATGTCTTTCCGAAAGCTTATTAAATACCCGTTCCGGCGAGCGCAAAACCCTTAATAATTCCATTGATTTATTCGGCGCGACTTTTTCAAGCAAACCTTGAAAAACTTTCGGGTCCAAGAACAGTTGTGATACAATTTTTATCATACATTCGTCCATCGTAACCACCGGCACAGATCTGTTGGTGCATTTGTGATGTCCGTACATTTTTGCCACCGTTGAGGTGTAGTAATAACGCTTCATTCCATGCGCCTGGCTGGAAGTCGGTGTCATCAAAGAATGACAGCACCCGCAAGTTAAGAGCCCGCGCATAATTCCGACTTCATTTTTATCATACAGACAAGTGCGTTGTTTCTTCGGCTTTTCAGCCACCACATTTTGTGCCGCCTTAAAAATCTCCTCGCTGACAATGGCTTCGTGTTGTCCGTCATAAAGCGCACCTTGATGTTTAATCTTGCCCATATAAATCGGGTTTTTAAGCATGCGGTCAATCGAGGCTCTGGCAAAGGTTTTCATGCCGGCTTCTTCCATCAGCTTGGATACGGCAAGCGGCGATTTATACTCCAGATATTTTTCAAACATAAACTTGATCGCTTTGGCTTCATCAGGCTT
>CASFTO010000083.1 GCA_949297665.1 uncultured Alphaproteobacteria bacterium | reverse complement strand
CTCTTCCGCAATAGCTATAAAACGGACAGTCAGAACAGCTCGAATGGAACGGTATTTTGGGAGCATCCGACATTGTTTGATATGTGAGAAAGTTTTTAATATTTAATTCAACTTCTGATTTTTTCAGCAAAACTTCTTCTGTTACATCTTCCTCAATGAATAATTGCTTAATATTAAGTGCGCCGTGACGAACATAATCTTTGTTAAGATGTAATACTTTGCAGTGTTTAATCGGATAACCGGCATTTTCAAACACATATTTTTGAAAAGCCAGGTCATCAATATAGTAATCTTTAACAGAACTTGCCGATTTAATTTCTATCATATCCCAGGCATCGTCGTTTTTTATTAAAATATCAATCTGACAAAAACAACTGTTTGGCGATTTTGCAGTAGCTTCAAAGAGGACATTATTTTTTTTACTTAATTCTTTTGTTAATGTTGCTCCTTTTTCAATATCCCATTTTTCATTTTCCACCATCAATCCTTTGGGATAAAAATTGCGTGCCAAATTTTGCACCTGATTGCCAATATCAAATGTGGTGAGTGTTGTTTCATCATATTGAGGTATCAATTCTTTATGATTTTTCTTTAACCATAGTGCTTTAATGCAATCTAACCCCATTAGATAATCAGATTTTGATAGATACATCGGCTAGTCCTTTCCGTTTTTTCTTTTATTATAAATATTATTTATTAAATTTTATTTTATACTTTGAGTATGACAAATTGTGACAGAAAAAGAGTATAACTTTATATTCGGAGGTATATATGGTTTCTTTATCTTTTTTTTATAGAGAGAAAGTTTTTTTGAAACTCTTTTGCTAAAAAAAATTGACAAATTCGCTATCTGTGCTAGATAGAAGTCAGTTAATTCTTATTTTGTTTAATCATTTTTAATTTTATCATTATGGAAATGTTTGTTGAATTAAAAAATTGGATTTGCTTGATAAACCCTTGGCTGATTTTGGGGAGTATTGGCTTTTTTGTTCTGCTTAGCTCTTTAATTTTTATACGCTTTTTTGCTAAAACTTTTGTTGTTGGTAAAGGATTTTGTTCTTCTTATCAACCCAAAGAAAATGATGCATTCGGAACGGTCATTTCTGCAGGCCTAATGGGCTTTGTTATCGCTAAACCGGATTATCTTCATGATTTGTATTACGATGCTTCCAAACAAATTGCCGATGATACTCGAAAATTTGTTACCTATTCGCCGCAATATGCTCAGATAAAACCTAGATTCTGTTTGGCTTCGGATTGGAAAATCAGACGATTTTTATATCTGAATGCTTTTTTTAATACTAAATTAGGAAGATGTCTTTGGGCTATAGGACTTTTTTGCCAAATTCATTGGAACAAAAATACAGCTGACTTTATAACTCAAGAACGGTACTACGAACTTGATAAATATAATAATTTGGGACTATCTCATCATTTGGTCTTAATTGCAAAAATCAGTTGGTGGAAGTATTTTTCTCTGAAAATGCATGAACTCCCTTTGCCGGTCGAATATGCCGATGGAGTCAAAACTTATAAGTTACGGAAAGGCATTCGTCCGATATCTATTTATCTTAATAGATATATAGCCGTTAATGTCGAATTTCTTAACCCCAACTCGCCAAAATTTGATTCTTCTTGCTCGAACGATTATGTGCCTATGAATTTGCATTTTGCCAAATCTTTAGCTAAAAAGCGCTATGACTTTGACTATACGGTGCGCGCTTTGGGATTACATTCTTTACATAATAACTTCATCTGTTTAGGAAACGATTATTTTTACCACTTTCCTTTTGGTCTTTTGAAAAGAGAAAATGAAGATGATTGGTTATTGAGCAATGTTTCCGGTGTTCAAGTTTTTGTTAAGTGTTCTTGTAGACTCTTGGCTTAACTTTCTGCAAAACATTCATTTATTAAAGTCCCTGTCTTAGGGACTTTTTTTGTTTTAAATAAACAGTGAATTCTATCCGGAAACTTATCTATTTATTCACAGAGGCTTTTACGCCGATAAAATTTCTTCGAAACTGTTAAAATGAAAGAAAACATGGTGCTTAGCACGCGGAATAACACGTAAACGCTCTTGATAAAATTCCTTTTGTGCCGCTAACTTAAACAAAACATCGTCTTCCGCCATTAAGGCTTTATCAAAATGCGGATTTATCTCATCTTTATGCGTTTGATACAGCTCTTCCAAACTTTCCAATTCTTTTTGACAGCTCTCAATGGTTCGTAATGATTGCATCGCATTATAGCGCTTGTATTCTTCATCGGTTGAAACCATATACTCACGGCGGAATTCCAAGTAATTGTCCAAATTTATTGCCTTAAACCATTTTAAGGTTCTTGCGGATACTCCTAAATTTTCATCTAACAAATATGGATTACCGCATACAGCCACCCTCTTCCTCACATTCGGGATTTTATCCGCCATAATTGAAGCTACAAATACACCTGCCGAATATGCTATCACTTCTATTTGTTTATATCCGGAAAAATCAAAATCTAACGTCAAATCTTGATAATCGTACAAAATCAATACATCTTTCTTATCTTGCAAATTTGTAAACTGATTTTCATCACATCCCCACCCTGCAAAAAATACGATTAGTTCATTTGATTTATTGTTCTGATAAAAGTAGCGCATTTTATTCTCCCTTTCTTGGGCGCGATGTAACATAGGATTTGCTAATTTTGTATTAACAATAAAGCATAAAAAAACACCTATCGTTTGGGCGGTAGGTGTTCTTTGTTTATCTTACTGCTATTTCTTCTTAAAAAGATTTATCAGTGAGATAAAATAGTGTTCCTCTCTTTTGCTGAACGGATGCTGAGGATCTTCATCCTTTTTTCTTTTTTCGTACATTCTTTCCAGAGGAAGAGCCAACATTCCGCTTAAGCCGCGTTCTATTAACTCTTCGGCATGGAGGTGCAGCACCATAAATGTATTCTCACTTATCCAATCGCCTCGTAGCATAAACTCAAACATCAGCGGATGCGGAATAATGCCTTTTTCAAAGGCTTCTTCTATTTTCGCAAACATAAAGGCTCTTACTTTGTTGTAATACTCACCTTTTCCTTTGGGATCATAGGTACTCAGCATGATAAGCCCCATTTTGGATAAGATTGAATATTCTTCCTCTGTGTTTTTGCCTTCATTGAAAATATCCAGATCCAGCATGACTTCAAAATATGCCATCGGGATTTGCATTTTCAATTTTTGCATCTGTGTGATAGTCTTTTCCATCTGAAGAACAGCCTCTTTTTTGACCTCGCGTACAGCTTTTTGATGTTGACGCTCTTTGATAAGCTTTTGAATTTTGGTTGCTGATGCTCCGTGCATTATGGCCATATAGCATTCCTTACGTAGCTCTTTGTCCAATGTTTTCAATAGCTTTTTCTCTTCATCTGTTAAAGGACGCCACTTTTCATTTTGGTGGCGGAGCTCCGACATTTTTCGATGTACTTCTTCAAGAGTTGCTCCAGCTGCAAAGAGTTTTCGTGCTTGATTGCGGAAGTGTTTTTCCAAACCACGGATGTACGCATTCTTTATGTTACAATCCTGAATTTCTTTCTCGTTCATGATAAATAATATTTTAGGCATTTCCCCTTACTTTCTATACTTGCCTAAGGTATAGACAGGGACTTAATAATTTAGATAATTCTTATTCACAGAGTTTCATTATATCGCTTTTCCTTGTTTTATGCAAGCGATTTTATTTAAAATTTGGACAAAATGTTTTTTTTGAAATCAAATATCTTAGTCTTGTGTCTTGATTAATTGTTGACGAATAACTTGTCGCATTTCTTCATTGCTCAAGCTACCTTGACGTTTGGTTTCGTCTGACTCCCGCTTGGTTACAATCACCTTCTCGCCTTTTTCTAGTTTTGAAGTCAAGTCTGAATTTTCTTGAGCTATCTCTGCTTGGGCTTCCTTGTATTTTTCTTGAGAGAAATCCCCGTCAAATCCTATACTGAGTGGAGCTTGTTTTCTGCTATCTCTTGGTATTGCTAAATCTTCATATGCTTCTATACTTTTTGCGCCGGTTTCTTTTTTCAACTTTCGCTCTAATAAATTACGTATTTTTCTTACCTGTCGTTTAACTTTGCGTTCACTTAATTATTCTGTCTTTATCTCACCATCAGCGTCTTCTTCGCTAACATGGCCTTTATATTTACCGCCCACAAAGGAAACTTCCGTAAATTTATCGCCCTTTTCTTTGGTATATTTTTCACTTCCCTCACTGTATGTTCCTGTATATTCTGCTTTTTGTTCGCCTTTGCGATTATAATCCGTATAGTTCACAGTTGTTTCTTTTTTATTCGGGCCATCAAAATGTCTAACCTCAAACGTATCGTCCAAAGCTCTATTACCATCTTTATATATATCTTTGCCTCGACGCCCGTCTACAACTATATCACTCATCAGACTTGCAGAGTTTCCATAAAAACCACTATGTACTCGGTTTTCTGTTACCCGACCTTTTTTATCATATTCATCTTGGCTATATTGATAATTGCCATATGAACTATTATTGCCATACCCATACATGCGCTGTAAAGCGTTTGCTTCGTGATTATTGGCTTGCATTTTTAAATCTTCTTTTAAACGCAGGCGGTTCTTTCTATCATACTCTTCTCGCTGTTGTTCTCCTTTATTTTCTTCACTTAACTCTGGGGTAAATTCTTTGTAACTTTCTTCCTGTCCTGTTATTTTAACACGTGAATCCGCATTGGGAACTGTTATATCTATCTCTCTAACAGCAACTCTGTCGTCTTGAGGATATTTATTGGGAACAACATATTCTGTGCGTTCGATGATTTTATCGTCTTCCGTTGGCGCTTGCTCGGAGGCTTGCGCTGTTGGCGCATTTAACGTAGACAGTACCGTCATGGCGGTTACTGCGGCTTTCTTTAAATCTTGTTTTAGCTCTTCTCTCGTCATCAGCGTTCTCCCGTAAGATTATTTTATATTATTTTTCGCCTTAAGTCAATGTTTTCCCGATTGCATCTTTTACTTGACTTTCTTTTTTCTTACCTTTATTTTGCGGGTGTTATTTACCGGAGTTAATAAAGATGGTTAAAATCGCTAAACTTTTACAAGGATATCAGGATTTTTATAAGCAATATTTTGTTGAGCAACCCGAAATCTATCAAACTTTAGTTCGCGACGGACAAGCGCCCAGAACTTTGGTTATTGCGTGCAGTGACTCTCGGGTTGATCCTTCTATTTTGCTCAACACCAATCCCGGTGATATTTTTGTTATTCGTAATGTCGCCAATCTGGTTCCTCCGTTTGATTCTGATATGAGCCATTGCCACGGTACTTCGGCGGCGATTGAATATGCCGTCAAACACTTAAATGTCGAAAATATCGTTGTTCTCGGACATAGCCATTGCGGCGGCATTAATACTCTGGTTTCCGCTCATAAACACGACCATACTTTTATTGATACTTGGCTTAATATCGCGGATACCTCGGAAATTCGAGATATTTGCGCTAACCATACTCACGAAGTTGCTTGTAACTTATGTGAAAAGGAAGCTATTCGTGTTTCTATGGCTAATTTGATGACCTTTCCTTTTATTAATGAGGCGGTCTTTAACAAAACTCTTGATTTGCATGGTTGGTACTTCAATCTCGAAACCGGTGCTCTTGAAATTATTGCTTTGGATAACTGACGTGTTTTTGATATTTTTACTTACCGTACAGCTTTTGAAAAGGTGCGATTAATCTATATATTATTTAGCAAGCGACCAATGGCTTGTGACAAATCTTTAATATAGGTATTATCGCTGATGGGGGCTTTTTTCCCAACGCTTTTACTTTGATATTTTTTCAATATCGGCATGTCTACCGGTGTAAATAAACGATACAGATTTTCGCTCGGCACTTCTCTTTCTTTCTCGGCAAAACTCGAACGCAATTTATAAAACTTTACCGGGAAACCGTCTTTTTGCGAAAATTTGCGAATTATATCTCCTTCTCCCGCCGCATAGAAAAAACCCTTAAATGTTTCCGGATTGCTCTGCCAATATGCGCGGCAGACTTCCAATAAATTTGCCGTACCATCGCCCATTAGCGCAACTTGCCGACCTTTTTTGACGGCTGCTAAGTGCAGCACAAACTCAATTTCTATACCGCTTTTGGACGCCGTATTAAATATTGAGGCCAGAAAAGAAATATCCGCCACATCTCCAAAACAAAATTGCACATTGTGCTCTTTGAACGCTTCCGCCGTTATCGGCAACGCTGACGTCGCTTTAATCATCTTATTATTGGCCAACAACGGACTAAAGGCTTCTTCAGAATCCCCCAATGCCAAAACTTTTCGACCTGATGACACCAGTTCATTTAAAATTTCTTGCCCGACAAAACCGGTCGCGCCGGTGATTAAACATACTTTTTGCGCCATCGTGTCCTCTCCTTTCCTCTTTTTCTTTCATTCCTTATTATTGTGAAGTTTTTTTCTTCTTTTGTCAATGATGTTTTCTCGAGTTTCTAATTTTATTTTTTACTTGACTTTTTGTCTAATCATCCTATACTTCTTGTGTTTTATTTATCTTTTTGTTTCACTATTAATTTTTACTTTTATGGAAAAAAATACAAGTTTAACTCTTGCGCAAGCCTATTGGATTTGTCTGCAATCTATTTTTGAACTGCAAAAAATTCAGCCAAAATCTTGCAACATTGCGTTGATTAAGTCTGAGTGCTCTTATCCCGAAATTGTTCCGGCTTTACATGATAAGGTAATCGAATTGCCTGAGGTTAATGCAAATTTGCTTCCGGCAAAAGTTGGAACGGAAACTTCTCCGGTTGTTCTGCGTGAACGTATTTGGGGACTTAAAATCGGTAATATGATTGCTTTTGATGCCGGTAACTATGCCTTGGATTCTTTAATGAGATATGCTCTTAATATTCCTATGGCAAAGGTCTTTTCCGATAAAATCGTTTGCTATCATGCAAACGGTCGTCGCGTGGTAAAAAATGCGAAACCGATTACCTTGGTTAATCGTTTTAAAAGACCTCCGATGGCCGATTGGTTTAGAATTGATTTTGACGACGCCAAACGTTTCTTCCCTGAAGAAACGGCTAAACTTGCTCAGGATTATCCCGATGTCTTATCTAAAAATTGGCGCCTGCTGACTGACCCTAATACTGAAACTCTGGTTATTGCTCAGGATGAAACTTCTGATCATTATGTACCGTTTAACTGTATGATTAACGGCAATCCGCTTGATACGAAATTCTGCGATCCGATTGTTGAAAAACTTAATGGTTTCGGTAATCTGCAACCCTTATTCCATGAGTTTTCTCTTATGCTTAAAAACGGACAGTACGAACAAGTAGCGCAAAATCCAAGTCTTCACTGCTTTGAACGTGGTTATTATGCGCGAAAGCCCTACTCTTCTACCCTTTATTCCGGTACTAATGAGTTGGAACTTAAAGTCGGATATGTTGATTTGCCTTTTGAACAGGCCTTTCCTTTGGTGCAAGATCAGTTTGAATTAAAAAAACGGTTTTTGCGTGGAGAAAGATTGTTCTCTGTTGATGTAAAAGGAAATATTATCTGTTCTGATAACATCATCAACAGTAAAAATTTCAAAGCAACTAAACGGCGTGTGCTCTTGATGCCTGAGTTTGTATATGAATCTTGGGGATGCGATTTTTCTGAAAATGTCTTAAACTTTTTGGCGCAAGATCGGAAATTTGAATATTGTCAATATAGCAATGATTATATTCATAATATCTCCGGACAGGAGCTCGAGCAGTTTAAAAATCTTAAGAAAATTGCTCATGTTGCAAAAGTTGGAGCCAAAGTTTCATCTCATTTAAGTGCTCAAGTAGCTAAAGTCGGTATTAGTGCCACAGGTTGTGCTGCTGTTGGATTAGGTAGAGTTCTTTTCAACTCTTTTATTTTGTTAGCTTATCCTTTTGAATCAACCATGCCGGCGGAAGGAATGCATTACTCTGCTCCGGAAAGAATTGGATGCATCACCGGTCGAACACACTTTAGATACTAAGTCATATTGGTCGTGTGTTATAAAAAAAGACGTTTCCTTTGTGGAAACGTCTTTTTTTTTTACTTTCTCTTATCTGAAGCTTTTAGCTTTCAATTCCTCCTGCAAAAGTGCATGATATAACTGAATTTTTTGAAATCTTTCAGTTGCATTCAGCACTTTGTTTCTATCCGGATGATATTGTTTTACCAATTCTCGATAAGATTTTTTTAGGCTTGCTTCGGGCAACGTTGCGGGGGTTAGCTTAAAAATTTCGTAGGCTTCCTTCAACCGAATATTCCCTTGATTGCTGCCGTTACCATTACTGCTCTGGTTACCACTATTGCTACGGTTACTGTTGTTATTGCAGCTATTTCGGTAATATTCTTGTCTGATACGTTGCTTTTCTTCCAGAACCGCTCTTAATTCCTCCAAACTTTTCAGTAATTCTTCAAGACTTTTATGTAATTCTTCAAAACTATTATGTAATTCTTCAAAACTATCATCTATGTTTTGATGTATATTTTCAGTATCTTGTTTTCTTTTTTCTTCAGCTTCTCGGCGGAATCTTGCCTCTTGTTCAGCTTGCCTTTTATAACGCTCCTTTTCCTTTCTCATTGTCACTTGAACTTTGCGTAGCGTATACAAGAAAATGACTATACCTGCCAGCACTAAAATTAAAAACATATAAATTATAACTATAACCATAATCCTTAAACTTTTAAGTCCATAATAATTGTTAATTATTGTTATCATATATCCTTCTTTTATTTTGTCAAGTTTTTTGTGCAACATTTGATGCTTCTTTAAAAAGTAAAACGCCCCTTTTTATCAGGGACGTTTGTACTTAATTGATTGAACGGTTAGGCTGTCTTGCGGTGTAATTCTCCTTTGAGATATTTATAACACCTCTGTACTCTTTGAAATTTTTCGGCGGCATCTGGAGTTTTATTTTTATCCGGATGATACTTTTTAACTAACTCTCGATAAGCGCTTTTTAAACTTTCGGTCGTCAGTGTTTCCGGAGTTAAGCCGAACATTTGATAAAAAGAATTGACGCTTGAGCTTTGTGGTTGACTTCCGCTCGCTGTACCTGTTCTATAACCTTGATTTTGTTTCGTTTGGCTATAACTGTACCTCTTTGCTTTTTCCTTTTCTTTTTGACGTGCTTCTTGGGTAAAATCAGCAAAGAGTGGATTGCTTTTGCCTAAATTACTTAAGAAATCTCTTAATTTATCACCACGCATTCCGCTAATTTCTGAAAAATTAACCAAATACGATAACTGTTGTTGCGTTACCCATATTCCCTGAAAGAAAATTTTAGCTTTCGCGTATTTATTTTTTATACGTTCTTCTTCACGTACTTTTTGTTCACGCATTCTGCTCATTGCTTCTTCTTTTAAGCGTTCTTCTTTTTCGCGCTCCAGCCGTTCGCGTTCTTGTCTTGCGCGTTCTTGTCGTTCGCGTTCTTCTATTATTCGTCTTACTTTTTGCTCTCGCTCTTTTCTAGCATTATTCCATATATTTGCTACCACAAAAGCAACAATAACGAACAATACAACGATCATTGCAAATAATTTTTCCATAACATAAAACTTTTAAGTCCATAATAATTGTTAATTGCTGTTATCATATCTCCTTCTTTTATTTTGTCAAGTTTTTTTGTGCGCCATTTTGACAAATGTGTTGACATTTTGTTTATACTGGCTTATATTAGGCGCTACCTAATTATAACTTTGTCTCACTATTAATTTTTACTATTATGGAAAAAAACATGAGTTTAGCAGAAATGAGCACTTTGTGCTTTGATGCTGTGTTTCGTCTTTTGAACCAAAATGGATTGAACCAAGCGGCCTCTACGGCTGTTATTAAATCTGAATGTTCGTATCCGGCTATCGTCGCTGAACTACAGAGAAGATCTTCGAAATTTCCGGTCAGAGCTCAGAACCCAAAGCTCTTAGCTTCAAATACCGGTCTTTTGCCTCT
>CASFTO010000082.1 GCA_949297665.1 uncultured Alphaproteobacteria bacterium | reverse complement strand
TTTTATAATAACAAAGGATTTTTCCTATGCATAGCTGTAAGCTTTTCGGAACCACCGGCCTAGCCGGTGGTTTTCTGTGTACAAAAAAAGAGGTGCGCACAAAGCACACCTCTCGTCAGCACAAACCATCGAAGTCCAAAGACTTCATTTTACCATCAACAAAACTACTTACGTTTTGCCTCAGGCATAGCTTCAGGAGCTTTCGTTTCTTGTTTTACCTTTTCGGTCACAGGTTTATAAACGGTCTTCTCCCAAGGGCTCTTCTTATCATACAATTTTTCGCAGATAGACAGTCCCACACTTCTCAAAGCAGTTTCAGTCGGAATAAACAAATCCATACCTTCTTCTGTTTGCTTTGCGGAGTTAGAAATACCATTGACTGTTCCGAGTTTATCAATCAACACACTACCGACAGAAACTTTCTGCACGAGCGTATCAACAATAATTTCGGTACCGAGAGTATCAGAATAACGATACCCATAGATTTTACCGTTATCATCCATATAATTCTTAGCCGCTTCACCATCTTTATCCAACAAGCCTAAAGAAATATATCCTTCTTGATCAATTGGCGGCAAGTCAAGATTAAGAGAAATCGGCGTATATTCAACCGGCTTTTGCAAATGCATCAACGCGGTATTTTTACTTGGGTTAACGCGAACAGCCTTTGCCTTAACAACATCACCGTTCACCATTTTAACATCATAAGTATTTTGCAATTTATTAACCAAGCCGGCCGAAGTCAACACAAAGGAATCAGAGATAAGCAAGCCCATACCTTTTTTCCCTTTAGCATTGGTAATTTCGACAACGGAGCCGCGAATTTTGAGCATATTTTCGGGGCTTAATTCGGAATAAGGCGGACGATCGACAATGCAAAGTTTCGCATCCACATTATACCCATCCAAATCAACCCAATTATCATCAATTACGGTGCAACTGCCATCAGAAATCACATTACCGTTTTCATCAATACAATTTTCATATTTACGAAAACTATCGTCTCCACCGCTTTTTTCTTCAATTTGCGGAGCCACGGTAACATTTTCGATTTCAACACCACCTTTTTCTTCCACCGGTGCAGCGATAATAATTTCCTCAACAACTTCCTGCGCTACCGGTTTCGGTTCACCGCAATCATCCTCGCACTCTGTCTTGCATTGATTTTGATCTTTTACGCCATCAACACCGACAACACAAGTTTCGGTACAAACCTTACGACATTTCGGTTTTTCGCATTGTTGTTCGCATTTCATCGGACAAGTTTCAACCGTTTCAGTTGTAACGGTAGTTGTCGTTACTTTCTTCTGGCAAACCGGTTTACAAACCTGACGACAAATCGGTTGCGGAGTTTCCACTCTGGTTGTTGTAATAATTTTCTGTTCAATAGTTTTGGTTTTTGTTTTCACATCAACAAATTCCTCAACTTTAGGAGCGCCCATAGCACAGTTACAAGCGGGTTGCGGACAAGTGCACAACGGTTGATTGCAAGTGCAAGTCTGGATAGCGGCACACGGGCAAGCCGGACGTGCGATAGCCGGACATTGAGGTTGCGGAGCATAAGCGCAACTTTGCGTATAAGCAACTTCTTTAGCAAATCTGCATTTACCCGGATTATACTTTTCATCAAACGCAACCAAAACGGCCCGTTCCTGAGCCATCTGCTCGGGAGCTACACGCTGTGAGAGTTGATATTCGAACCCCGGCAAAGAAGAAAGTCTGGCCGCCGCATCGGCAAAAGCGAGTTCCGCCAATTTAACTTCGGCTTCATAAACGCCGTATTGCACTTCACCATAACCGGAAGTAATTCCCTTCCAAAGCACTTTAGTTTGGCTCAAATTCATCAATCGCCAAGTAACAGTCATTTCGGCCGTTCCGTTACGACGATTTTTCTTCTGAGCTTTATCCCAATCATGTTCATCACAAATATTCATAAAGAAGTTAGTGATTTCTGCCGTCAACACATATTCCGGCAATTTAACGGCCGGATCAGCTAAACACACATCAGGAATATCCATAATTTTGTAGCATTTATCGGCAGCTTTTCTAAACACCTCGTTAAACGCCATATCTTTCTGAATAACGCGTCCATGATTTAGCATTGCCTGTTTAGAATAACGGCGGCACCCGAAAATTCTGAAACGATAGTTACCGACATGATTTGCATAAGGGCTGTAGCCTTCTTGATTTTGCAATTTAAAATCGACATGTGTCAAAGCAAAAGGAGCCAAATCGCAACAATTTCTATCGGGAGCATTACTTTTATAACGAGCCTGAGCCAAAGGATAGTTAGCGGTTTTAAACACGGGCATCGGGCAATTCGGACAATTTTTCACCCGAGTCCCATCAACGATTCGCACAGCTTTATCGGATTTTGGTCTTTTACAATTTTCACACGATCCACCCGGAAAGATACTACCGTCTTTATCGGGCGGACACTCGGGACATCCCGGAGTCGCAGCCACGACGGCCGAAGCTGCAAAAACAAGCCCAACCGCCACAACTGCGCAATAAACTTTATTAAAAATGTTTGTTGCTGACATATTAAAATTTCTCCCTATCAGGTTTTGCAAAAAGCCGATGTCGATAAGACAAGGCTTCAATTAGGTGCATTTTAGCGACCTTTTTTTGATTTTGCAAGTCTGCAATTGTTCTTGCTAACCGCAAAATTTTATTAAAGCTCCGAGCGCTTAATCCGCACTTTTCCGCGGTTTTTGCGGCAAAATCCCGCATTTCCGCATCAAAATCGAGAGCTTTGTGTAAAAATTCTCCGGTTAAATCTGCATTGCAAGATAAATTTTTCGCTCCGAAAGCAACAAATCTTTCCGCAGCAATTTCCCTTGCCTTCATAACTTTTTCGCGCATATCTGCGGAAGATGTACCTTTTTTATCGGAAGTCAAGTCATAAGGACTGACCGCCGGCACTTCAATCAACAAATCAAAGCGATCTAAAAACGGTCCCGACAAACGATGCAAATATTCTTCTGCGCATTTCGGCGCCTTTGCGCACATTTTCCCTTTCGTTCCCAAGAAACCGCATCGGCAAGGGTTCATAGCGGCAATCAGCTGAAAATTTGCCGGATAAGTTGTATGCGCCTCCACACGCGCCACGACGGCCTTTTTGCTTTCGAGAGGTTGCCGCAAAGCATCCAAAGTCACCCGCGAAAACTCGGGCAATTCATCTAAAAACAGCACGCCGTTGTGAGCCAACGAGATTTCTCCCGGAACAGCGCGTCGTCCGCCACCGACAAGAGCCGGCATGGAGGCGCTGTGATGAGGAGCACGAAACGGACGCCGTAAATCCAACACTTCATCATCTGCGGTATCATTATCCTGCAACACCCCGGCAACCGAGCGTATTGTAGCATTTTCGAGAGCCTGGCGCACGTTTAACGGAGGTAAGATTGTAACCAAACGTTCCGCCAACATAGTTTTACCGCTTCCCGGAGGTCCGATCATCAACAAATTATGACCGCCGGCCGCAGCAATCAACATAGCGCGTTTTGCACTTTCTTGTCCTTTAACATCAGCAAAATCAAAAGGATAATTCAACTGTTGCAGTGCCGTTTTTTTCGCCAAATTTTCGGCATAATCATCCAATGGCGACATCAATTTTTTATCAGCAAAATGATTAAGCAGTTCCGTAAGATGCTCCGCCGCCAAAATCGGATGACTCTGGCTCCACGCCGCCTCTCGAGCATTTGTTTTAGGGCAAACCATCCCCAAATTTTGAGCCAAAGCCAGCATCCCTGCCGGCAAAACCCCATTAACTTTTTCGAGAGTTCCGTCAAGTGAAAGCGCCCCCATAAAGATAAAGTTTTGCAACATTTGTTGATTAACCAGTTTCATCGCGCCCAAAACACCCAAAGCGATCGGCAAATCAAAATGCGCCCCTTCTTTAAGCAAATCGGCAGGTTTCAGATTAACCGTAACATGTTCGTGAGGAAATTCCACCCCAAGCATAGCAAAAACCGCGCGCACACGTTCACGACTTTCATTAATAGCTTTATCGGGCAATCCGACAATAACAAACCCCGGCATACCGGAACTGATACCGACTTGTACCTCCACCAATTTCGCCTCAATTCCGTCAAAGGCAACCGTTTTCAACCGACAAATCATGCGTTATCCTTATTATTCTTTTTTATCCCGCCCTTGAGGAGCAAATAGAACAAAATAGAAACATTGTCAAGTTTTTTTTAAACAACTCACAAAAAAGTTGTATCTCGAAAGGGAGAAGGAAGAACAAATAATTTGCAGTTAAAATTTTCAACCATTTCGAAGGAAAAATGACGCACCCGCTAATTGCCTCTCCAAATACCTCAATGCGCGCCGCAGTCATAAGCAGACCGCCAAGAACCGCCACTCCCGCCGCAAGTCATAAGCCGACCGCCACGAACCGCCACTCCCGCCGCAAGCCAAAAGCCGACCGCCACGAACCGCCCCGCCCGCCGCAGTCATAAGCCGACCGCCACGAACCGCCACTCCCGCCGCAAGTCATGAGCCGACCGCCAAGAACCGCCACTCCCGCCGCAAGACATAAGCCGACCGCCACGAACCGCCACTCCCGCCGCAAGCCATAAGCCGACCGCCAC
>CASFTO010000081.1 GCA_949297665.1 uncultured Alphaproteobacteria bacterium | reverse complement strand
ATTAAAAGTAAGTGATATGAAAAATAATGCGTACAAAAAAATCAGACAGATAGTCAGCTTGTTCATGTTTTCTATTTTGAGTATAGGTTTTATCATAGGATGTTCCGAACCGGAAGATATTAAACCTGATATGCCGGTAATAATCAACGATTATGGCTTAAGTTAAAATTCTTGGGATTTTTTATGTTTTGCATTAACATTTATTGTGTTAAACACATAATCCTTTTTTGAGGGAAGTGTGTTATGTGATAGAATGAATGTTTGTTTCACCAAAAAAGAAAGGAGGTAATTATATCAATATGATTTTGTAAGTTTATAAAAGAGTGAAGTTTTATTTTGTTATTAATTTAAACTGTTGCGTTATGAAGAATTTATTTTTTAGCTATTGGACAACGTTTGCGTTTGTGGGAATGATTTACTTATTGTCAGGTTGCCAAAGTTATATTGGCGAAGAAAGTTTGGCACTGGAATCCGGTAATGTGCAGACTAAGGCAGAAGAATTGCCTTACATTGAGATAGACCTGTCCACCTTAAGCCGGAAGGATACTGCCGTCTTTGCGCTTTATATGGAAGCTCAAAACCGGATGGACAAATTTATTGATTACCAAGACGGACAGTATGTATTGAACGCGAAAAGCGGCGCGGAGATGAACATTTCCGAATCCTTGTTTTTGAATTTTAAGCGTATAATGGAAAGAACCAATGATGAAATCCGTGGCAAATGTATGATAGAGATAAGACCTAACGTATTGAAAGAAGTGAAATTGGATTCAAAAATGCTTTTAAATGCCGTAAAACCAATAACGAAGAGTCAGGTGGTGGAGGTGGATTTCCACCGATGAGCGGTGGCGGTGCCCCGATTGGTGGAGGAGATGAAGGTAAATAGTATTAGATTTGTTAATGGAACAATATGAAAAATAGAATAGTTGCATTTATGGATTTCTTGGAAAAGCTAACCACGCTGTGGGATAAAACGGCGGTAGTATTGCAAAAGGTGATACTTGTGTTGGCAATACCGCTATGGGGATATATTCTATTTGAAACCCCTCTATCGGTTTTTGGTGATTTTATGGATAGCTATGCAATTTCTATGCTTACAGTAGTGATATTCAAAAAGCCTAAAGGCTGTTGGGGGTGGCTGTTGTTTTTTAATTTATCGAATGCAATCAGTTTCTTTTATTATTATTTGTTTCAGGTGGTAACATATACCTAAATAGGAGAATTTATGGAAAAGCATAAATGGGAAAAAGTAGTTTATTGGATATTGCCGTGGCTGGTTGCTTTATGGTATCAAGTTATGGCAATATTAATTTATTGGAATCATGTGTCCTATTATAATGTACCGCCAGAAGTTCAGCATTGGAGAATAGGGTGTTTTGCCTTGGGGTGGGTAACTGTGCTATTAGCATTGGTGTTTATCTTTTTCCTGTATGTATATTTGTTTTTGCTTTATAAGTTGAGGCGGTATGCCAAGTTAATTTCATGGATTGTAGGAGGAACGTTTACATTATGGATTCTTATTGGGGTTTCTAAGTTTATAATTGATAATGTGACTGTTGTTCCAGGTGAT
>CASFTO010000080.1 GCA_949297665.1 uncultured Alphaproteobacteria bacterium | reverse complement strand
TTGATAATGTTTTTCTGTTTAGGAAAAACAATTAACAAACGATATATTGTGATAGTATCTTCTTACGAAAATCTGTCGCTTTTCGCAAAGGGACAGATTTGTGATGTTTTCTTATTCAGAAAATCATCCTTGTTGCGTAATTTAGATCTTACATTCAGAACTATCTATTTTCTCAAACCAATAGTTCTTACATACAATGTGTATCTGTTTGGGATACTCATCATCATTTTATCTTGTTTGAAATACTATAAGATTTCTGACCTACATATATTCTAATAATAAATTTTGTAGGTCTTTTTTAGCGAATTGTTTTTATTTTGTCAATATTTAATTTTGATGTTTGGCTTTTGGGACTGCCAGTTTTTCGATTAAATTTATTTCTCTCGGTTTCTAAGGGCGATGATGCACAAAAAAAAGAACGTCCGATTTTCTCAAACCAGACGTTCTAACCTTTAAAATCCGATAATCTTACCATTTGTTATTACCAAAGCATTTGCTTTGATGATTGAATTTGCAGCTTTTCGCAAAGGCGCAATTCAAATAATACCTCGAATAGGTAAGTTATCTTTGGACCATAAAAAATATAGAGAATTTTTATGTTTTCTTTTTTGAAGAACTATCTATTTTCACAAACCGATAGTCCTTACATCATGATTTAAGCAAGACTTACTCTTGCACGAAGTTGTATTAGTTAAACCTAAACCTCTGTTCTGACATTCTCATGTGGGAAGTGAGGCTGTCTGCGTTATTCATAGTACATAAAATAAGGCAGACTAAGAGAGTTAATAATATTTAAGTTATAATTTTGTAACCCTCTTTGTATATCGGTTTTGTTTTTTTTGTCAAGTATAAAAAATGAAAAATGTTTCGATATTTAATCATCCGGCTCGGCGGCGTGCGACAGTATTTCATCTCGCTCTTTTTTTAACCCGCTTAAACGCTCGTATGACTCTTCGGTAAAGTTTTGACATATTTCTTTGGTTAATGCTTTGATTTCTTCTTCTAAATTGCGAAGTTTGTCCTCCAGAAGGAGCTTGTCAATATTGCGGCGCAAGTCATTGATAAAAGGCGGTCGCTTTTGCAACATATCAAATTCCCACAATTCCTTTATTTGTTTGTTCTGTGGTGTCGAACTTAATCTTTCCAATAATTCTTCCGATGATAACGGTTCTTCCGTTTCATGATATATGTCGGCAATGGTCGTCAAAAGCTCTTTTAATTTCGGATTTTTTATTTCACTACCGAGTAGTTGTTCTTCATAGTCGTCTATCAATTCCGGATAAATCAGCGTGGCGGCTATTATAAAACGGATATTCTTGTCATTTTCTCCTTCCGCACTTTGTCGCAGAGTTTCCGGCGCATTACTGATTATATGATTAATTTGTGGGCGGGAGGAATTATAGTTATTGCGGCGATTATTGTTGTAGCGATTATTGCCATAACCGTTGTGCGGGCGAATATACGTCGGGGAGGGCGTGGTTCCAGTGTGTGGGGCCGCCGCTGAAGATATTTGCGGTATCGGTAACGGTTCGCTTATCGGAATATTATCCAAATAAGCCGGCGGTTCTTGAGTTGGCCGAGTGGAATTGTAGGGCGCTGGTTGCACCGTTGTCGCCTGTTGGGGGCGGGGGGCGTATGGGTGCGACTGTGGAACTGTATATTCTCGCTTTTGCCACGCGGTTTGCTTAAACGCTAAATAAATGCGATTGCGGATTTCTTGCGCATAGTAACTTCTGACTGTCGCATCTGTTATTTTAGCGACTTCCCCCAATAAAGTCTTTTCTATTAAGGCCTTCTTTTCCGGTGTTGAACTGTCTTCATTTTCCGTATATTTTTGCCACAATATATCTATCAGTGGTTTGGTCTTTTTCATCAATGCGCCAAAACTTTCTCGTCCGTGTGCCTGCAAATATTCGTCAGGATCTTGATTATCCGGCAAAAAAAGGAATTTTAGCGAATAACCGGCTTTTAATATCGGCAATACTCTGTCCACGGCGCGCATCGCCGCTTTTACTCCCGGTGAATCGCCGTCCAGACACAGTATCGGCTCTGCACATACTCGCCACGCTTCCATTATCTGTTCTTCGGTTAAGGCCGTTCCCAACGGTGCTACCGCATAACCGAAACCGTATCTGTCCAGCGCTATCACATCCATATATCCTTCGCAGATAATCAGTTTCTTTTCTTTATATGCGACTTCGCGCGCTTTGTCTAAGTTGTAGAGATTGCGACGTTTATTGAAAATAGGCGTGTCGGGCGAATTTAAATATTTCGGTTCGATTTTTTCCATCACTCGGCCGCCAAACGCGATTATCTTGCCTTGCTTATTGGTTATCGGTATCATCACTCGATTGCGGAAGAAATCATGCGGGCGGCGAGATGTATCCTCCGGAATTGCTATCAACCCCAGCTCTTTCATCTCTTTTTCATTTATGCCTTCCGCTTTAAGATGCGCCATTAACGCATTGTTTTTCGGCGCAAAACCTAAACGGAATTTTTGGATGATTTCTTTTGATAATCCGCGCTTTTCGGTGAAATATTTTAACCCTTCCGCACCATCCGGCATTCTTAATGATTTTTCAAAAAAGCTACACGCGCATTCCATAATGTCATATAAAGATTTGCGCTCTTCTTCCTCTTTTTTGTCTCTTGACGTCAATTGCGGCATTTGCAAACCGGCTTGATGCGATAATTTTTGCAACGCGTCTATAAACGGAAGTCCATTGGCTTCCATTTCAAACTTGACAATATCGCCGTGTGCGCCGCAACCAAAGCAGTGGTAAAATCCTTTGCTTTCATTGACCGTAAATGACGGTGTCTTTTCGTTATGAAAAGGGCATAATCCCTGATATTCACGGCCTTTTTTGGTCAGCTTGACTTTGGCTCCGACAACATCTACTATTGAAATACGAGCGCGTAATTCCTCTATATAGCGTTGCAAATCGTCGTTCATTTAAATTTTATATCCGTATTCTCTCTTTAGGACAGCATTGATTTGATTAAACCTGATGCTTTTCCCATATCTATTTGTCCGGCATAGCCGCTTTTCAGCTCCGCCATCACTTTCCCCATGTCTTTCATTCCGGCGGCTCCGGTTTTGCTTATGACGGCACTAATTGCGGCTTTGGTTTCTTCTTCGCTTAATTGTTTAGGCAAAAAGCGCTCTATAACTTCTATCTCGCTTTGTTCTTTTGCCGCTAATTCCGGGCGACCGCCTTCTTTATATATCTTTATGGATTCATTTCTTTGTTTTATCATGCCTTGCATCATGGATAATAATTCGGCATCCGTTGCGCACTCTTTGCCGGCGCCGCGGGCTGTTACGTCTTTTTCTTTTTGACCGGCGATTATCAGACGTACAGCAGACACTGTTGTCATATCATGATTTTTCATTGCCTCTTTCAGGGCATTTTGCAAATCTTCTCTTAACATTTTTCTCTCCTTTGGGTTTAGAGTTATTCAAATAATATAAGTTTTTGTCTTTCTTCTCAATTTACGGTGCGGCAAAGTTTAAATTCAAACTTACCGCCGCATTGTTTTTCGGGGCGGGGAGCGTGAAAATGGCACGGGTTGTTTCTCCACCTTTTAACTTCGACCGTTCCGGCGCAAAGCGTTCTTTCATGTTATTGACCGTTATCAGCGGCACATACGTCATATACGGCGAAGTATTCTTTATTTCCGCCATGACTTTAAGTACAGCATTGTTGTTTTCCATAACCCGATTAACGCTTATCTTTGTAAATTTGAGGTATTCCTCATTGTATAATCCGCTTAATCCTATTTTTTTATACAAATCTTCCGCTTGTGGGTAAAAACTGACTATCTCTCTTCTTAAAAACAATGTTCCGGCACACAGCAACAGAAATATTAAAATGGCTGATGTCTTTTTATATCCCTTAAACGGTTTGGGTGTATCAAACCGGTCTGCCGGTGTTACTTTTAAGTTGTATTCTCTCTCATTTTCACCGAACAAATGTGGTTCTTTGCGATATTCTTCCGATGATTTCTCTTTTATCGGCGCCGTACTGATTGTAAATGATGTTCCTTGATCCGACGTCAGCGTGATTTCATTTTGTTTTTGTGCAGCTTCCATTATGACCGCTGAAGACATCGTTTGCGGCGGGATAGGGCTTTCTTCCGGCGTTTTCGATATTTTCGGGATAATAATCGGGGCTACAAAATGCGGATTGCCTTCTTGTTTTACCAATTCGGACGAAGACATTGTTTTACGTCCAGATTTGCTATCCGCAGGGATGATAAATTCCTTTTTTTCCGACGGCCATGGGCGTTCCGGCGGTTTGGTTACATCCAACGCTTCAATGTAGGGCTCTTCGTATTCTTTTTCTTCCGCATATCCCAGCGCGTCGCTTCGCATGGCGTGCCATACGTTTGAACATGCCTGACAACGGAACTTTTGACCTGTCTTACCGATTAAATCATCCGGTATTTCGTATATACAATGACATTTTGGACAACTTATTAGCATCTGACTTTCCTTTTTTTATTTCTTGTTAGTATATAAAGAAAAAATATTTAATCAAATCTTTTTTGGCGCTATGGTCTAAAAAATGTTATTTTCTTTATGGGCAAATCACTTTCGGTGTTGTCTGCTCTTTTATATATGGTGTAAGAATGCAACAAAACAAGAGTTCGGGTGAAAATGACGGGAAAATCGTTGTTTTAGCCAAAAAAAAGAAAACGGAAAAACGGCGCACCTCTCGCAGACGCTCAGTTGCGCAACGTGTCGTGGCTTCCGAAATTGAGGATTTGTCTTTGACAAGAACTTATGAGAAAACTCGAAATTCCGCTTTTCCTTGGGAAAATGCTCTTGCATTGTTGATGCTTTATTTTATTCTCGACATCTTGCTGTTGATGGGATTTGCGCGTTTCAGACTCCTTTTTGTTGCTGTCTTGTTTGGGGCGGCTTGTCTTTTGCATAAAAAACAAAAAGCTAATCTTTTGTTGGCGTGGTTGTCATTCTTGTCTTGTTTATTTATCGGGGGGGCCATCGCTTTCTTCTTTAATCATCACTCTGAACTTACTGGCGCAAACTTAAACTTTATCAACGGACACCAAATGCGGGATTTCTTTTCCGTCGCATCTTTGTTGTGGACATTGCTGCTATTGGGTATTGTGTTTGCCGTGCTTATATATTATCCAAAAAAGAAAGAGTATGTCTCGATGGCTTTGGAATGGCGGGTCGCTTTCTTTAATATGCTGCTGTTTTGGGGATTTATGTATCTTATCTTTCAAAACGTTGCGTAGGTGAAGAAAATGAAAAATGATTGGAGATAATATGGATACAGAACAATTTGAACCGATTGTTGAAATGAAAAATGTCGCTTTGGCTTATGGGGATAATCCCGAAGTGCTTAAAAATATTAACTTTTCTTTTCGACGCGGTTCTATCCACTTTCTTACCGGAAAAAGCGGCGCGGGTAAAACCTCTCTGCTCTCTATGCTCTATCTGGCGCAGAAACCTACCGACGGGACGTTGAAGGTGTTTGGTAATAACGTGGCTTTGACCGATCGCGATACTTTGGCTTTTTTAAGGCGACGAATCGGAGTCGTTTTCCAAGATTTCCGACTTTTAGAACATCTCAGCGTCTTTGATAATGTCGCGCTACCCTTGCGTATTCGCGGTATGAAAGAAAAGGAAATTCGACAACGTGTTATCGAATTGCTCGCTTGGGTGGAACTTTCTCACAATATGTATGTGAAAAGCTCCGAAATTTCCGGGGGGGAAAAACAGCGTGTCGCTATTGCGCGTGCCGTCATTAACAGACCTGAACTCTTGCTGGCGGACGAACCTACCGGTAATGTCGATAGTGAAATCGCGCTCAAATTGATGAAATTATTCGCGGAACTTAATCGTTTGGGTACTACGGTCGTTATTGCTACTCACTCTAACGAATTGATGCGACGATATAATTATCCGCGCTTGGTTTTAGCTGACGGTAATCTTTCTTATCTCAAAGATACTTCGGTTGGTTAATCACGGACTCTGTTTCTTTTTGTGGTGAGGAATCTTATATGACGGTGACAGAAATGGATGAAATTAAACAGGCTAAGGCTTTGGAAAATAAACTCGCTCCGACAAATGCATTGCGCAGAAACGGTAATTCCGTTTCTAAGGCTACTGCTAAACAACGCGCCGCTCGTATTCGCGAACTTCGGAGACAGAAAGCTCCGGCCGATAAAAATCAGGAACTGCCTATTGATGAAGGTTATTCCAAAACTTTTTTACGCGTTACCGTTGCTGTTTCCGTCTTTTTGTTCGCTATTACTCTTGCCGGAGTACTCGGTATTAACTCTATGTTTGAAAATTCCAGAAATCAGGTCGTGTCTAACTTTACCGTGCAGGTATTACCTTTGCCTAATGCGCAGAATAGCCGTGAAGATTTACTCAATATCGTTAATTTCTTGGAAAAATATCCCGATGTTGAACAAGTTACCGTCTTGAGCGATGCCGAGCTACGTGCTTTGTTGCAGCCGTGGCTGGGGGCTAATGTCGATATTGAAATGCTCCCAATCCCAAAACTCCTTGATGTTAAAATCCGTAACGGACGCAATTTTGATTATCGCGAATTAACCGTGCGACTTTCCGAAATTTCCGCTCAGGCTTCCATTAATGACCATAATCTGTGGCTCTCCAGACTGCTTAAATTTATTAACTCCTTAAAAATGCTCGCGGTTACTATTCTTATTTTGGTGGCCGGTGGGTGTGTCGCTTCTATTGTTTATGCGGCGAAAACCGGTCTTAATGTGCATCGAGATATTATTTCCATTTTGCATACCATGGGGGCTACCGATGAATATATTGCTATTAACTATGTTAAACAAATTTCACAAATGTCCGCCGTTGCCGGTATCGTCGGGGCTATCCTTTCCGTACCCGCTATCCTGATTATCGCTCATATGGCGCAGGGAATTGAGGCGGGCATATTTAATTCCGCAACTTTTGGTATGGAAGATTGGGTGTTTATTCTCTTGCTTCCGTTTGTTTCCGCGACGCTGGTCGCTCTTACTGCTTATCTCACCGTCGTTAAAACGTTGCGACATATGGTATAGAACTTTTGCGAGTGAATTTATGAACTTGTGGGCGAATAGATTGTTGAACTTTGTTGCACAGATGGGGCTTTATTTATTCTGTGTGATGGCTTTTTATCTTTCTATAAATAATTACTACTTCCTTGGGGGGAAATTTGTTGATTTCTCTCTCTTTGGGTGGTGCTTAATGCTCTCTATTTGGGGAGGGGGGCTTATTATTTATTTTCGCAAAAAAGAATACTATCTTCTTATTTTTGCTGTACAATTCACCGTGATTTGTTTTGCTTTTGATTGGTGGCGTTTGTTTGCTTTTGCGGCTAATTTATCCGCTAAAGCATATATCACTTTCCTCTTGATTATGGAACTTATTGCACTTTTATTGGCTTGGCGCATTAAAAATAATTCACTGTTTTCTTCTGCTTTAATCGCTTTGCTATTGATTTATACAGGCGGAATGACGGCTTATCCGGTTTTGTTGTCTTGGAACCAGATATTAACTGTTGCTGCTGTTTGGGCTTTGATGGCTGCTTTGTTTTTTTCTCATTGGCTTAAACCTAAATTTATTCTGTTTTTTGCTATAATTTTAGTTGGTGTTTGGGGAGGGAGAGTGTATTATCATACCTCTGGTATTCATTTTTATGAGGCTAAAATTACTAAACCCGCCGAAAATGTTAAAGTCAGTATCGTTGTTCCTGTTTTTAATGCCGAAAAAACTTTAGAGCGGTGTTTAGACTCTCTGCGCAAACAAACTCTTAAAGATATTGAAATTATCTGCGTTAATGACGGTTCTTCCGATAAATCTCCTCAAATTTTGGAAAAATATGCGGCTCATGATGCTCGTTTTAAAGTGATTACTCAGGAAAATAAATATATCGGTGCTGCTCGAAATGCAGGTATTGCTGCTGCCAGAGGCGAATATGTCGGTTTTCTTGATAATGATGATTGGGTATCACCCGATTATTATGAAGATTTATATAAACAGGCTAAATCTTATGATGCAGATATTGCTGTTGCGGCTCAAAGTTATCAGGTTTTCCAGAGAGTAGGTAACACGTTTAATAAAACCAGCCAGATTATGTTTTTACTAAATACGAATATAATTGATGATTTAAAAACCGAATTCTTCAAAATTCCTCGCTTTGTCTGGGATAAAATCTTTAGAAAAAGTTTTTTGGACAAATATTATATCAAAAGTTCTGAGCGGCGGACTTTTTATGAAGATTTTTTCTTTGTTTTACAAGCGGAAATTAATGCTAATAAAATCGCTGTGGCTCATGAGGGGAAACATTATTGGTATCGTTTGGGTAAAACAACAAGTCGCGTTTCCGATATGCCTTTTTCCGAGGAACCTGCTTTGCTTTATCTTGATATTTTTAACTATATTCAAAATGCCGACTTGGCTCCGGAAGATAAAAATGAGTGGAGAAAATTAACTCTGATACATATGGAGATTGTTTTTATTGATATCTATTTAACCTTGCTAGAAGAAGATAAACAAAAATGGATTGATTATTGCAAAAAATTGTTCCCGGATGTGTCATTTACTTTTAGCGAAGAGAAATTTCACGAACTTATGCGCAAATATATTGTCTTTAAATGAGCTTGAGGAGATCTTTTATCTAATCTTTTTTTGTCTTTTTGTGGAGAAAGTGAAAAAAAGTGTGGGAAATTGAAGCATGGCGGCGTATATTGGGCGTAAAGTGAGGTTTTATGTGGAATAGGCTCGGTGTTCTCGCCGCTTTGGGTGCGGTAATCTTGTTCTTTCTATGGTTGGGCGGCTTTTTTGTCTTTAACCGTACCGTCTTTGCTTATGTCAAAAATAATTATTCCGATATTGTCGGACACTCTTTGACACAATCGGAAAATTTGGCTCAACGCTATGTTAACGCCTTGTTTGATAGAAAAAATCAACAGCAGGATTTTGTTGCCTTTCATACTTATGAAACTAAACCGTTCGATGTTCGTCTGATTGCTCTGTATCTGCCGCAATTTCATCAATTTAAAGAAAATAATCTTTGGCATGGACGGGGGTTTACCGAATGGTCTAATGTTACTGCCGCCAAACCTCTCTTTGTCGGTCATTATCAGCCTAAACTCCCAATCGATGTCGGATTTTATGACCTTACTCACGATGATGTTATGAATAGACAAATCGAACTCGCTCAAAATTACGGCGTGGGCGGTTTTGCTTTTTATTACTATTGGTTCTCCGGAAAAAAACTGATGGAGAAACCTATCTATAATTATTTAGCTAATCCTCATCTCGATTTTCCGTTTTGCTTGAACTGGGCTAATGAAAATTGGTCCAAACGTTGGGACGGCGGTAATCATGAACTTTTAGTAGAGCAATCTTTCTCGCGAGATGTTTTTTAACGGTTTGCTCAGGATTTATTACCTTTTTTTCAAGATAAACGATATATTCGTATTGACGGCAGACCTTTATTTATTATCTATCGGCCGGCGGTGTTTGATAAAAATCTGTTTGTCGAATTTACGCAATACCTCCGCCGATTTATGACTGAAAAAGGTGTCGGTAATCCTTATCTTATTGCTACTAAAGCCTTCGGTTTTTATGATAATCCTCAGGATTGGGGCTTAGATGCCGTTATGGAATTTGAGCTGAATAATATTTATGGACTGCGACAGAAAAATGTGGCTAAAATTGATGATGCTGCTGATTTTCGTATCTATGACTGGGCGGAATATATTTATGCCGATAAAATGATTAAAGATTATACTTATAAAACTTTTCATTCCGTCTTTCCGCGTTGGGATAATACACCGCGTAAGGCTTATTCGGGTGCGCTGATTTTTGACGGGGCTTCGCCTGATGTCTATGGGCAATGGCTTGATTATGCCATTAACGATACTCTACAAAAAATGAACGGCGATGAACGTATCGTCTTTATCAATGCTTGGAACGAATGGGCCGAGGGGGCTATGCTGGAACCAGATAAACGTTTTGGTTATGCGTATCTTGATATGACACGAAAAGTTTTAGACGGTAACTTTGTTTCTCCTTCTAATGAACCGGCACCGATTGGTATTGCCGTTTTGACCGGTGGTATTAATCGTATCGAAAAGGCTATTCAACTCCTTAATGACGGTGTAGGAGAACGCTTGCTTATTTCCGGCGTGCGACCTGGGACAAGCCTAAATGTTATTGCTTCTCGCAAAGATGTTGTTCTTAAAAATCAGCAACCGATTGATTTGGGATATGAAGCCACGGATACTGTCGGAAACGCCAAAGAAGTACGCGAATGGACAGAAAAATATCATATTAACGAATTTTATGTCGTCACTTCTTTTTACCATATTCCGCGAAGCCGTTTGGAACTTCAACATGAAATGCCTGACGCCGTGATGCATTTTGTTGCGGTTGATACACCGAACGTCTTACCGCAATGGTGGAAAAATTGGCGCAGTTTTAAATTTATGGCGGCGGAATATACAAAATTCTTAATTGTTTATTTGCAATATGCTTTTGATTGATTTTTCTAAAATAAGGATGGTTATGATGTCTAAATGTTCTCTCTTTCTTCGCTCTTTAATTGCTAATTTGTATTTCTATCCGGTTATGGCGGTTAGTTTTGCGGGGTGCATTATTATCGGACTTTTTTCTCGCAAAACCATGATTGCTTTATGGGATAAACATTTGCATAATCTGATTTGGGACGGAATGCTCAAACTTTGCGGTATTACCGTTGAAGTGCGCGGAAGAGAATTTATTACTCCAAATGTGATTTTTGCCAGTAAACATGAATCCGCTTTCGAAACGTATGCATACACGGGGATTATCCCCAATTCCGTCTTTGTGCTTAAAAAAGAATTAACTTATATCCCGCTGTTTGGGTGGGGACAGGCTCTCTACGGTATGATACCGATTGACCGCGGCGCCGGCGCAAAAGCTATGAAAGCTATGGTCAAAGAAGCACAAAAAAGGGTGGCCGATGGGCGCTCCATCATCATTTTTCCCGAAGGTACGCGGTGTAAACACGGACAAGTCAAAGGGTATAAATCCGGTATTGTTTTTTTGGCGGAAAATCTGGATATGCCGATTGTTCCGGTCGCTCTCAACTCCGACTTGGTTTGGTCGAAAGCCTCGTTTATTCGTAAACCGGGGAAAGTCGTTTTTCAATTTTTACCGCCGATGAATATTAAAGATTTTGCCGGAAAGAAAGAATTTATGGCAGAACTCCAAAATCGTATTGAAACGGCTTGCGCTAAATTAGGTTAGTTTTGATACTTGCTAACTCGTTTCGGTCATGGTTGAATTGAATAGGGGAAATAATCATAATCTTCAAAAGAGCTCTCTACAATCGGCGAGTGGAGGGAATACTGTAGCTTGTTTGCCTGATGATGATAAATTAGCCGTTTATATTCATTTCCCTTATTGCAAAAGTCGATGTCCATATTGCGACTTCTTTCGTTCTATCCTGCCCAAATCGTTTGATGAAAATGCGCTTATTCAACGTTATCTGGCCGATATTGCTTATTTTACTGATTTATTCCCGCAAAAGCAGGCGGTGAAATCCATCTTTTTTGGCGGGGGAACACCTTCCTTATTATCGCCTCACGCGGTTGATGTTGTCTTGAACGAACTGCAAAAAAAATTTAATGTTGCTCATGATGCGGAAATTTCTTTGGAAGCTAACCCTAATACTTTTGAACGTGATAAATTTTCGGCGTTTCATCATGTCGGCGTTAATCGCCTTTCTCTCGGCGTTCAGGCTCTTGATGACTTTGACTTAAAAAAACTCGGGCGGTCGCACTCTTTATCCGACGCGCTTGCTGCTATGGAACTCGCTGCCAAAACCTTTCCGAAATTTTCGATTGACTTAATCTATGCTCGGCCGGGGCAGCTATGGGATAATTGGCGGAAAGAAATTGATACCGCTCTGCAATTTGACCTTTCGCATATTTCTTTATATGAACTATCCATTGAAGAGGGAACGCCTTTTTATCGCAAAAATGTTCAGCCTATGGACGAGGAAAATTCTCTATCCATCTATAACAACACGGTTTCTTATTTGCGCTCGCAGGGATTTCAACGTTATGAAGTTTCTAATTTCGCAAAATCAGCTTCTGACCAATGCGTTCATAATCTGACTTATTGGCAGGGGGGCGATTACATCGGTATCGGAGAAGGCGCGCATGGTCGTCTTCGACTTAACGGACAAATTTTTGCAACCTTAGACGGACAACTGGCCGAAAAATTATCTCCTTATGAAAGAGCACTCGAACTTGTCTTAATGGGACTTCGCATTGAAGAAGGATTGTGCGAAAATCGCTTCTTTAATGTGTGTGGGTTACATTTATTTGACTTTTTGTCAAAAAAAATGACAAAAAGTCTTGCGCATTTAAATTTATTGTGTTATGATGACGCCAACATTAAACTTACGGACAAGGGGTTTACACTATTGGACGAAATTATTTTAGAGTTAGTAAGTTAAGTTTTTTATTCAATTGCGGTCTTTTGACCTTGAACACTTTTTAAGGAGATTTCAGTTATGAAAAAAATTTTGGCAGCCGTAGCGGTTTTGCTTATGGCAGGATGTTGTTGTAATCCTAATTATGTTCCGACTTATCGTAGAGATAATGCGAAAGTCGAACCTAAACCCGTCTACCATACTCAACAGTATCAAGCCCAACAACCAACTTATATCTATTATAAACGAAAGGCTACTTATACCTATTATGACCAAGAGCCGACTTATACCTACTATAGTACACAACCAACTTATGCGTATTATAATACAGCGCCGACTTATACTTATTACCGCGCACCAAAAGGGCAGGTTATGCATGTCGCAGGTTTTGATATCCAACAGGGACAACAAATGCGCGACTTCTTTGATGATTTTGAAGAACCGATGCACGCTCAATATATCGGAAATAATACCGTGCGTTGGGTGTATTACCTAGATTACGACTTTGAAGATAATGACGCGGATATTGTACGTTATAGTGATTTAGATGATTATCAACCTCATTCTTTATGTACTTTGACGGTTGAATTTTATCGTACTTATGTCACTACGGCTTATACGAATTGCTACTAATTCGTTATATGATGATTATATAATGGGGTTGCTTATCATTTCTCCCAAAGGGGCGCTCAAAATCGAAAATATGCTGCGCCCCTATAAACGAGGGGAAAAAGAAATTACACTTGATGTCGGAATCGAGGTTCTGTTATCCACCAACCATGCACGCAGTATTCGCGATTTGTTGATGTGTATTGAAAAATTACCGCTTGATAAACAACGAGAATTTGAAACTGTCGTGCTTCTTACTTTTGTTGATCGTCTTCAACCCATTGATATTCATAATATTGCAAAAAATTTAGCGAAAAAGGGCGGATATGAAAAAAATTGGCGAAATATATCGCGCAAACAGCTCGTAAACGAGGGGAGGTGCTTATGTCTTCTCCGGCACCGACTTATTGTCTTCAAACATTTGATACCGATTTTGTTCAATTTGATGCCGATAAATATGACGGTCTTAAAGTTTTAAGAGATAAATGCTCGATTAAGGCGGTTCCTAAATTGCCTAGTTTTATCGATTTGACTGAATGTTCAACTGTTGAAATTTATGGGCAAAATCTCCAGAATGTCAAAACATTGAAATTGGCGCCAAACTGCAATATTGAAATTACCCATTGTCAAAACTTGCCGAATAATATCGACTTTTCGCAAGTGCAAAATATATGTCTTAACGGTTGTGATTTGCGGAACTTGGATAAGTTAATCTTGGGAAAAGGACAATATGTGCAACTTATCGGTGTGAAAAATTTACCGCCTTTTCTCGATGTTTCCGGTTATGATAAAGTGATGCTGGTCGGGGCGGATTTATCGCAGCTTAAACTGCTTAAACTCAAAAAAGCGCCTCCGGCTTATTTGGAAAATTTAATTTCTCATTCTTGTCAGGTGGACATTTTAGCTCAACACGAAGAGGTAAACCTCTCCCTTTTGCATAAAATTAAACAGCGTTTTAAATAACTTATGTCTTGTTCTTAAAGTTTAAATTTAACATAAAATCCTGTGCTTTTTATTTTTTCAACTCCTTGTATCGGTTTTTTTGATGATTATATTTGCCTTAAAAATGATGTTGATGGAGGATGTTTCATGAAATTATTAAAAATCAGCGCGCTCGTCGGAATTTTGATTTTAGCGGCTTGTCAAGGGAAACAGAATAAAGAAAACGCCTATTACACTCTTAACGGTATCGCTGCTTATAAAGGACAAAGTGTTTCTGAACTTTGGCTCGCTAACGGGGCGCCTAATGTGATTAAAAATCTTGATGACGGTGTTGTTTTGTGGATTTATTATACAAATTTTCAATCCGTCGGCGGCGGAGAGATGATTTCTTACAATATTCCATATCCCAACTCTTCCGCTACAACTTGCAGCGTTAAAGTATTTCTGCGAAATGACAAAGTCAGTACCGCTTATTCCGAGTGTGATTAATCTTCCTATTAACCATAAGATGCCTTATACAGACTTGTTTGCTATCTCTCGCTAATTTCTCTAAAAGCAAAACGCCCCTTGAAAAAGGAGCGTTTTTACTTAATCTAATTGAGCTGTCAGGCTGCTTTACGGCGGAGTTCACTTTCCAGATATGTGTGATACTTCTGCACTTTTTGGAATATTGCTGGCGCATAGGCTTCTTTGTTTTTATCCGGATGATACATCTGCACCAAACAGCGATATGCCTGTTTCAGACTTGCTTCCGTCAATGTTTCAAATGTCAGTCCAAACAACGCATAGGCTTCATTGGTGGATTTTGTCGCAACATAGAGCTGAATTGAATGCTCTTCTTTGAAATTGGCAAATTCCGGCATCCTTTCCGCCAACTTGCGACAGTAAACTATCAAATCTTCCAGACTTAATGATTGAGCGTTGATATCAGAGTTTAATATCCGATACTGCGCAGGCGTTACAAACAAACCATTGAAGTTTATACGAATATTGCCAAACTCTTCGTCTTTTACTTGATTTGAAGCCTTTTGACGTTGCTCTTTCGGTGGGCGAGTACTTTCTTTTGCTCGCATGGCTATGACAT
>CASFTO010000079.1 GCA_949297665.1 uncultured Alphaproteobacteria bacterium | reverse complement strand
CTTTAGATTTAGACCCGTTTACGGGTAGCAAGTAATACTCGCCCGGTCAGATTGTTGTACGCCCTTAAGGCGTTTGCTGGTACTTTGAGCCTTACAGGCGTTAATGCAGAACCGCCGGCTAGGCCGGCGGGTTCCTTTTTTGTTATAGAGAATTTAATTTGCAATATTCTCTTTTATCTAAAATTTTATATAGTGCGGTTCCTGCTTTTTCTGCTGCCGGAGATGGTTTTATCCGAGAGGAAGAAGCTAGAACCTTTTGGTATGGGGAAATTAAATCTGCTACTTCGCTATCCGGAAAAACACAAACCGTTTCATACTCTTCGTAATAATCAGGGCGGGAAACTTCTTCTCTGTATTTAATGACGCAATCATGATCTTGGTTGTAGGCTAAGGTTTGTTTGGTCATTTGGATGGCGTTTATCATTTGAGTAAAGATTGAGGAAGAGTATTCTTCTTCTTTTTGGCAGGCATCTAGCGCAAACAATGTGCGCTTTAAGTCTGGAGAAGGGGAATATTGAGCGATTTGCGGGTCTGTGGCAAATACGCTTAGTTGATCGTAATTGGTTAATTTGTTTATCTCGGACATTGGAATGTGATAGATAAACGCTGAACTATCAATGACACAGGTGTTGGCTTCTTTGCCGATAATTTTTATGGGCTTGGTTAAATATGGGGTTCTTATATATTCTTGTGCCGGAGTGCAAGTTTGGAGCTTCTTTTGAAAGTTGTCCGAAAATGTCAGTATATATTCGGCAAATTGTTGTTGGCTTGCAGGTGTTGGTTCTTCATAAGTGGCTTCGCAAGCATTTAATCTTAGCTTTTCTAAGGTGATGTTTATTAAACTGTCGGTCATCGTCTTGACGCTTGGTTCTCGGTAGGTGTTACCGTTTTCATCTTCATATTCTTCAAATACCGTAAATGTCGAGGTTATCGGTTCGGACGAACGCGTCATAATCGCATTGTAGAGCTCGTTTCTTTGCGAACGCGTCAATTTGCAACGGTAGGTGGTCTTGCCATGATTTAGGGTTTTGTGGGTGATGGTCGCATGGCATAAATTATCTGTGAGAATACCATTTATTTTTATATCAAAGCGTTGGCATGTTGCATCCATATCGGCTAAATCCGGATTAATTTTGGTAAATTCTTCATTATATTTGTAGCAGTTGCGAATAGATGTCAGTAAGCTGTTGCTAAAATGGTATTGAAGGTCGGTAGCGGCGGTTGCTTGAGTCGATACGGCGAAGCAACTTAAAAGCATTGATGCTATTAGATGTCTATTCATGTGTGTATCCTCTCTTTCTAAGTTATTTTAAATCTCGTTTATTAATATGGGCTTAAAAAAAATTTTTTTTATTTAGCCCAAAGTCTTGATTTTTGATTTTTCTCTACCTAATTCATTAATAGAACATGATGCGAACACACTGATAAACAGTGAGATGAACGCAAGATTGAAATTGGAGGATAAAATAATGTCAGATTATATGATTAAACATCAAGATAATAACCATAACAATATCGCTTCTCGCTACGGTTACCGTAAGGATTTTAACGATATGGTTAACAGCTTCTTTAATAATTGGTTGGATTTTCCGTATGAAAACAACACTGTTAAAGCGATTGAGCCGAAACTTGAAATTACAGAAGATGAAAACGAAGTTAAAGTTGCTGCCGAACTTCCGGGAATGAATGAAAATGATGTGGAT
>CASFTO010000078.1 GCA_949297665.1 uncultured Alphaproteobacteria bacterium | reverse complement strand
TGTGATTTAAGCGAACAACCTTATCTTCGTTTTAAAGATGGTGCTAAAGTTAATTTATGCGAGGCTTATAAATTGCCGAAAAATCTTGATTTTTCTTGCTGTTCTGAAGTGAATTTAAAAGAATGTGCATTTTGGAATGTGCAAAGTATTTGTTTTAAAGAGGGCGCAATGATTGATTTGAGTCATGTAGAGTATCTACCGGCAAATTTGGATGTGTCTTGCTGTGATGAGGTGAATTTAAGTTACTGTGATTTGAGTGAACAACCTAATCTTCGTTTTAGAGACGGGGCTAAGGTTATTTTGGATGGCGCAAAAAATTTGCCGGAAAATTTGGATGTGTCTTGCTGTGATAGGATTGATTTGTATGGTTGTGATTTGAAGCGACAGCCTCATCTTCGCTTTAAGGACGGCGCAAAGGTGGATTTGGTAAAAACACAAAATTTACCGCCAAATATAGATTTTTCTATGTGCGATGAGGTGAATTTAAGTATATGTAATTTAAACAACCAGCCTCATCTTCGCTTTAAGGATGGCGCTAAGGTTTATTTGGAGAAAGCCAAAAAATTACCGGAAAATATAGATTTTTCTATGTGTTCTGAAGTGAAACTAGCTTTTTGTGATTTGAGCAAACAATCTCTTCTTCGCTTTAAGGATGGCGCTAAGGTGGATTTAGAGAAAGCTCAAAATTTACCCGCAAATATAGACCTTTCTTGCTGTGATGATGTTAATTTAAGAGAATGTGATTTAAGTGGGGTGTCTAATCTTCGCTTTAAAGACGGCTCTTTAGTGGATTTGAGTGGTGCGAAAAAATTACCGGCTGATATTGATTTTTCTTGTTGTGATGAGGTCTATTTAGGTTATTGTGATTTGAGCGAACAGACAAATCTTCGCTTTAAAGACGGCGCTAAGGTCGTTTTGATAAAGGCGGAAAATTTACCGGCAAATATAGATTTTTCTCAATGTGCAGAGGTGAATTTAAGTTATTGTGATTTGAGTGAACAACCTAATCTTCGTTTTAGAGACGGGGCTAAGGTTATTTTGGATGGCGCAAAAAATTTGCCGGAAAATTTGGATGTGTCTTGCTGTGATGAGGTGGATTTAAGTGTCTGTGATTTAGCTGAACTATCAAATCTTCGTTTTAAAGATGGCGCAAAAGTTGGTTTGAGGAATGCCCAAAATTTATCGGCAAATTTGGATGTTTCTTGCTGTGATGAAGTTGATTTAACTGGCTGTGATTTTGGTGGACTATCAAATCTTTGTTTTAAAGATGGCGCAAAAGTTGGTTTGAGGAATGCCCAGAATTTACCGGCAAATTTGGATTTTTTTCAATGTGATGAGGTGAATTTAAGTTACTGTGATTTGAGTGAACAACCAAATCTTCGTTTTAAAGATGGGGCTAAGGTTGTTTTCAATGGTGCAAAAAATTTACCGGCAAATATAGATGTGTCTTGCTGCGATGAGGTTGATTTAAGAGGATGCGATTTGAGCTCTCAACCTAATCTTCGTTTTAAAGATGGGGCTAAAGTTAATTTGTACAAAGCCAAAAATTTACCGGAAAATTTGGATGTATCTTGCTGTGATGAAGTGGATTTAAGCTACTGTGATTTGAGTGAACAAGCCAATCTTTGCTTTAAAGACGGGGCTAAGGTTGTTTTTAGTGATGCAAAAAATTTACCCCCTAATCTTGATTTTTCTTGTTGTGATAGGATTGATTTGTACAGTTGTGATTTGGGTAAACAATCTCATCTTCACTTTAAAAACTATGTAAAGGTGGATTTAAGAGACGCTTATAATTTACCTAAAAATTTAAATTTTTCTATGTGTTCTGAAGTGGATTTAACGGATTGTGATTTGGGTGCGGTTAAAAAGTTGATTTTCAAAAATCGCGAGCAGATGGAGGAAAGCGGTGCCAAACTTCCTGATAGGTGGAAAGGGAAACTCGTCTTTGCTGATTCTTTAGACCATCAGTGGGGGAAATTGGTTGTTAAAATGTTTGGTAAAGGCGGGCGCTAGAGCGTTATTTTTGGGGTTGCGCAATTTCTTTTTTTATGCTATTCTCTTCTCATGTTAGGTTAAGGGGAGTGCGCAAATGTTTGTAGATATTAAAAATCCTAAAACACCGTTGAAAATTGCTAATATTTTGACGGCATATGATAAAGGCGTGGTTGTTAAAGGTGTGCGTCAGCCTCCCCAAAAACTGACGCCGGAAGTTTGTTTTGATATTCTTAAATCTACCAACTATCCGCGTTGTATTAGAGATATCCTTCAACTTATTGCTAAATTGCCGGATGAGGAACAGGCTCAATTCAAAGATGTGGTGCTTGCTTGTTTTGATAACCGTAAACAACCGGAACCTATTTTTCAATTAGGGCAAGAATTAGCGGAAAAATCAGGTTATGGTATAGAATTTGCGAAACTTAAAAAAATTAATGAGGGTCCATATTTGTTTTCTGAAGCAGATGCACAGAAATGTTATATGTGTTTTAAAAGTGAGTTTACAGATGAAGATTTTAGCGCGTATGATAAAGTGATGTTTTTGAGTGGTGAGAAAATACACTTGGGTTTCCTTATGAAGTTTCCGAAAAATATGGAATTTCCTAACTCGCTAGATGTTTCTTTTTCTGAACAGAAAAAATGGACAACTTCAAGATGTAATTTTGAAGGGGTGCAAAATATTCGCTTTAAAGACGGCGCTAAGGTGAATTTGAGCGGGGCAGAGAATTTCCCCCGTAATCTTGATTTATCCAAATGCTCTGAGCTATGGTTGTGTGGTGATTTAACCTCACTGCCTCATCTTCGTTTTAAAGACGGGGCTAAGGTGGATTTAAGTAACGCTTATAATTTACCCGAAAATTTGGATTTTTCTATGTGCTCTAAAGTGAATTTAAGTGGCTGTAATTTGAAGGGACAGCCTAATCTTCGCTTTAATGACGGGGCAAAGGTTGATTTGGCTTTTGCTTATAATTTACCGGAAAAACTTGATATTTCTATGTGCTCTAAAGTAGATTTTGAAGAGTGTGATTTGAGTGCGGTTAAAGAGTTGATTTTCAAAAATCGTCAGCAGATGAAAAAAAGTCATGCAAAACTTCCTGATGGGTGGAAAGGGAAACTCGTCTTTGCCGATGAACAACCAGAACCTCCTGCTTTAGGTTTGGCAATGTCCGCAAAAACTCCCGGCGGTAGGTCTTAACGTTGTTTTCCCAGTTGCGCAATTTCGTTCTTTGGCGTTGGTTCTTTTCTCTATTGAATTTAGCGGACTAAAATGTTGCGAGTGAGCCATACGGCGGCGAATATCGAACTCACGCCAAACACAACCGAGCTTGTCATATACACAAAGCATTTACCGAATTCCGCTTTGTTGATTAAACTGACACTCTCTAAGCCAAAGGTCGAAAAGGTTGTAAAAGCGCCCAGAAATCCCGTTGCTATCAATAATTTTAATTCGCTCGGTAAATTCGCCTTAAGCGTGAAAATCTCTGTTATCATGCCCATTAAAAAGCAACCGACAATATTCGTGCATAATGTTGCGGTCGGGAAGTTCATACTCTTACTTGCCAGACCTAAACTCAAACTGTATCTTGCCAACGCGCCCAATGCGCCACCCAATGAAATATACAATAAGTTTATCATTTTTGCTCCTTTAGCTTTTTTATTTTTCGCACTTTAGTCCGCTTGTTTTTTAAATCAAGTGTTTTGCCACAAAAAAACACCGTCTTCTTGCGAAGAACGGTGTCGCTGTTTTTTTTGCGGTTATGATTGGGTAATTCTTGCCAGTAGCTGTAATGTGCGCTTTTCCGGTAACGAAGTGTCGGTGCTGCGGAGCATTTGTATGCATCGTGCCGATTTGCATAGATGCCACCAACTCAAAAATCTTCTCAGTAATTCCGAGTTGTTACTGTTTAACATCTTGTGTTGATTCTTTTCTGAGAGCGCATAATGTCTGTTGTATATGCAAAACGCGTTAAAGTTTTCAGGTTCGAGCAGTTGGGCTTCTACTTTCGGAGATAGGCGACGATATTGTAGATATTTCTCAAATATATCTCGGTTTTCCGGTTGCAGCAGTCTTTTTTGCATCTCTCTTGAAAATTGCGCGGTTTGTATGTAGCGTGTCAGTGCTTTGGTGTTTTCCGGCTTGAATAACAATTCTTCCGCTTTCGGATTTAAATATTTCCCGTTGTTTAAAAAAGTTTCATATTGCATAAAGCGGGAGGGATTGATTAATTCCGGATGCAGATTGTTTTTTAACTGCGCTTTGGCCGTATAGAGCTTGAATGCGCCGATGTATTCATCTTCCAACATCATTTTTTGTACGGGAGCTGATAGCCAGTTGCCGTTTTCTATATACGCCTTTAATAATTCACGGGCGGATGTTTTTAGCAATTCCGGTTCAACTTCGGGACTTATGAAATGATTTTTAATGTATAGGCTGAATAGTTTTAGATTGGCTTTGCATATCATGTGACGTTGTGCTTCAATCGGCAATTCTTCTCCGTTCTCAATCATTGTGCGAATTTTTTTAGCGTTCATAATTGTAGGCTTAATGGTTAGACATAAAAATATATAATTGCCGATAGTCTAACAAAACGTTTTCGCTTTGGCAAGAGATTTTTCACTTGCTTTTTTGCATACTCTCTTTTATATTTGCTTTCAGGCGTTCGGGCGTTTTGTCTGTTACGTTTAGCATCTGAGAGGGTGCGGGGCTTCAAAATCCCTGTCTTACGCGGTGTTGGATATGGCATCGTTATACGCGCGTCTTTATAAATCCGGCGTGCGTGATTATATCCCCGATTTCGGTCGGGGAGCTGTTGGCGTATGTTCAAGACGTTTGTCTAAAGGCTTTCAGGGCTAATCGTAAGATAGTATTTTGAACTCCCCTGACCACCTTAATCAAAAGGCGGTCTTTTTGTTTGGGGGCAATATGCAACGGATAAGATTAAGAATTGATAAAAGAAAAAAAATATATACCGGAAAAAAAATTTTAACGGCAAAAGATAAGAAAAAATTTGAAAATATGCAGTTTTCCGCTAAGAACCCTAAGGATTTTTTGGCGGAAATAAAAGAAATCGTGCGGCATATCGATGCAACTTATAAGTCGCCTAAAGATTGTGAAAAAGCGCGGAGCTTAGTGCACAAAGCGGCTAAGAAAAAATTAATCGACGCTTTGTTGAAAGATTTGCATTACGGGCTTTCCGATGTTGAATTGCTTACGCTGATTTTTAGCTATACAATGCCGTTTGAAAATGCGTTGGCTAAAGCGCAGAAAGCGATTAAGTCTTATGGAAATCTGGCTTCTGTTTTGGTGGACAGATCATCTGACGTGATGGAAAATATTAATATAAACGGTCGTCAGGTGACTTTGTTGGCGTTAATTCGCGGCAGTTGTCAAAAAATGTGTTGGGAATTTTTGGAATAAGTGGTTCGCAATAAAAAAACGGCTGTCCTTCTCGGGCAACCGCTTTTTGTTGTTTGCTTAAATCATCTACTTGCGTAAGTTTTGGCTTATATTGGTATAGATGGTCAAAATTTCTTTTCCCCGCGGTAATTCCCGTATTTTGATGATGTCTTCATCAGAGAGGTAGAAACCGTTTTGGACATATTCCAATATAATCTCAGAGGCTTGCGGTAATGCGTATATCTTTTGCAACGCTTCACTTGAAAGTATTCCGCTATTTCGGACGTATTCCAATACGATATTTTCGGCGTTTGGCAAATCGAATAGTTTGAGCAAAATGTCATCATCAAACCAGATTTTGTTTTGTATGTATTCCATGATGATTTCCGATGCGTTTGCTAGGTCGAAAATTTGGGGCAGAATTTTGTAGTGCAATATCTTTCTGCTTACTACATAATCCAACATCGCTTTTTCGGCATTCGGTTGTGCCAAAATGTTGCTTTGCTCAAGATAGGATAATTCTTGTGAGTCGAGTTTTTCCGCTTCTTTTTGCAGTGATGATTGATTGTTCATAATGCTTTGTTTTTAATTGAGTTTGACATCATAATTTTTTTGACAGCTCTATTTATAGTTTAGTTTTGCTGGAATTGCAAGGGATTTTTTGTGTTGCTTTTTTTGTAAGTGACAGAGTATAAAAAAAAACGGCTGTCCTTCTCGGGCAACCGTTTTTTTTTACTTCATGGTCGTTTATTACATTGCGGCCATAATTTCTTTTGCGTTAGGTAAGTCCTGAATTAGGTTTTGAGCTTCTGCGGAAAGAACATTGCCGCCATGTCGTTTGACGAGTTCTAACATAATTTGGTCTGCATTCTTGAGCCCAAATACTTTGTATTGACTTTCTCCCGAAAGTTTGAATTGTTTGATATACTCCAAAACAATTTCAGGGGCATTGGGATAGTCAAACATTCTTGCTTCTATGTCCTCGCTACAACTCTTTGAAGATTTAATGAGCTTTTTGACATATTCCAACATAATTTGGTCTGCATTGGATAAAATCAAATAGTCGCGCAGGTCCTCCTCTGCACATGGGTAGGGCAATTCTTTTATATATGCCAGTATGACTTGAGGAGCATAGCGATGTTTTAGGATTTTATGCAGAACTTTATCGCATAAAGGATTCATGTCAAATTCCTCGTGATTATCGTCAAAGTTCTCATGTTTAGAATCAGTTTTCTCATTATAGAGAGCACTGATGTATTCCAAGAAAGCTTTTTGGGGTTGCTTAATTGGAAAATCTTCATCTGTTCTTCATCTTCTAAAGCTCCAGCTCTCATTCTTCTCATGAATTCTCGCTTACCAGCTGAGAAAGTGTTGTTTTTTTTCATAATGCTTTGTTTTTAATTGGGTTTGACATAAAAATTTGTTTCTTGAAATCCTTTATAGCACATTTTAGCGACAGATGCAAACTTTTTTTTGTCAAAAAATAAAATTTATTTTGATAGTCAAAAGGTATGTGTGCAGGGGTGGGGTTATTGCAGGGAAAAAATATACTTTTGTTGTATTTAAAACGTGCATATTTGCCACAAACATATTGTCTTCTTCTCCTTTTCCCCCTATAAAAAAATCAAAAGGAGAGTAATCATGTCTATTCGGGTTTTGCCATCTAATCTTGTCAATCAAATTGCCGCAGGTGAAGTTATTGAGCGGCCGGCTTCGGTGATTAAAGAATTGGTTGAAAACGCTCTTGATGCCGGAGCGACACGTATTGAGGTGACGCTTAAAGCCGGCGGTAAAACCTTAATTGTCGTGGAAGATAACGGTAAGGGGATGAATAATGAAGATTTGGCGATGGCGGTGGAACGGCATGCTACTTCTAAGCTGCCTTCCGATGATTTGTTCAATATTCAATTTTTGGGGTTCCGTGGCGAGGCGTTGCCTTCTATCGCTTCTGTTTCCAAGATGAAAATTTCCACTCGTCAGGCTGATGATGACAGCGGTTGGGAGCTTGAAATTAAAGGCGGTGTCAAAGGCGATATTAAACCTTGCGCCAAACCCAAAGGTACGCGTATTGAAGTGCGTGACCTCTTTTATGCCACACCGGCGCGGCTAAAATTCCTCAAAGCCGACAGCGCAGAGGCGGGGGCTTGCGCCGATATTATCTCTCGTATCGCTTTGGCTAATCCGGATGTGTCGTTCTATCTTTATGTGGATGAAAAAAAGAAAATCGCACTTTCGGCTTCTACCGGAGATTTGTTTGATGCTCGTCTTCGTCGGGCTGCAGAAGTGATGGGGCGTGAATTTTCTGAAAATGCTCTCCAAGTCCAAGGACAACGCGACGGTATGTCACTTTCCGGTTTGGTTAGTCTGCCGACTTATAACAAGGCTAACACCCTCTCGCAATATCTGTTTGTTAACAATCGTCCGGTGCGGGATAAATTGCTTCTTGGTGCGCTTAAAGGCGCTTATGCCGGTGTGTTGGAAAATTCTCGCTATCCGGCGTGTGTCCTCTTTTTAGAAGTTGACCCGATGTATGTTGACGTTAACGTCCACCCCACCAAAGCCGAAGTACGCTTTTTTGATCAACAAGGGGTGCGTTCGCTTCTCGTCGGGGCTATTCGTCACGCCTTGCTTGAAGGAGATAAGCGCAGTGCCGATAAGCTTGACCTTAACTCGTTGGTTAATGATTTTATTCCTGAAAACGGTTGTGATAATGTCAGCGCTTCTTCTAGAGCATCAACTGTTTCGGTTTCGGGTTCTGGTGTTGATGAAGATGAGGATTTGCCTATTCCAAGTCGTCCTTTTAGTGGTGATTCATCTTCTCTATTAAGGGAGTTTTCTCGTACTTCTTCCGCATCTTCTTCTTATTCTTCATCTCGGGCTACTTCCTCTTATTCTCCCCAACGGGCTTATCCGTCGTTTCAAAGTCGTCCGGTTTCCGGCTATTCTTCTCGCTCAACCGCCGTCCTTCCTGATTTGGAACGCAAATTTTCGGTCAAAACCGAAGAAAACTATACGCCAACGTCTGATGAAGATGTCGGACCTCTCGGTGTGGCTAAGGCGCAATTTCACGACACTTATATCTTAGCGCAAGCTGAAGACGCACTCATTCTTGTTGATCAACACGCTGCTCACGAGCGCATCGTGCTTGAAAGGTTAAAGGCGGCGATGACCGCAGGCGAGCGACTTCCTTCGCAACTTTTGCTTTTGCCAGAAGTGGTAGACTTATCCTTAACCCAAAAGGCGGCGCTTTCCGGTGAATATGAAAATCTTGCCAAACTCGGTTTGGTGGTGGAAGATTTTGGTTCAAGCGTGATTGTGCGTGAAGTACCGGCGCTTCTTAAAGATGCGTCTATTAAAAAAATGATTGTTGATTTAGCCGATGAAATGGCAGAGTGGGGCGCAACTACCGTTGTTGAAGATAAAATTAATCACATTGCCGCAACAATGGCCTGTCATGGTTCGGTGCGTGCCGGACGTCGTCTCAACTTGGCGGAGATGAATCATCTGCTGCGTGAAATGGAGCGCACCCCTCATTCCGCCCAATGCAATCACGGGCGGCCGACGTATGTGAGGTTGGAGGTTGGTGATTTGGAGCGTCTTTTCCACAGATAAAAAGGGTAAAATTTTGGCATCTAGAGCGGTCTTTGCGGGTCGGATGAAATTCATGTACTTCTATGTACACTAAAATTTCATCCGCCCTTAAGCCCATCTCTATCTATCCAAAATTTTCCACCTTTTTTGGGGGGCTGATTTGAGCGCCTAATCGTAGATGGAAGCCGAATTGGCAAAAATCCATGTACCTTTTTGTACACTAGGATTTTTACCATCGGACATCTACTTCTATCCATCTCAAAT
>CASFTO010000077.1 GCA_949297665.1 uncultured Alphaproteobacteria bacterium | reverse complement strand
CGCGCGCACCGTCTTCTAATATTTTTACTTGTTCCAAAATCTTGGCTCTTTTCTCATCCGCAAAACCTGATTGAACATTTAAATCACTCATTTCGGTTAAAACAGACTGCGGATACTTTCTTTTAATTGACAAAGGAATATCGGTTATCTTTTTATATTCTTCTCCATTGAGCTCTTGATGTCCTTTCAAGCCTAAGGCGCAATAATTCCACTCCGTTCCATAGTGCTTATTGTATTCTAATTTATCTTGCTTACATAACTCTTGCTGTACTCCATACATTCGCTTCGGGTTTACTTTTGCCGGCATAACAATCTCCGTGACAAAGTCTTTATATGCACCTTGCTTGACTATGTTTATCAATATTTCTTTATCCAAATCTTCTATTTGCTCTTTATTTAACGGCATTGCCTGACGTAAATACGCACTAAAATTCTCTTTGGCGGTGTGTGATAAATTTTCTGATTTACTCAGTAAATAAATGAGCGAGGCCGTATCTTGCTTTATATTGCACTTTTCGATATTGCTTACGATAATTTGAGCTAAATATTCCGTATTCTTCTTACTCTTAATACTCCTAAACCACAGCTCTCCCATTATTTCCGCGTATGTATTTAATTCTTTAGGGGTATTTTCCAAATGGTTCTTTATCAATTCCAACAATTTAAAACTAACACTGCAGTTATCCGACTTCTCTAATATTGATGTGCAAAATTCCAGGGTCAGTAACTTCTTTTCATTGCGATACTTCATTACTTCAGTTGCCGTTAATATCGGACTTTGCGGTTTCTGTATTTCTATTCTTTTTAGCATTTTTTTATTTCGTAAAAGGTTTCTTTAGCAGTAGACGTTCATAACCGTAACCGGTCTTGGTTAGTCTTGATAACTCCGGCGGTAGTTTTTTATATGTTAAATTTGATACCGCCTGTCGGAATAATTCTAACGGCTTACGCGGATCTTGGATTAAATGCCCCGTCTTTCCGAAACGAATGTTATAAATTGTTTTATATACTTCTTCCGGTGGTGCTGCTTTTTGTTCATACGCCTCGCAATACACGTTCAATAATGCTTCCACGCTTCTATCACGCAAATCTGTATGTGGCTTTGCTACAAAGGCTTCGCCATTTGCCATTTTTATCAGGCGGAAATTCGCTTGCGCGCCTCGATTAACGGCTTGCGCCAACTCATCCATCGTTACATTGCCTTCTTTTAAGGCTATTTTATAATCTTCATATAGCCGATTTCCCGATATCTCGGGATAACGAAGCCAATGCGATACGGATTCTCTGGTTACCGGAAATGCAAAGCATTTATGCAGAAGCCAATCCGCTTCTTCCACATTATTACATCTTATCGCCAACTCTGATAAACTTATGTTTAACAGTTCTGCCGTGCCTTGATAGTCTACCGAACTCAATTTCTCTTTTATATCTATTTTTTGTTCCAACAATTTCGTTAAAAATAATTCCGCTAACTGACTTTCACATATCTCTGACCAATATTCTTCATAGAATTTACCGCTTTCTTGCCTTAAATTCGGAAATTCTTTATTCGCTGGGCGAAGGCCTTGCGCATCCAGTAGCAATAGCAAAACTTCTTCTTGCCGACTTCTTTGACTATTCTCCCTGCTCTTTATATCGCCTAATCTTCGCAATATTCTTTTTAATCCGCCGGCACACATGTCTTTTTGAACAGGTATTCTTAATTTTGCTGACGCTTGGCTTAAGCCTTGAATTATTTTGAAAACTTCTTCCGGATTTTGCTTAAAATTCTCGCAGGCATACGGCTCATATATATCTAACATGGTTATTATTAGTGTTATATCCGCACCCGTAATCGTCCCCTTATCTTCTTTTTTTATCTTTTCGCAATCTTCCAGTAATTTTATGATATCCGGTGCCAGACGCTGTGGATACGCGCTATAAATACCCATATCTATATTTAATCGAGGATTTTCCGTTATATAGCTTTCTTGCCCTTTATCGGCGTATTTTATTTGAACCCGTTCCCATAAACTTTGAGTAATCCTACGACTTTGTGTTGTGTGACGTTCGTAATTCTTTAGCTTTTGGATAAAAATATATTCTTCTTTGCTATATTTATCTTGCGGAAAGTGCTCTTTTATAATTTGAATGGCTTTTTCTATCACTTTTGATGTTGTTTCTTCTCGTCCCAGTATCGTTTCAATATATGGCAGATAAATATCCAGTGTTTTTTCACCATTCGATAATGTTGCCGTAATTAAATTCAATAGCTTTAAGGCCACTCCGCTGTTTGCACTCGAGGTTAATATTTTCCGACAAAATGAAGGTGTCACTCCCTTGCCGGTTTTACGATAGTTTTGTATCATTGAACTACATTGTAAAACACTTTGGGGATGAGTGACACCTAGTATCATCACAAAACCTTCCTTTAGTCTTTGACTTCAAATGAGCAGAATATATCTTTAGTCAGTGAACTTCTCTCCAGAACGTTCTTCATCCCTTTACTCGTTACCGATGCATCTTTACCAATATAAATATTGCGTATTTCCGGTTCATTTACCGCTTGTTCCAACTCGTACAAGCTGGTTATTTCTTTGGTACCTTCAAGACCTTTGATTACTGCTTCTTCCCCGATTGCTTTAACCCAATAGATTTTGTTCCCTCCGAACTCCTTATATGGACGAGCCATTATGGTTTGTAATATAATTGTTTCTATCTGATCTTTATTATATCTTTTTTCAGTCATGACTATCTCCCTTGCTTTGCTCTGTTTATCGCGACATTTATCGGTACATCTTTGTCAAAATCTATGTTTGTTAATTGTATTGCATCTATTACGCTCTTGTCTCCCTCTGCTTGGTTTTGGAAAAATTCGCAGAAGTCTTTTGCATCAGCATTTGATGATTCGCCTAATATCGGATCTATTCTCATGACTAAAGCAGAAATTATTTGCGCATTGTTTACTTCTCCGCATGGGGCGGTTTGTTGACTTAGATAATTATCTATAAGCGCATAATCTCCTTTTTCAGAAACTTCGTTTAAGTTTACAAAGAATACGCCACTATTCTTCAACTTTTTCTTGTCATCTTCACTTACATCAAAATCGGCTAAAATCATCGTGTTTTGGTTGTTTTTGTTATATACAATAGCGGCTAATCCCAGTTTCTTATTTTCTTCATCATTGACCAATACGCATGTCGTGATAAAGTATTTATTTTTACCTAAGGCTATTTCTTTGCTCACTTCATCTCCAGCAAGTTGTTCCTCAAAACCCGGTGATATTTCTTTTGCATATTTTTTCATATTATGGCTACGCATTCCTTTGATGATAAAGCTGTCGGCGAACTGATTCGTGTTTATCAGGCTTTCTCTATCAATTTCGACGCCGCCTTCATGTACCGGCTTGATATATACCTCTTTTAACGGTTTGTCATATGTTGTTTCTATATTATAGTTCGGTACAAAAATGCGATGATATTCATCTTCTTTGGCCAACATTTGAGTCGCCTCCAATAATGTTGTGTCATCAAAGACATCGTCGGCCGTAATACGTTGACCTTTTAAGTCATCTTTATATTCCTCGCGAATTGAGGCTATTAATACTTCTTTGATTTCTTCTAATTCAACACTCGGGAAATCTTCCGGACGAGCATTGTATAATTTTGCGACCGAATCTTCTCCGACATAAGTAGCAAACTCGAAGTTCAGACCTTTTGCCGTTTGTAATAACGCTTTCCAATATCCATCAATCTTTTGTATATCTTCCTCGATATTTTCTGAATCCTTTAACATACCTTTCAGGCTGTCCGGACGTAACATTTGATTTAGTTTAACTGCTATTTCATTTTCCAGTCTTGTACCTCTTACCAAAAGTTTATTTTTCTCACGCTTAGCTATGCGCTTATTCATTTCCCACGCTATTTCTTCCGGACTTACCTCTTTCGATGCTCTTCCCAATTTTGCAAAAGTTGATGCTCCACTCTTACCTCTCGGTGTATCAATTTCTGAGTGTTGGTGTAACTTAAATACATATCGTAAGTCTACCACTGCTTGATTGGATAAGTATGACGTATATCTTTCCGGTAATGCATCATCTTTAGATGCCGTTAATATGATATTTTCAGTTTCAGCCAGTAAAGCTCCATATTTTGTTGCTACTTTGATGGTTCTATCTATATGACGAATATTAAATAATTCATCTTGCGGTATTTTCTTCTTTTCTTCAGGTGTTAAACCGACTGTTCTGAAATACATTAATGTTTCTGCCAACATTTCCGGATTTTTATCAAATGTTTCCGGATCCATCATATAAACGTGATATGCGGGAACACCAGTTAAATGCTTTAAGGTTCTTGACAGATAGTCGGCCTTTTCCGGATCGGCAATCAGACGAATATCAATTCCCATACCTTGACGGGATATCATCGGTTTTGTCAGCTCTTTCGCGCTTATTCCCATATCTTCCGTTGCATGGTTGGCTGTTCCTAAAAACATAAATGTTGCAGGTATCTGAGAATATTGGATTGTATACTCTTTATCATCTTGCCCCGGCAACGTTAAGGATCCCGTTCCCGGTTCAGAGAAAAAGGCTTCAATTCTTAGCCATGCATCAACTTTTGGAGCTCTATTTACCTCATCTCGTATTACAATTCGGCCATAGTCCGGTGAATTAGGATCTGCTAACGCGCGCAACAAGTTTCCGTTTGATACGACAAAGCCCAATGAACTACCTTCTTTTTCATATGGAATATTTTCCATTTCCATTACTCTATCAAGTATTTCTTCTATATCTTCTGACTTTAGTTCTATTGAGCCCCAGTCTACCGCGGTAATTCGTTTGCCATTACGAGTTTCTTGGGTTACGATGTCATTACCAAACATCTTTTTCATAAAAGCTATCGTATTTTGAGAAAATGCTTGCGCCTCATCGATGTTTCCCATTCTGATTTTGGCATCAATCTTGCGTAGTTTCTTTACTTGATTAACACTTAGCGTCGTTTCTTGATATAATTTTTTGCTTTCTTCTTCATTTAAACCGTTGCAATCCAATATGAAAGCTCCTCGAGGATGAACCAATTCTCCAATTGCTTTCATTAAATATGTTTTACCATTACCAGGTGCTCCCATGGCCGTATAACCGTAACTTTTACTGGTTTTAGGAGTTCTGGTTTCATCCATTCTTATCAGAATTTCCGTCATATCCGGCATTAAGGTCGGATCTGTTACAACCTGACGGATTAAACGGCCATATATGGCTTCTTTGCTATCTTCGCGCATCGTTGGTATATATATTGCGTCTTCTTCTGAAGCCAGCCATCTTATTTGTCTTGTAACTGCATCCATTATTGGGACAGGAAATTCCTCTGTTCCGAATTTATGCCAATGTATTGTATTCATTTTTTTTCTCCCTAATTTGTTTGGCTCCAACTTGATTTTATTTTAACATAGTTTCCTTATTGTTGCAATTTATTTTCTCTCACTTTAGCGATTTTTCATGGATTTTAATGTATCAATTATTAGTTTTCCCTTAACGCTATTTGTCATTGGTTCATTTATTGTACTATGTTTCAGTCTTTTCTTTAGCATCTCCATAATTTTTGAAGGAATTTGCTCTCCTCTTTCTATCCCATCTACATAGTCAATACGCATGCAACCGTCTTTTTGCATTTCTTCAATTAACGGCTTCATGTGTATTCCGCCGCCATAGCTTCTCTCGCAACCTATAAAGAATGAATCAAACGTTATTTGTTCATTCTTTTCCAATATCATTTTTATGCAGCCGTTTACATCCGTTGAGCCGTAGTCATTATTATCACCATCCGTTATGGAAAAGATATGCGTATAACCGCTTTTTATATGGGGATGCTTGGACATATCTTGGGATACATCTTCCAAAAATTGTTTTACAGCCGGTATCAGGTAGTCATTGCATCCTCCTTGGCCTTCGCGTACGCTTTCTATATTTTTTCCGATTTCTTTTGTCTTGTTTTCCGGAGTAGCAACTGTTAACGGATATGGCTGACCCATCATATAAATATAGACGTTAATTTCTTTGAAACTGCGTGCAGCTTCGTACAAAATACACGATATCGCCAATGCACTCTCAAACGGACGCCCCGTCATTGAGCCCGAACCATCTATCAAAATTCCGAAATTAGACTGTGGAAGTTGGATATCTTTTATTTTTTCTTCCGCGGTATAGGCGCGTTGCACATTAAAACGCTCAAAATCTTTAATACTTATATTCGGATCATGATTTTGCAACTTCTTTTGCAATGCCATATGTCTTTGTTTACTTAGTGAGGAAATACCCTGTGTCGGTAATAATGTTCTTTCTCTCTTTTTGTGTTCCTGACCGCGTTTAATGCTGTCAAACTTATTTTGTGTAATGATTTCTTTGATTATTTTCTTCGCTATCGCTATTTCATTCTTGAACTGAGCTATATATCGCTGATATTCATCCCAGTTTCCTTCTCGATAGAAATGTGCCGCTCGCATATTATCCGGTGTTAACTTCTGCATATCTTCAATATTCAGGATTGTTGAAGTTTCATTCTGTGGAAGATAATTTTCAAGACTATCTTCGTTATTACCCCCTTCTCCGCCATCTTGTGAATTGCGACCTTGCATCTTTTGCGGGGCATCTCCAAATTCTTTATCTTGTTTGTGATCGGGCAGATTATTTGACTTAATACCGTTTTCTTCGGCTTTGCGTTTTAAATCTTTAATAGATTCTGCCTTTTCTTCCAGCTCTTTCGCACGTTCTTCCGATATTTTCGGTTGATAAATATCCGTGTCGGGTAATTCAAATTGTTTTGTATCAGGAAACTCCCCTTTACCTTTTATTTGCCCATCTGTTATCTGTTGTTGTCCGTCTTTGCCTTGTTGCGAGCCGTCTTTACCTTGTTGCTGACCGTCTTTGCCTTGTTGCGAGCCGTCTTTACCTTGTTGCTGATCACCTAATACCGGTTGAGGAAGCGGTGGCATTCCATCCATCATATTTCCGCCTTGACCTTGCTGCTGACCGCCTTGTCCTTGCTGCTGACCGCCTTGACCTTGTTGCTGACCGCTTTGACCTTGTTGCTTACCGCTTTGGCCTTGCTGCTGACCGCTTTGACCTTGTTGCTGACCGCTTTGACCTTGCTGCTGACCGCTTTGGCCTTGTTGCTGACCGCCTTGACCTTGTTGCTGTCCGCTTTGACCTTGCTGTTGACCACTTTGACCTTGCTGCTGACCGCTTTGACCTTGCTGCTGACCGCTTTGACCTTGTTGCTGTCCGCTTTGGCCTTGCTGCTGACCGCCTTGACCTTGTTGCTGTCCGCTTTGGCCTTGCTGCTGACCGCTTTGACCTTGCTGTTGTTGCTGTTGTTCTTGTAGTTGCTTAATTACATCTTGCAATTGTTCAACTTGCTGTTCTAAGTTTTCATTCGCTTTTTGATAAATCTCTTCCATATGCGGCGCAACAAACATATCAAAAAACTCATCCACCATGTCAACTCGGCGACGACTCATTGTTGTCATTCTCTTTTTGTATAAAGCGGCATTTAATTCTTTTAATCCCTTATTCGGTTGTGAATCTTCAAACTTATCACAAATTTCTCTTATCTTTTCAAAACATTCACCGGCACTCATCTTGCGACCATCTTTGTCTACACCACTCAATAATTCTGGATATAAACGCAAACTGTGCCACTCCTCTTTCTTTAAGCCGTTGATAATCTTATTGTTGGCAAAAAAACTGTTTCTGGCTATCGCTTTAACATGCGCAATACGTTTTTCAGCACTTTCTTTTAGTTCTTTTTCCGCATCTTTAATACTTAACGGTTCAAGATATTTTCTTCCGACATTAATGTCTGATTCCAATTCGTTTAAGTGGGCTCTATCAAAATCTCCACCGAAATTAACGGCGTAGCGGTTCGCATACATGTTTTCCAATTCATCAAAGAAATAAAAACGATAGGTATATTCTACTTTTAAACGCGTCGCTTCTTTTGCCGCTTTCTTCCAACCTTCTATGTCTTTGCGTTTGGCACATTCGTCCATCTCTTTGATTAACGCATCTTGGCGCTTGTCTATTTCTTCCATCCGCTTACTTTTATGAAACTGCGTTCCTTTAGAGTGTGCTATCTCATGGTTCATCGCCGTTGCCGCCGCATCCACACCGGTTACCAATGTCCATAACATATCATCTATAATTATGTTTTTATCGGGTATAAAGCAATAACTGATGTTCGGATAACCATTCTCACTCCATACCAATTTGGTATCTTGATTGTCTACGGCTTGCTCTACTATCATGGCGTGTCTTTGCAATTCTTGTTGCATGTACGACGAAGATGCTATGCGCCGCCAAATCGTACTTTTGGATATGCGTTGAGCTTGATTCTTTCTGTCCCACTTTGATTGTATTTCCGGATGTATCGCATATAAACCTAAGGCAACTCCCCAGAAAAATTGTGACTCTTCATCTTGCAAATTCAACGGCGTTTTTATGTCACCGGTGGCTAAGAAATGTTCGAAATTTTCTTGATGAGAGGCGTATATCTGCTTTTTTTCTTCGCTTTCTTCAAACATCGGCGCTATTTTTTTATGCAATTCTCTTACATAACTTTCCGTATAATCTTTCGGATTACCGCTTAGAAACTTTTCAGAGAAATCTATACGCATTTGGTTTAATGGATTTTTTACTATATCTTTAATGTGGCGAATTTGCGCTTCTCTTTTGTATCTTTCCGTTCCGATAACTTCTGTTTCGGAACTATTGACAACTTGCGCATCTTGTTTCATTTGTTCTTTTATCGTTGTTTCTTCTTTGTTTTTGTCTTTTTTATTAAACATATCCATAATACCCATGGCACACCTCTTATTTTTTATGCTATATGGTTTAAAATACCATATTTTAAAAATACTGGCAAGCACTTTTTTAACTATTTTCGCTAACTACTTGAATCTTTACACTTTCTTAAGTTTTTGATATTTTTATCTTCAGGCTTGACTTGAAATTTAAAAAGTTGATACTTGTTTTTAAATATTTTTTTGCAGAGAGTGTGTCGTGGAAAGTTTTATTCGTAAATTTCCTTTTTCTTCATATTTGTTTACTGCTGTCATGTTCTTTACATTGGCTCTCTTTGCTCATATTTATCAACTCAATAATGCACAACTTAATTTGTGGGGTGGTTTAGCGCTTGTCTTTACCTTTAATCCTCTGAATCTACAAAATAAAGAACGATTATCTTGGGGGATTTCAGCTCTTATTTCGGCTTTGCTTTCTTTTTATTTACCGATTCATATTTGGGGAGTTTGGATTTTTGCTTTTTTTCTTATTTTCGCTCCTATCTTAAAGCATTCACATACAGATATTGACGTTTCTGCTTATGGATGGCTCTTTATTTTTATGGCTTTTTTCTTCAATCTTTCTCTGATTACCAATACGGGGAATGCCGATATTCAATATGATTTTGCATCGTGTTTTAATTACATTGAGTATATTTTAGATAATCATTTCTTATTTTGGAACGAAAATCCCCTCCTTACCCGCCCATCATACTCAACTTATCATCCAATTTTGCACTTCTTTTTAGCGGCGGTGGAAATGAGGTTTGCACTTCTCTTTACCGACAGCTTGCAAATTGCGGCTGAAACAGCTCAAGTGGCTTTTTGTTGCTATATGCTGGGCTACTATCTTATTTGCGATAAAATCTTACGGCTGTTTAATCTGCAACCTATCCCCTATTTTTGTGGTTTGTTACTCGTTATCTTCTTTCCGGCTTATAACGCCATCTCCGGATTTTTTAATAACGATTGCTTACTTTTGCCTTTGCAGGCGGGGACAATCTATTATTCCCTACTCTATTATCGAAATGGGGCGCGCAAAAACTTAATTTATCTTTTTATTTTCGCAACGCTTGCCGCTCTTACCAAACTTTCCGCCATTGTGGTTTTGCCTTTAACTGCGGTTATTCTACTCTTACGGCTTATTCAACACAACGACAAACAAACGTGGCTTGAAATCAGTATTTTTAGCATTTTCCTACTTTGTGGCTTAGCGATTTGGCCTTTGTATCAGCACTTTTTCTTACACGTTGGGGCGGATTTTGTGCCACCGCAAGAGCATTTATCTCTCAAATCTTACTCTTATTGGCAGAGATTTAACCCGTTGGGGGCTTGGTTTTATGAACGGATGTTTTATAACGACTTTGGTATCAACCTTTGGGAAACCATGACGAAAACAGCTCTCTTTGGGCAATGGGACTTTTCGTATCGTGCTGATGATATTATGCCGCTTATTTATATGCTTATCTGGATATTCAAAGCGATTTTATTGTTGCTCTGGGGCGTGGTGATTTATTTTTGCTTTATCAACAGAACGACTAATTCTTGGTTAGCGCTTGTTTTGCTTATGGGGATTTTAGCGGGGCAAGTCGCTTTTGGGCTGATGCACCCGTATATGTGCAATCAAGATTTTAGATATGTGGCGATTATTACTCTCGCATGGGCGATTTTGTTGGCGCAATTTTGTAATTTTATCCCACGCAAAGGGCAAATCTGCGTCCTTATTCTTATCAGCGTATTTGCCTTTTTGAGTGCTTTTATCTGGTGGCGCATTTCTTTTTAGCCTTGTCTTTAGCACTCTTTTTCTTTTCTATCTGTTTGACTTTGCCTTTAAAATGTGGTATTCTTGAGGTCTAAAAAATATATTTATAAACTAAAAAAACTTTAAAAATTATGGCAAATTATTTTGATTTCGTGGATACGAACCGCGAAGATTTTCAGAAATTGATGAGTGAAAACGGTTATCGCTGTAACGCTGCCGGAAGACAGTTTATGGCGGAACGTGTGCAGGTCACGCAACAGCGTCAGGTTACACTTGATGCCGAAACTCTCCGGTATGCGGAAGAAATCGGCGGATTGAAACCTGGGGATACATTCAAATATCCCAACGCTCAGGGGGGAACTTCTAAAGCAGTCGTATGCTCGTTGTACGAGCTGCCGAGAAACCTGGTCAACCCGTATCTTTATTGTTTCAGCGGTTTCTTAACAGCGCCGCTGTTTGCAATGGAGATTTTGCGTTTTTACGCAAAAAAACAAGGAGAACGTTGCCGTTCCTGACCTCCGGTAAGGAAGGAAATAAGGGTGTGTTCAAGAAGTTGTATTACCGTAACAGCGGTCTTATCCGCAAGACGGAGTATGACACCTACACTGCTCTGATGTCCCTTATGACCGGAAAGGACTATGCGTACAGAAACTACTTCCCGAGTAACGATGACGACTCGGAGGGAAACTTGATTGAAATTTATAATTTCGCAGTTTCTCAAGGGCTCAAAGAGGTAACTTTTGTCATCTGCTCAGGCAATCCATTCTATGACAGGCGATTGCTTGCCGAGTGGATGTGGCAGTTGAAGCAGGAGAAATTTGCGGCGGTAAAAGTCAACCTCGTGTTGGCGCACTGCCCTATCTTCTTGCCGAAAACTTCCAAGGTAGTCATTCCTGAAGCGAAGATATCTGAAATTTATCTGGGTTACATTGCTGCTTGCTTGGGCCCGTTAAAGAAAGATACTATTCGTCTTAATGGCGTGACAAAATCCACCGCGCCCGAACGCTACGTCATGCCTAAGGTATTTAGTGCCGACTGGGAGAAGTTTCGTGATATTATCGTTAACTACTCCAATATGGGGTGGCCGAACTATCAGGAAATTCTTTACGGTATTCCTCACGAGGAAGCTGTGTCAAACATTATCTTATCTGATTTGTTTGCTCGCAATTCCTACACACCGGAGGAGTATGATGAAGGTATTAAGAACCTCATTGAGGATTATCTGAACTTCATTGGCGGCTCGTTCCAAAAACAATGTAAATTTAAGCAATGGCTTCTTAATACGCCGGATAAGCGTTATTTTGAATAAGTCGCAGTTTAAATTTCGGCTCCCTTCGGGGAGCTTTTTTTATGTTTTTTTATCTTTATCTCCTTTCATAAGTGGATAAAATCTTGTTGCGATTGAAAAATACACCCACCGCTTATATTATGTTGGAGATTGTAATAGAAGAGGATTTTCTTGATGTGGCAACCGGTTTTGATGATTAACGGCTTTATTATCTTTGTTTGGGGCGCGCTGATGCTCCTTCCCGCCGCTGTGCTCAAATATTATTCCGGCCATTTTGACGTTACTTTTATTGAATGCTCTATCCTCTCTATGTTTTTTGGGGGAATGCTCTTTTTTGCTAACTATGGAAAAATTAAGAAAATCTCTATCTTGCAAGGTTACCTCATTACCGTTACTTGCTGGCTAATTTGCCCTTTTATCTGCGCTTTACCACTCTATGGCAACGGAGATATTACGTCTTATGCCGATGCTTTATTTGAAGCCACATCAGGTTTAACCACTACCGGTTCAACTATTTTAACCAACGTGGAAGCTCAGCCTAAGTCCGTCCTTTTCTGGCGCGCTATTCTTAATGGCGTCAGTGGTGTGGGGATTGTGATTTTTGCCGTTGCTCTTATGCCTTTTTTGGGAATCGGTGGTATGCACATCTTCACTAAAGAAAACTCCGATACCGAAGAAAAATTCTTGCCTAAGGTTCGTTATATCGCCAAAGATATCATTATTACTTATGTGCTTCTCAATATTATTTGCGCTCTTTTGCTTAAATGGGCCGGTATGAACTGGTTTGATGCCATCTGCTTTGCTTTGGCTACTTTATGCACAGGCGGACTATCTACAAAAAATAATTCCGTTGCCTTTTTTGATAGCCCGACTATTGAAGCTATTATCGGTATCTTTATGTTGCTTGGCTCTCTCCCTATGACATATTTTATTCTGATTGCGAAAAAAAGAAGTTTTTCCTTCATTACCGGAAATAAACAAGTTAATGCTTTTCTTAAAGTTGTTGCTTTTTATATCCTTAGTATTTCTATTTTTCATGCGCTTACCGCCAAGATTGATTTCACTACAGCTTTTAGACATGTTTCTTTTAATGTTATTTCGGCTATGACAACAACCGGATTTTCTTCTTGTGACTTTATTCAGTGGGGAAGCTGGGTTCCGGTGGTTTTCTTTATTCTCTTTTTAACCGGTGGCTGTACCGGCTCTACAACCGGCTCTATTAAAATCTTTCGTTGGCAAGTGATTGGCGCTTTCTTTAATAAAAATGCAACAACATCTCTGTCTCCTAATCAGGTGGCAGTTATGAAAGCCGGAGGCAAAATTATTGATGATAATATCGTAGCATCTGTTTTTGTCATGGTGTTAGGCTTCTTGTTTGCGATTGTTCTTTTTACCCTTATTATCACGATGACCGGGGTTGACTTTTTGACGGCTCTGGGGGCGGTTACCGGTAATATTACCAACTCGGGTATCGGTCTGACCGAAGCCACTGGTCCTGCCGGAAGTTTTGCCGGATTTACCCCTTTTGTTAAATATCTGCTGGCTTTTATCATGGTTTTAGGACGTTTGGAAGTTATTGCTATCTTTGTCCTTTTGCATAAAATCAAAGTTATGTAATTTTTTTATCATTTATTGACAAAAGTGTTGACATAATATTTTTTTGAGGTGTAGCATAATCTTGTTAAATATAAGATTATGTCTCACTTTAAATAGTATTTTTATGAGAGAATTAGGTTACGTTCCAGAACCGGAACAATATGCTTCGGCTGGAGATTTGTTGTTTATTGAAAATTCTGTTGAGGCTCGGACTTTTTTTGAAGAAAGTTACGGAAAAGGTGGATATGTTTTCCTCTGTAACGCTACTTTATCTTCTCTGCGTTATCCCTCTTTACCTTTTGGGGTATATCTTGACGCAAAAAACAAGAAAATTATCTCTATGATTCCTGCCTTTATTATGGATAATATTGAGGATATTCTTGATTTGGAGTTCCGAGAATTGAAGCCTTTTACTTCAGATGCTTTTATTTTCTGGAAAAATACATTGTTGGCCGTGGTTATTACTTCTACCGGCGAAATGGTTATTCAGAAAATGCGTTCCATATTAACTGAAGAGGATATGCTTTCTATTTCTCGGTTAGAAAATGCTTATAAAGTTAATGATGTTTATCCGGTGGAACTCTATTCGGTTGATGATCATAAGTTTGTTTGCGTTTGTTGGTCCGTAGAAGCGGAAGATTATGATGGCGTTATTTGGCACCCTGTTTGTCAGGACGACATTGTACTCGCTCAGCAGGCTGAAGGAAATGTGTTAACAGAGTATCCTATTGAATTGGGCGATACGGCTGTGATTGGAGGAGAAATCTATACTCTTTGTTATCGCAAAGACTTGGGTAAATATTTCCAACGTAATGCGGTACAAACTCAGCTTTCACTTAACCAATCTCAGTCTCATGAGAAACAAGTCATTCCACCGCCTGAGCCTGTTGAAAAGCCTACACCGGTCTTTTCTATGCCAAAGCCCAGCTTTACTAAACCGAAACAGAAAACAGCCGTTAATGGTCAATGCGTTTATATGAACATTAATGGTAAAAAAATTGAAGAACCAAATGCTTCGGCAAACACTCAGCCACATATTATTCCTTTTAAACCGAAAAAATAATATGTTTGCTGTACCTAAAAAAGGAAGAGTTCTTACTCTTCCTTTTTTTTTGCATCCTTATAAATGCACTTTTTTTTGCACCCCCCTTTATTTAGAAGTGGATCCTAATCCGCCATTGCGCTTGGCTGTCGCATTGTCGTCATAGGTTATACCAAAGGGCAAAAATATTCCCTGACACACTGATGCGCCCTCTTTTAACTCTAATACTTTATCACTATTGCTGTCATTAGTCAGCTTTACGAAAATATGTCCTTCGTTATCCGAATAATAGTAATCACTATCTATCACACCGATGGTGTTATCCATTTGTAATCTATATTTAAAACCCAGACCGGATTTGGGCATTATCTCCAAAAACCACCCCTCTTCTATTTTTACTCTGATACCTGTCGGTAATAAAAGATTTTCTTTAGGATGCAATGTTATGGCTATCGGCGTAAAAAAATCATATCCCGCAGATCCTGATGTGGCACGTAGTGGCAATTTGATATTCTCATAAATGCGCTTTATCTCTGCGTCATCCGTTAAAAATACACTTTTCCATGCTGTACTAAACTGTTCAAAACTGACTTTTTCAAACTCGGCTATTCTTGGCATTTTGTTCTCCTTTCTGCTTATCGCGATTATGGAGGGTTTTCTCTCCTCTCGCAATATTTTTCTTGCTTTTTCCTCATTTATCTCATAAAGTGTTGCCACTTGAATAATTATTGTTTCACTTAAATTTTTATTTTTATGAATTCTGTTAAATTAAAAAAACTGTGTTTTGGCGCATTATTAAATCCTGCTGCATGGGGATGTGCCGCTTTTGATCATCAAGTTATCGGTGGTTGGGTTGCCGTATTGCTATTCTGTATTATCGGTTGGTTTCATACGGCGGCGTGGGTGGCTCTTTGGGTGCTGCTTTTTATGATACATCTTATCATTTGCCCTGCTCAAACTTTTACTTTGCAACTTTCTGATAAGAAACTTATCGTGCTTGTTTTTAATTCCGATTTTTACAGACGGTACAGAACCGATTTGCGGCGTAAGATGTCTATTGTTCGTATTATCGCTTTGCATTCTGACGGACATTCCGAAGTTGTTTGGAATAGAAAAAATATTTTCGGCTGTGATGTTCGGTTTACTAAAAACGGTATTTTTCTTTTCAAACCATATCCCGCATCGTGGGCTATTATTTGCGATGGATATGAATACGGAAAAGATTTAGGGTGGCGCGTTGCGGATTTGATTTTTGATGAAAAAACATCGCACAGTAAAAAATCCCTGCACTTCTTAATGGGAAATGGCTTTATATCCTTGAATGTCGATGGTTATGATAAAGATAGTATTTTTACCTACTTCTTTCAAACCGCCCAGTATAAGCCTTTGAATAGTGACAAGCCGGTTCATATTGTATTAGGACGTATTTTCCAACATTTGCTCTGTACAATTGACGGCAAAAACTATCTTATCGGATTTCATCTTAATGAAGATGATATTCCTATGGCCTATATCATTATCGCTCCAACAATTATTTGGAAACATAATGGGAAAGATATTGCCATACATGCTGATGAAAACGGGGCTTTTCAACTGCCTAAGCACTGATTTTTTATTGTTTGATGACGCTCTTTTTTTAGAGCGTCTTTTTTGTATTCTGAAAACCACGCGTTAGACGCGTGGTTCAGTAAAGCTTATAGCGGTGAGGATGACAAAACGCTCCAAATAGGTTAGAGTTTTGCAGTCTGCCAGGACGCAAAACAACCTATTTGGAGGACAGTAATGAAAACTGACATAGAAAGATTAGCACATACAACGTGGAATTGCAAATATCATATAGTATTTGCGCCAAAGTATAGGAGAAAAGTCTTTTACGGAAGTAAAAGACTAGAAATAGTGAAAATACTTAAAGAATTATGTAGATGGAAAGAAGTGGAAATTCTTGAAGGAGAGGCATGTCCAGACCATATCCATATTTTAGTGAAGGTACCACCGAAAATCAGTATATCAGGATTTATGGGATTTCTCAAAGGAAAGAGTAGTTTAATGATATATGAGAGATGGAGTAATATAAAGTATCAATATCGCAACCGAGAATTTTGGTGTAAAGGATATTATGTTGATACAACTGGTAAAAACACAGAAAAAATTAAGGAATATATTAAAGAGCAACTTAAGCAAGATCAGTTAGCAGAACAACTAACTATGGACTTAAATGACCCGTTTACGGGTAGATAGTAACAAATTGCGTTTGGCAGAATTATGGGTACCCCGTTCAGGGGAAGCCAGTGGTAAAGGCTTATAGCCGCATATGAAGAACCCCGCGTTTTACGCGGGGGTATCTTTTTACACATTTTTAGAACATAAATAGAACAAAATAATTGACACTTAGAAAAAAATCCCCTATTCTCTCTTTGTGAGGTTGTTATGAAACATTACATTGCACTAGCGGATTGTGATTGTTTTTTTGTTTCGGCGGAACGCGCTTTTAATCCTAAATTAGAGGGAAGAGCCGTGGCAGTGCTTTCCAATAATGACGGATGCGTGGTATCTCGCTCCAAAGAAGCCAAAGCTTTAGGGCTTAAAATGGGCGCACCTTATTTTATGGCAAAAAAAGAATTTCCGGATATTCTTTACGTTCGTGCCAATCATGATTTGTACCAAGCAACCTCGCGTAAAGTGATGGCGATGTTACAGTCTTTTACTCCGGATGTGGAAGTATGTTCGGTGGATGAAGCCTATCTTGATTTGACCGGAACTAAACTTCTCTATAAGCAAAATTATTTCAAAACCGCACAAATGATTCGGACGAACGTTTGGAATAAACTCCATATTCCGATTTCTATTGGGCTTTCAACCACTAAAACTCTCGCCAAACTTGCCAGCGATAAAGCTAAAAATAATGGCGGTGTTTTTGCGATAGGCTCGGCAGAAAGACGCAAAATCCTTTCGCAAACGCTTATCTCTGACGTGGCCGGTGTGGGGAGAAAACTGATTTTGAAAATGCGCGAGGAGTGTATTTTTACGGCTCTTGATTTTATCTGTCGCCCAGATTATTGGATTAAAGCGCAATTCGGCACGCATGGGATGGATCTCAAAAACGAGCTTTCAGGGATTTCTTTGTTTAAAGTTGAACGCATCGGAAAAGCGCCACTTTCTATTCAACAAACTTCTGCTCTCAAAGAATTTAGCCGCGACCTTAATGTGCTCAAAACCGATTTATGTCGTCATATTCACACGGCCTGTCGTAAAGCACGCAGTGAAGGCGCTAAAGCCGTGCAAATTGAAGTTATGTTACGCACCAAAGATTTTAAGGTTATTACTGAACGGGCAAAGCTCCCCTTTCCTTCTAATCAGGAAAATGAAATTACTCCTTTAGCCTTACAACTTTTAACTTCTCTTTATTCGCCGGCAATTATCTGGCGCAGTGTCGGAATTACGCTTTCAGGCCTAATTTATCGGGAAAAAGAACAGTTAGATTTGTTTCACCCCTCGCAAAAAAGCGATGAGCGCTTAGGCAAAGTTTTGGATGAGTTGGAGCAGAAATTCGGAAAGAATATTGTTCATCTTGGCTAATGTTTTTATGACTTGGCAAAGTGGTAACAGCGGCAGGTTGTGAGGAAAAATGCCGAGAGGATGTTTTTTGGGGGGATTTTTTTTGATTTAGCATGGGTAAATGTGCGTGACATATGGTGAAAATACCGAAAGTATGTTCCACTTGCTGAGCTTTTTTGACTCGGCAAAGGGGAAATTGGGGCGTGTTGTGGAAAAAAAATGCCGAAAGTATGTTCCCTTTGCTGAGCTTTTTTGACTCGGCAAAGGTAGATTGGGGCGTGTTATGGGGAAAAATGCCGAAAGTATGTTCCCCTTGCTGAGCTTTTTTGACTCGGCAAAGGTAGATTGGGGCGAATTATTGGGAAAAATGCCGAACTCCCTCCCCCTGGGCTGAGTTTTTTTAGCTCGGCAATAGAAGGAGATAGGAGATAGGAGATAGGAGATAGGAGATAGGAGATAGGAGATAGGAGATAGGAGATAGGAGATAGGAGATAGGAGATAGGAGATAGGAGATAGG
>CASFTO010000076.1 GCA_949297665.1 uncultured Alphaproteobacteria bacterium | reverse complement strand
ATTTACTTTTCCTGACATAAAACCAATGCCATCGCCTCTGATAACCGTAGAAGGCGGTGTTGTCGGTTATGGTGATAAGGTTGTGCTACGGAAGCTCAATTTTTACATTAACCAAGATGACAGAATTGCGTTATTGGGGAAGAATGGTAATGGTAAATCAACGTTGGTAAAAATGCTGTCATCACATCTTCCCATGATGGAAGGGCTTATGAAAAAAAGCGGTAAACTGAAAATCGGATATTTCAATCAAAATCAGACCGAGGAATTGCCGCTGGAGCTAACGCCAACCGAGTATATGAAAAGCATAGAGCCGGATACACCGGAGAAAAACATCCGAGCTCATTTAGGGCATTTCGGTTTGGAACAAGAAAAGGCGGTTACGCAAATTAAAGCGTTATCGGGTGGTGAAAAAACAAGATTACTGTTTGCGAGAATATCAATAGATAAACCGGAATTACTGATATTCGATGAACCGACCAACCATTTGGATATGGAGGGAAGAACCGCTTTAGCCGAAGCGTTAAATGCATATAATGGCGCGATTATTTTGATTTCGCACGATTTTCATTTATTGGAAATGGTTGTAGATAATTTGTGGTTAGTACACAATAATACTTGTACGGCATTTGACGGAGATTTGGAAGATTATCGCGCTTTTTTGCTCAATAAAGAGAAAAAAAAAGAAGAAAAGCCTGAAAAAAAAGAAATAAAAGAACAAGTAAAGCTAGTCCCACCAATAGAAAAAAATATATCGAATAATAAACAAGACCGTAAAGTTAAAGCAGAGTTGCGCCAAATTGAACAAGAGTTAAGTAAATTAGAGGCTAAAAAAGCGGAATTATTACAAAAATTTGCTCAAGTTTCCGGTAGTGAAGTCGCCAAAATGCAAATTGAGCTATATAACCTAGAACAAGAAATAACCGCAACAGAAGAAAAGTGGATGGAGCTAAGTGAAACAATAAATTAGTAAGCGTTATTTGCCCTTACAAAATATTTGACAAATAAACAAAAATAGATACAATACTCGCCAGTTAACAATTATTGTATCACTAAATTATAATGTTTTATGGATAAATTAATGTCTTGGAGATGGTCGCGTATAGGTGAACGCTCCGCATGGAAAAAATTACTTAGTATTTATGGATTTTTAGCTGTATTAGGTTTCATACTCTGTATTGCATACACAGTAGCACCTATACCGGATAAAGAAAAACAGAGTTTTGCTTGGTTGATGTTCTGTTGTGGAACATTTTTCTTTTTACAAGGGGTGGCGCAAGTATTGCGCGCAGATGATTACTTTTCAGTGCTGATGGGAAACAAAAAGTGCAAGGTTTATGTTTATCAAATAGAGCATAAATATAGCCCATGTACATATGAAATTCTCCTAAGAACCAAAGATGCTGAGTTTATGGTCATTGCAGCCGCATACGATAGGAAGATTTACTCGGGAAGTCAAAACGCGTTTATTTACTGTGTTAAAAGCGATGATGGTGTAGAAACGTGGATGCTTGTGAATAAAGACAGTGACGACGCTCAAGTGCTCGGGCAACGTGTTGGATATTACATATTTGTATCTCCAAATCAGCATGAAAAGGATAAGGTTGTCCTGCATATCCTGCAAGATGACGGGTATACGGAAATTTCCGCCGATAGATACACTTGTGAAAATATCTTAGTCCCGCAAGAGAATGAGATAGAGAGTGTATATAACGGAAAAATTGTCCAAGTTTCCACGCCAAATGAATATTTGATAATAAAGAATGAAGATAAATATCAGGTCTGGTGAATTTATTGCAATGAAAAAAATAATCCTCGTTGCTATATATTATCGGTATCATCTGTCATTTTCCATGAAGGAAACGATACAGTCATTCTTCTAGGTCAACACTTTGAGTACACGGAACTATACCGAGGGTACTCACTTGGCAGAGAATCAACTACTTTGATTAGTGAGGTATATGATAAGGAAGGATATAAAGGGGTATACGGAACAATCCGCCGTTTCAACCCAAAAACAAAAACTTTGGATAAACTGTACGACGGTGCAATTTTCGGTGTCTTATTTGAAGATGGCGAAATAATCGGTGCAGACGGACAAGTATTCAAACCTTAATTAATCCAAACCAAAAAATCCCCTGAGCTTTATGGCTTCAGGGGATAATTTTTTACCCAAAAACTATTTTTTATTTGTAGCTATTGATTTTATTTTGCAAGTCATCAAGACTACGCCCATAAAAAGGTTCGCCGTTGATGATAAGCATAGGAACGCCGTTAATACCCAAAACTTGAGAAAGCGCGTCAATATCCTGAATTCCACGCCGAATTTCTTTTTGCTCCATCATTTGTTTAATTTCATCGACATTAAGACCTTCATCAATAAGAATTTGGTTAATAGTATCCTCATTCATTTCAGGTAGCGTCATAACTCCCTCAAAAACTTCTACAAATTTACCCTTTTGAAAAGCCGCTAGAGAGGCTTTCGCAGCATAAGGAGAATGTTCACTCATGAAGAAAAGCGGATTAAACACAAATTTCACATCTGGATTATTTTTAATCAATTGAGCCATAACCGGAGCCAATGCTTTACAGTGGCCACACGCGAAATCAAAAAATTCGACAACGGTAACTTTAGCCTCTTTAGGTCCGGCATAAGGAGCCACCTCACTATTTTTCATTTCATCCCAATGTTTTAAGAAAGTTTTATTAGGATTGTCATCTGCTACATTTTCGGTTTCAGGTTGCTGTTCGGACTCACCACTCATTTTTATCTGGAAAGAAGAGTTCTTAAAAGTATCGCTTTCCAAAACAAGATTAGCCAAAGTTTCCTTATTATTTTGAACATAAGATTCGATGGCTTGATTAATAAGTTGCGACTGCTCAGCCTGTTTTTTTGGACAATGCGCATCAAGATAAATAACCCCACCGGCGCCAAGAGCGGCAACAACTAAAACAGCAAAATATTTAAAAAAGATTTTCATAACGCCCTCACTAATATTAAAACTAAAGCTAGCTTAAAGCGTGATAAAAGTATATGCAAGAATTTTTAAGCATAATCATCAAATTTTAACAACAAAAAGGTCCATCTCAAAAGAGATGGACCGAAAACCGTTAAAAGAAAACTATTTATTTAACGCTGTCAATGGCATTCTGAATAGTTGCTTCGTCAATAGCTTGCAATGCTTCACCATTCATAATCAAAGTCGGAACGCCACGAATTTGAACCTTTTGAGAAAGGTCGGCAATAGCAGAAATTTCTTTAGCAATTTCGTCGCTATCCCTTAGTTTTTTAGTTTTCTCAACATCAAGCCCAGCCTTTTTGATGATTTCATCAATAACGGCGGAGGTAATTTGACCATTATGAGTTAACAAAGCCTCATAAACTTCCAAGAATTTACCTTGTTTATTAGCAGCCATAGCAGCCTTGGCAGCCGGCATGGAGCCTAAAAATGTTACGGGTTTGAACACAACTTTAACGTCTTTATTAGCTTTAATAATCTTCATCATTTCAGGAGCTAAACGTTTGCAGTAACCGCAGTTGAAATCAAAGAATTCAACAATAGTAACTTTAGCATCTTTAGGTCCGACAAAAGGAGAACCTTCATAAGAGCTCAAATCTTTCCAATTAGCTTTATAGAGTTCAGCAATACGTTTTTGTTCAGCAATTTGTTCTTGTTGAGCAGCTAATTCCAAAGCTTCACGAATTTTGCTAGGATTATTCATCAAATAATCTTCAATAGCTTGATTTACATTTTGACCAGCGGTAGAAGAAGTTGTAGTTTTAGAATCAGAAACTGTCGAGCAAAGAGCAACAGAAACAACAACGCTCGCAATAACAGATACCAAAACGGTAATAATATTATCTTTTTGCATAATTCCCATCCTTAAAAATGTTATATAACCACTAAAAAGTAAGAGAATAAAAAAATAAATGCAAGCCAAAAATAAAAATATGTTGACAAAGTGTGTAAGTTTAAAATCAAATAACACCAAAAGAAAAACGATTCTGAAAAAGAGAAGGGAAATGAGTATAAATGTTTAACGTAAAGATATCATTATTTGCCCGCACCAGAGATTTGGAGCATAACATAGACAGTCTACATGATAAGATCATAGAAATGACCATGGTTTTTAAGGAAGCTGTGGATATATATTTGCAAGAGATGCGCAGCGAAAAATATCGCCAAACCAGTAAAAAGATAAAGATAATAGAGCACGATTCGGATACATTGCGTCGGGAAATAGAGAGCAAATTATATGAACAAAATCTGATACCGGATTTACGCGGAAACATTTTGGAATTAGTAGAAAATCTGGATAGAGTTATCAATTTATTTGATGAGGTTGCGCATAAATTTTACATAGAACGTCCCGACATACCGGAAGCATATCACAAACAATTGCGAGAATTGGTCAATCAAGTAGCCGACTGTGCGGAAAATATGGCCATAGCATCGCGTGCATTTTTCAGAGATTTGGTAACCTTGCGCGATTATTCTAAAAAAGTATATTTGTTGGAGCATCAGAGTGATAAGACAGCGGCCAAATTGCGTAATGAAGTATTTGATTCCGATTTAGATTTAGCCCGCAAAATGCAAATCAATAATTTTATAGAAGAAGTAGCGGATATAGCGGATTTAGCCGAAGACTGCATTGATGCACTGCTTATTTTCGCAATAAAGAGGGAAATTTAATCAATGTTCGAATATTTATTTTTTCTCTCAAGTGGATTATTTTTAGGTTGGTCACTAGGAGCTAACGATGCGTCGAATATATTTGGGACGGCAGTTGGAACAAAGATGCTCCGTTTTACGACAGCAGCGATAATCGCAAGCATATTTTTGGTTTTGGGAGCGGTATTCAGCGGTCAAAACACGGCAGAAACCTTAAATGCGTTAGGTGAAGTCAATACTCTGCCGGCAGCTTTTACGGTATCATTGTCATCGGCATTGGCTGTTCTGATGATGTTAAAATCAGGGATAAGCGTATCAATTTCACAAGCGATTGTCGGAGGGATTATCGGGTGGAACGTGTACAATCATAAACCGACGGATACCGAAACATTAACGAATATTTGCGCGACATGGATATTTTGTCCGATTATTTCCGGAGTGATTGCTGTTGGATTATATATCTGCGTTAAAAAATTGCTGCATCACAGTAAAGTACATATCCTATGGCAAGACATGGCGGTAAGAGTCGGAATGATACTGACAACGGCGCTGGGCGGCTTTGCGTTAGGCGCCAACAATATGGCAAATGTCGTCGGAGTATTCATTGATTCAAATGTCTTGTCACCGCTTAAATTAGGTAATTTTTACACCTTAAGCAGTACGCAAGTTCTCTTTTTTTTAGGAGCGGTTGCGGCGTGCATCGGGGTATTCACATATTCGCAAAAAGCCATTAAGACGGTTGGCAAGAATGTATTGTCATTTTCTCCGACCGTGGCATGGATTGTGATTTTATCGCAATCACTGGTTTTGATATTGTTTTCCTCGGAAAATCTGGAAAACTTCCTAATATCAATGAATTTACCTCCATTACCGGCGGTTCCTGTTTCCAGTACCCAAGCCGTAATAGGTGCAATTGTAGGAATAGGTTTGGTAAAAGGGGGAAAAGGTATAAAATGGAGTCTGATTTTGCGCGTTGTATCGGGTTGGGTTGCCACACCGGTTATTGCCTTTATTTTAAGTTTTATATTATTATTTTTTATGGAAAACGTATTTAAGCAAACGATATTCATGCCCTAAGGAGAAAAAGAGATGCCGTTAATATTGCAAAAAATATATCACAAATTTCCGGCATTTTTTCTGATTGGGCATTTATGCGCCGGACTTATATTTTGCCTATATATTGCATGGAAAACGAACACCTTGGGGGGAGATACATTGGAGCATATACACTCCTCGTGGTTGGTTTATGCAAATTTTATCCCATACAAAGATTTTTTCCAACACCATAATCCTCTACTGTGGTACTTGTTTGCACCATTTGTCGGTTTACACACGCACGGATTAGATGACAATATCATTACAGCAACCGTCGTAAGTTGCTCTATACTAAGTTCATTTTTGAACTACTATCTTTTATATCTGATTGCTTCACGCTTTTTGACCAATAAAACTGGAGGTATAATTGCCGCCGCAATAGCTTTGACGCCGTATGTCGTCGTATCTGTGGTAAACTTTCGTCCCGATAATTTTATGATGACCGCTTTTTTTGCCGGATTGTATTTTTACTTTAAACATATAAAGGAGCAAAAAGTAAGCCAATTAAGTCTAGCCATGTTGTTATTCTGGGCGTCATTTATGTTTTTGCAAAAAATTATTTTTGCCCTTGTTATATTGGCGTTGATAACATTTTATCTGCTGCATAAGAAAGTCATAAAAGTTGATGCTTTGGCTTATGCAATGTTATTACCGATAGTTTTGAGTTTAGGATATGCCGTCTACTTATGGCATCATGACATCTTAGAAACATGGTATCGTTCCAATTTTATCTTTAATTTGCACATACCTGAACTATTTGCAGAAGAGCGCCGACATGGAATAATTTGGCCGGAATTAAAGATGCTTCTGCTTGGGAGTTTTTTGGCGATTATCTGCTTTATTCGCCAGAAAAATATATATTTTAACATACTAACCATTTTGTTTTTAACAGAGTTGGCGCAACGTTTGTTGTATTTTTCAGCCTTTGCGTATTATTTTTATTTGCTGATATATTTGGCCTCTATTTTGAGTGCTATGTTTTTGGAAGAAAAAATCTTTAAGAAACATTTTGCTCTTATATATGTATTAGTGGTGGCTCTGGCTTTTTGTATGTATAAACCTGCAGTGTATGAAGGTAATCTTGGGGATAGAGTAGGGCGCTTTTATGATCCGCTGAATAAAAAGATTGTACGTGTAACAACCCCTTGTGACTATGTTATTAATGGAGATGGAAATTTGTACAATCTGTATAATCGAGATCCTCACTACTACTGGAATTTATTAGGACAATTGGATGTAATTGGAGCCAAAGTTGGAATACATCCACTGATGGATATAAATAAGGTAATAGCAACATATAAGCCAAAAATTATATACATTGCACCGTATAAAGATAAATATTCAGCCGAACGTGGTATTGAAAAATTTGTGCACGTGCCGGATATGAATTTAATTAATCAATATTACAAGCCGTTTGATAATTCGGATGTAATATACATATTAAAGCCGGAATTCAGTCATATAAAATGCGACTTTGATTATAAAAAACGCTATTACCACGCGTATGATTAATCCTTCAATATCAAACAGAAAAACTTGACGAATACCAAATGATTGATTAGGTTAAGACCGTAAAATTAATTATGAGGTCTTAAAAAATTATTTGGTATGATAGCAACAGTGCTTATCTTTTTAATATGCAGACTAAGCCTGAAAATTATTCGGTTATGCAAGAGTGAGGAATATTCTCAAAGGAAAAAAGAATATTCTATTGTAAAAGTGTTTGAACGTACGAAAACATGAAGGGTTAATCCCAAACATACCCCTAGTGCACATAGGCTGTATGTAAACGAAAAAGACAGTTAATAAAAATAACTGTCTTTTATTTTTTTATTTAAGCTATAAGTAGCAAAGTTTAGATATCCAAATCCTCTGCAAATTTAGCACGTTCAATAATGAATTTAAAGCGTTGTTCTGGATCTTTACCCATCAGGCGTTCAACCTGTCTTCTGGTTTCAAAAGCTTCATCACGAGCCTCTTCTGTATTTGCCGTAGGAATAACAACACGAAGTAAAACACGATTATTTTTATCCATAGTGGTTTCTTTAAGCTGTAAGGCACTCATTTCACCCAAACCTTTAAAACGACTGATATCAGGTTTTTGATTAGCTTTTGCTTTACTTAAAATTTTATCTTTTTCATCATCATCAAGAGCGTAATAGTTCTTTCCGCCAAAAACGATTTTATACAGAGGCGGAGTCGCAATAAATAAGTGACCGTTTTCAATAAGTTTTGGCATATACTGATAAAAGAATGTCATTAAAAGAGATGTAATATGCGCACCATCAACATCAGCATCGGTCATGATGATGATTTTTTCATAACGCAAATTCTCTTCCTTATAATTATCTTTGGTGCCACAACCCAAAGCCTCAATCATATCTTTAATTTCTTGGTTTTGGGTAATTTTATCAAGACTGGCACTGGCAACATTCAGAATTTTCCCACGTAACGGCAAAATGGCCTGTGTCATACGGTCGCGTCCTTGTTTTGCGGAACCACCAGCGGAATCACCCTCAACAATAAAAATTTCAGTATCTTCGGCAGCAGATTTAGAGCAGTCGGCAAGTTTGCCCGGAAGACGTAATTTTTTAGTTGGAGATTTACGATTTTGAACTTTTTCTTCTTTTCTCTTTTTGCGCAGTTCTGCTCGGTCAATAACATATTCAATCAAAGCGCTTGCATTTTCTTTATCTGATGAAAGCCAATGGTCAAAAGAATCTTTAACAGCTTTCTCAACCAGATAAGCTGCTTTCGTTGATGTGAGTTTGTCTTTTGTTTGTCCTTGAAATTGCGGATCACGGATAAACACAGAAAGCATAATTGCTGCATCACTCAAGAAATCTTCCGCAGTAATACCTGCAGCTTTTTTGATATTAGCCATATCAGCGTATTCTTTTAATCCTTTAAGCAAAGCCGTACGAAAACCTTGTTCATGTGTTCCACCCTGAGGAGTGATGACCGTGTTGCAATAAGATGTACAAAAGCCTTTTTCATCATCAGGCCAGGTAATAGCCCATTCAACTTTTCCCTCATCACCTGCAAGATCAGCTTCTCCAGAAAAAGGAGTACGATTGATAGTAGTACGAGTATCGATTTGATAATTTAAGAAATCCAATAAGCCGTTTGGAAAATTAAATTCCGTTTCTTGAGGAATTCCGTCGCCCTCAGTTAAAAGTTCTGGAGCGCATTTCCAAAAGATTTTAATCCCCTTAAACAAGAAAGCTTTAGAACGAGCCATACGATAAACTTTTGCCGGAACAAATTTATTATCGCTTCCAAAAATTTCGGCGTCAGGTAAGAAAGTAATGCTTGTCCCGCGACGGTTCGGAGCATTTCCCACCAACATTAACGGAGTAACAGGCTTCCCGCAAGAATATTCCTGGCGGTAGAGTTTTTTGTCACGCGCTACCTCAACAACGAGTTTAACAGATAAAGCATTAACCACGGACGAACCAACACCATGTAGACCGCCGGATACTTTATAAGCGTTACCGCCGAATTTACCGCCGGAGTGCAAAGTGGTCAAGATAACTTCCAAAGCTGATTTTCCCGGATATTTAGGATGGTCATCAACTGGAATACCGCGTCCGTTATCTGTAATAGTAACGGAGTAGTCGGCATTAAGAGAAATATCAATTCTGGACGCATAACCGGCAACGGCTTCATCCATAGAGTTGTCTAAAATTTCCGCAACCAAATGATGCAAGGCTTGCTCATCGGTCCCACCGATATACATCCCCGGACGATGTCTGACAGGATCTAATCCTTCAAGAACTTCAATGTCGCGAGCAGAATATTCTTCCTTAACTGCCGTTGCGGAGTTTTCAAACAAATCACTCATATTTTCCTCAGATATAAGACAAAAAACATATATAAACTGGAAGAAATATATAAAAAGAAAAGTGCAGACACAAGTAAAAACTAAAAATCTTAAACAGAAAAATACCAAAAAAGGGGATGGAAAAAAATCATACGGAAAACAAACAAAAAAACTTGCGTTTTGTCAAAAAGTGGGGTATAAGCAAAAAGAATTTTGTATTATTTTTTAACTTTAAAACTATTATTATCATGTCAAAAGGTCCTATTACAGCCCGTGTCATCAATATTGACACCGCTGGCAGTTTCCATTCAATTAAAGTGAAGAATATTATTTCAGGAAAAGAAGACTTAGTAGTTCTTCCTATTTCGGCGGATATTCAAAAGCTGAAGAATGATGACATCATTACCTATTATCGTGCGGACGAGCAAGAAATCTGCTCAATGGAACAAACAGATGAAGAAAGAGTTGTTCTTTTGTTTTCACGAAAAGGTGAAGGAAATGCATCTCAATCATCAAAGGTGTTTTGGATAGCCAAAGGAGAAAAACTTCCCGCATTGGAGAAGGTTTTGGAACAAAACGAGCTTCCTCGCGTTATCGTAATTTTGCTGAGTTTATCGGCATATTATGGAAAGCGGGAAGATTTTGCAAAAGAGGCTTTGAATATTTTGCGCATGTCGCAAGATCCTGAAGCCATAGATGCACTGTTCTCGGTTAGTTTGGAAACATTACGTGATTTGCTGGGAGAAAAAATCTCCGCCGTTTCGGTTCAAATAGCCGATTCGTTGGTAAATCTGGCTTTAGCCGATGGGGATTTGGAACATCCGCGTAAACGAGAGCTGCGTCAAATTTTGATGTTAGCAACATTGCATGGAGAAAATCACCAAAAGATTCACGATTTTATCTCTAAATACGAGAGAGAATAATCTCGTAAACCACGCACAAATAAACCGCATTGTCCGATAAAGACAAATGCGGTTTTTTTGTATTTAAGGTTAAGAAAAAATTGAATAAAAAGTTAAAAAAGAGTTGCAAAATAAATAAATTTAGATTATAAAGCAAGCGAAAGCAGCGAGTGAGCTGTTTTTAAATATAATTCACACGCAGATAAAGCGTCGGCAACGTTTAAGTATGAACGGTGCTTCACGCTCCGGTGTCCGAAATATTTCGGGCCGAAATTCTGCGGAGGTTTAACCGGAAAATAAGGAAAAATAAAATATGACACTTCCTACTTTTACATTACGTCAGCTTGTTGAAGCGGGCGTACACTTCGGACACCACGCACGTCGTTGGAATCCGCAAATGGCACCATACATATATGGTAAAAAAGATAATGTGCACATTATCAATCTTCAGAAAACATATCCGATGCTTTACACCGCTTTGGCAGTAGCTCGTGATGTCGCAGCAAAAGGCGGCAAAGTTTTGTTTGTAGCCACCAAGCGTCAAGCCCAAGACATTGTTAAAGAAAGTGCAGAAAGATGTGGACAGTACTATGTTAACTATCGGTGGTTAGGCGGAATGTTGACTAACTGGAAGACGGTTAACAAGTCAATCAGCCGTCTCGTTAAGTTAAACGAAATGGAAGAAAAGAACGCATACGAAGGATACACCAAAAAAGAAATGCAGAACATTAAGAAAGAACAAGAGAAACTTGCTCTTTCATTGAACGGCATTAAGAACATGGGAGGCCAACCGGATTTATTGTTCGTAATTGACACTCCGAAAGAATCATTAGCTATTAAAGAAGCTAAGAAATTGGGTATTCCTGTAATTGGTATTACCGATACAAATGCAAATCCGAATGAAGTCGATTATCCTGTACCGGGCAATGACGATGCAATTCGCGCAATTCAATTGTATTGTGAATTAATATCATCAGCCATTTTGGATGGTATGCAGGCAGAAGTTGCAGCACAAGGCGTAAAAGTCGAAGATGTAGTTGCATCATCTGAAGAAACATTTGAAAATGTAGAAAACGCTTAATGAGCAATTAAGTAAAGAAGTCGGCGGTGGCAACAGCTGCCGCCGAGTTGATGTATACAAAGATTATCAAGACAAGGGGAAAAAGAATGGCAGAAATTACCGCAGCAATGGTAAAAAGTTTGAGAGAAACCTCTGGTGCAGGCATGTTAGATTGCAAAAAAGCGCTGGTTGAAACAAACGGAAATATGGAAGACGCAATAGATTGGCTTCGTAAAAAAGGATTAGCGTCAGCCGCTAAAAAAGCAAGTCGTATTGCAGCTGAAGGATTAGTTTCCGTATATGTAGAAGGTAATGCCGGTGCAGTTGTTGAAGTAAACTCTGAAACAGATTTCGTTGCAAAGAATGATATTTTCCAAGATTATGTAGAAAATTCGGCAAAAGCAGCATTAGCTGTCAAAGGAGATATAGAAGCATTAAAAACATATACATGCCCGGTATGCGGCAAAGAGATGGGAACAATATTGACAGATATGATTGCAAAAATCGGTGAAAATATGAATTTGCGTCGCTCTGCATATATTAGTGCAAATAATGGTGTTGTATGCTCATACATACACAATTCCGTACGTCCGAACGTTGGTAAAATCGGTGTATTGGTAAGCATTGAAGGTAATGCCGACAAAGCTAAGATGCAAGAATTGGGCAAGCATATTGCAATGCACATAGCCGCCACCGGTCCGATTTCGATGACAATCGCCGAAGTACCGGCAGAAGCCGTAGAACGTGAAAAGAACATTTTCAGCGAACAGGCTTTAGCATCTGGCAAACCGGCCAATATCGTTGAAAAAATGGTAGAAGGCCGCATCCGTAAATATTACGAAGAAGTAGTTCTTGAAGAACAAGCATATATTATGGATCCGGATAAGAAAGTAAAAGATGTGGTTGCGGAATTTGCAAAAGAAAACAATGCAGAAGTAAAACTCGGCGGTTTTGTATGCTTCAAACTTGGAGAAGGCTTACAAAAGAAAGAGGAAGACTTCGCCGCAGAAGTTGCTGCCCAATTAGGCAAGACCGCATAATTTTATATTGCGAAAAAAGAAAAAAACAGGTTCTCAAAAGAGAGCCTGTTTTTTTATTGATAACAGAGCAATTTTTCAATAAAGCACGGCAATGTTTTAGAAACTTTTCCCTCAATGACGATGTCGAAGTCACGATAATTGGCAGGTTTTTCCAAATTTAGAGCGACCGTTAAACTGGAATGCTTGCGAACATCTTGAACAAAAGACGAGGCCGGAGGAATAGTTCCCGAAGTACCAATAGCAACAAATAAATCAGCATCAGCAAGAAGTCGTTCAATTTGAGAAGAAAAAAATATTTCCTCGCCAAAAAAGACGATATTGGGTCTGAGCTTACCATGGCAAGAGTAACAAAGACAATGTTCGGTCCAAGGTAACCAAGTTTCTGTAATTTTCCCACACTTAACACACCTTAATTGATTGATTTGCCCATGAATATGCCAAACATTTTGCGTATGAGCTTTTTCATGTAAAGTATCAATATTTTGGGTAATAATATGGATATCGGCAGAAGAATTCTGTTGCAAATAAGTTAGAGCACAGTGAGCCTGATTAGGTTGCGCCAAAGCCATCTGTTTTCGCAATTCATTATAAAACTGGTGAACTAAAGTAGGGTTAGACTGAAGCCCCCATAAAGAGGCAACAATTTCAGCATCATAATTATTCCATAAACCGGAAGGATCACGAAAAGTAGCCAAACCGGATTCCGCGGAAATACCGGCACCGGTCAAAAAAACAATTTTATGAAATTTTCTAAGCATAAAACAATTTTTTTAATGAGGTTCGGTCCTTTTCCTAATCCTCAAAATAATAAGACATAAAGTTAATGAAGTAAAAGTATAATAGCGTACAAGTCAAAGCTGTCAAGAAAGAAAAGAGGATAGAGCAAGGTAAGATATTGACACAAAATAAGGATATTGATAAATTAATGCGCAAATTCATCAAAGGGGAAATTACCATGCTGTTTAACAAAGCTCTGATTTTAGGTATCGGTTTAATCGGTTCGTCACTGGCGCGCAATTTAAAAGAAAAAAAATTGGTCAAAACATTGGCCGTGTATGATAAAAATCAAGAAAATTTAAAAAAGGCAAAAGATTTAGACATAGCAGATATATATACCGATAACATCAAAGAAGGAGTAAGTGAAGCCGATGTGATTATTTTTGCGACACCGGTATGCGCATTTGGAAAATTAGCCAAGGACATGAGTTCGTATGTAAAAGAAGGCGTCATAATAACAGATGTCGGTTCGGTCAAGCAATATAGCCTGCGAGAAATAGAAAAATATCTAAATAAAAACAATGGAAGCATTGTTGTCGGAGGACATCCCGTTGCCGGTACGGAGAAATCCGGTCCGGAAAATGGTTTTACCTCATTATTTAAGGGACGTTGGTGTATTTTAACACCGGATGAAAATTCGACGGAAGAAGCCATAAAGAGAATAACCGAGATGTGGGAAAGTTGCAATATGAAAGTAGACATCATGACGGCAACACATCACGACAAGGTTATGGCCGCCGTATCACACTTACCGCAGTTAATTGCATATTCGATTGTAGGAACGGTAGCCGATTTGGAAGGATATGAGCACAAAGAAATAATCAAATATTCCGCAGGAGGTTTCCGCGATTTTACGCGTATAGCCGGCTCAGATCCGACGATGTGGCGAGATATCTTTTTAACCAACAAACAAACCGTATTGGAGCTGATACAAAGATTTATTGAAGATTTAGTAGCGCTGGAAAGGAATATCCGGTGGGATGAGGGCGATAAAATGTTTGATTTGTTTAAGCGCACGCAAAAGATTCGCAAAGACGTGATAGAGGCTAAGCAAGATCAGCCTGAACACGAAAAACGGATTATGGAGGAATTGCAAAAACAGCAAGTATAAAAAATATCAGGTCAAATGAGATTATTGAAAAAGATTGACAACAGAAAATAATCCACTAAATTATGAATAAACAATATATGAGGAGATTTACGATGAATAAAATATTGGGAATGGCAAGTTTAGCATTATTATTGTCGGGTTGTGCGGACAATATCAATTCGGATCATTACTACACCAATCAAACAGGGAAAGTATCAACTGTTGCGCAGTGTACGGTATTAAGTGTACGTCAAGTTGGCGTCAACAGCGACAGCGGTGCAGGTACTCTTATCGGCGGAGTTGCCGGCGGAGTTGCTGGATCAACAATCGGCGGCGGCAGTACGGCACATACATTAGGTGCTGTAGGCGGTGCGTTATTGGGCGGTTTAGTAGGAGATGCGGCAGAAAGAGGATTAACCTCGCAAACCGGATTAGAGTATATTGTAAAATTGGATAACGGTCAAGTTATCAGTATAACACAAGGAACGGGGCAAGCATTGGGAATAGGGCAACGTTGTTTAGTTTTATTTGGAAGTACTAACCGCGTTATCGCTCAATAGATGAATGTAAAAAAAAGAATTATAGCTGTTATACTGTTAACAGCAGGAATATGTATCGGATATCTTTGGCCGAGTAAGCCGAAGGTATCCGTTGTCATGTTGACATATCAACGGGAAAAAATATTACCGCGAGCAATAGATAGTATTTTAGGCCAGACCTATAAAGATTTCGAATTGATAATCATTAATGACGGCTCAACGGATAAGACGGAAGAAGTGGTAAACAGTTATCAAGATAAGCGTATTCGCTATTACAAGAATGATAAAAATCGAGGAATAGCATATTCGCGCAACAAAGCGGCGGATTTAGCACGCGGAGAATATATAATGATAATGGATGACGATGATAAAAGTTTACCGGAGAGAATGGCACAACAAGTTGCGTTCTTAGATAAAAACAAAGAGATAACGGCTGTTGCCGGTCAGATTAGCGGGCTTCCGCGCATACCTGAAAATCATGATGATATTGCGGCAGGTTTAATACAGTATAATAATTTCGGTAATGCCAATATTATGTATAGAAACGCGTTTGCTAAGCAAAAACAGATACGATACGATGAGAATTTAAGAGCTTGCGAAGATTGGGACTTTTGGATTAATATGCTGTTTTCGGGAGCTAAAATGGCCTCGATACCGGATGATGTATTGGAGAGAAACGGTATGAGTGAAAAGCATTATGGCATGAGTTATGAAGAGGGAAATATAGCCGTGAGAGAAAAAATCGGTAAAAAACTCTTCCCCGCAGATACGCAAAAATTTTACCACGCCGATGCTTGTGAAAAAATAAAGATGCTCGGCGATAAAAAAATTTTTACCGCACCTTTTTATGAAAATTTATTAAAGATTAATTGTCCTTAAGTTGAGCAATAAGCTCATCAACAAACGAAGGCAAAGTGTCACCGGCTTTCCCCATAACATGTCTGTCGAAAAAGAAATTATTAGAGGTTGGTTCCAAATTAAATTCTACGGTGTCGGCGCCGTAATATTTTGCAGTTTGAACAAAACCGGCAGCGGGATAAACCACGCCGGAAGTCCCGACCGAAACAAATAAATCGGACGCTTTGAGTAAGTTTTCAACTTTATCCATATAAAGCAGATTTTCTCCGAAAAAGACAATATTGGGTTTCATCATACCCATAATGTGGCAATTTTCGCAACAAGTTTCGGAAGTAACATCCCCCCAAGTTTCAAGAATATGTCCGCAATTCATACAAACCGCCTGATTGATTTGTCCGTGAATATGAAAAACATTATTGCTTTTAGCTTTTTCATGAAGAGTATCGATATTCTGTGTAACAATATTCACTTCAGCCGGATATTCGTGCTGCAATCGTGTAATAGCGAGATGTCCGGCGTTTGGCTTGGCGTTCCACAATTCTGGCTTCATATTATTATAAAAATCGTGAACATAATCTTGATTACGGTAATAAGCCTCAATGGTGGCGACATCTTCAACACGATGATGGTTCCATAAACCATCTTCGCTACGAAAGGTAGCTAATCCGGATTCTGCAGAGATACCGGCGCCGGTAAGAAAGAGAATACGATTATATTTTTTAGCCATCGAAGTTACTCCCGTAAAGAATAAAAAATTAAATGTTTTCTTAAACAATTTTCAATATATATGACACCAATAGCAAGATGCAAACTTTTTTTTATAGAACGGAGAACAAATAATGTGCTGTAACGGAATAATTGTGATATTGGCATTGGTGATAGGATTTGCGGCGATTATATATCTAATGTACCAAACATATTCATACATCAAATGCGGTTGTGGTCAATATGGACCGTTTGTATCGTCATACGGAAAAATAAAAGAAGATATGATAGAAGAGGCGCGGGCAGTATTAAAAAAAGCCAAACACAAAATGAAAGTAACCGATTTAGGTTGTGGCAGCGGAGCATTATTATTGCCGTTGGCAAAAGAATTTCCCGAGCATGAATTCATTGGTTATGAATGGGACATTGTTCCGTTGACCATGGGAAAAATCAAAGCGGCAGGCTTAAAGAACATTAGTTTTATTAAAGGTGATTACATGAAGCAAGATTATCACGATATGGATTTAATCATGTGTTATGTTTTGAAAGTAACCGGCGAGCCGCTAGGCAAAATTTTAGCCACTAATATCAAAGAGAGCTGCGTGGTGATATCAGAGATGTTTCCGCTGGGGCATCTTGAAGAGATAAAGCAAATAGATTCTTCAATATATGGCGTTCCGGAAAAGATATTTGTATATAAAAAGCCCCAAACAGATAAAAAGGCTTCCCCAAAAGATAAAGCAGAAAAGAAATCCCCCGTAAAGTCTAAAACGCTCAAGACAAAAACAGTGACGAAAACAAAAGCCTCAAGTAAAACAGTATCAAGTAAAGTAGCCTCAAGTAAAACCGCAAAAGCAACTGTAAAAGGAGGAAAAAATGTCAAAAAGAAGTAGTTTTATCATTTTCATAATAGCCTCGATTGTAATGATGACGTCGTTTGTGTTGAATTTTAGTACGGTAACCACGCCGGTAACACATACTTTTGCAGCAATGCAGAATATGTATCTGGCATTAACCGCGGTAATAGCGTCATTGTTATTGATAAAGCAAAAATATTATTGGCTGGAAATGCTGGGCGTTGCCGTTATCGCAGCGATAATCATTGAGGTTGTTGTTTTAGGGGGCGCCTTAATGAGTATGGCTGTGCTTTATAAAATCATAGCCATAGCCGTTTATGCTTATTGGATACAGTTGATGCGCTTTATGTTTTAGGTCATGAAAATCGTATTGCCTTATAGAATAAAATGTGCTATATTGATACAAATTGAATAAGGTAATGAGCAAATAAATGACGGACGCAATAGAGTTAAAACAAGAAGGCGAATTAAACGCAGCCGAGGTTGTCAAATTTTTTGATAACGTGAAAAATGAAAATGGAGAAAAACTAACGCAGAGCGAGAAACGTGGTCGTCTGCGTTTTCTATTTACAAAACTATACCAAAACAAAGCTAAAAATCGCTGTACTTTACCAAAAGGAAAGATAGTTCCGATAGTGGTTCATCGTCGCCAAGAAGGGCGCGCGCCGGCATATTATTTGAACACGGCGCGAGTTCCCAAAGAAATAATATTAAAAGCCTTTGCCGAACAAACCGGAATTACATACAAAAACGAAAGACCGCAAGCAAAAAAAATAGGAGAATTAATCGTCAGTGACGTCAAACATTTATTCGATAATGTAAAATCGGAAGAAGGAAAAAAGTTATCCGGTTTTAAGAAACAAGACCGACTAAACGGTTTATTTCGCAAATTATATGAAAGGCCTGAAGATAATATATGTGAGATAGCCGGCAAGAAACAGCCAATAATTGTAGAGAGATTAGGAATAAATAATAAGACGATGTATTGTTTAAACAGTTCGGAACATCGCCAAGAAATATTGTCAGCATTTGCCCAATGGGCGGACTGCAAATATTGTTCGGAAAAGGAAGATGCGGAAAAATTGCAAGAAAAACAAGAGGGAGAATTAACGCCGCGAGAATGTGCTCGAATTTTTCATAAAGTAGAAAATTACGGTAAAGAATATAAGAAATATACATCGGAGAAATTAGCGCAATGGTTTGAATATATATACAATAATCCAAAATTAAATCAGGTGAAATTACCCAATGGCAGCGAGGTGAAAATAGTAGTGCGGCGTCAAAGCTATGCGCAACAGTGCTATTGTTTAAATACGGCGGATGAGGTGATAAAGCCGTTTGTATTAAAGCAAATTGCAGAAATAACTAAAGCCGAAATATGTTTCGACAATTTATGTATAAAAACACACAGCAAAAATGCGTTATATAAAAGTATTCTGGCTGTATGCAAAGCAGAACAAAAAGCAACAAAGGTTCAAGATAAAAAATACTATCGCAGCTATGCGCAAAAGGCTTATGAAAGTTTATCGCCGCAAAGTCGGGAATTAACCGTAACCGAATGGTTGCAACATATTGCCAATCAAAAAAGAAAGTAGCAATAACAACATAAAAAGGATAAATCTGTTTACATTTAAAACAAAATGTTTTAAGCTCCTGATTGCTTTAAAAAACAACATTAAACAAATGGGGAATTATTTAAAATGTTAAGAAGAACAAAAATTGTAGATTTACTAAAATCAACAACAACACAACCGGAAGTTTTGGCTAAAGGCTGGGTTAGAACCAGAAGAGATTCCAAAGATTTTTCATTTATAGAAATAAACGACGGTTCATGTTTAAAAAATTTGCAAATTATCGCTCATAATAATCTCCCCAATTATAATGAAGTTAAAAATCTTTCAACAGGTTCATCTGTAGCAATTACCGGAGCATTGGTAGAGTCGCAAGGAGGAAATCAAAAGTACGAAGTTGTTGCCGAGAAGATTGAAATATATAGTTTAGCGCCGGAAGATTTCCCGTTGCAAAAGAAGAAACACTCGGACGAATATCTGCGCACGATTGCCCATCTTCGTCCTAGAACGAACAAATACGGAGCTGCCTTTAGGGTTCGCTCGGCGCTGTCATATGCAATACATAAATTTTTTCAAGAACGCGGTTTTAAATACGTTCACACACCGATTATTACCGGTTCGGACTGTGAAGGCGCTGGCGAGATGTTTCAAGTAACGACACTGGATATGAAAAATCCGCCTCGTTTACCGAATGGAGAAATAGATTACAGCCAAGACTTTTTCGGCAAGCCGGCGCATTTAACGGTATCGGGACAATTAAATGGCGAGATGTACGCTTGTGCATTAGGCGATATTTATACCTTTGGCCCGACATTCCGAGCTGAAAATTCGAATACGGCACGTCATGCGGCGGAGTTCTGGATGATAGAACCGGAAATGGCCTTTGCGGATATACATGATGATATGGATTTAGCGGAAGATATGGTACGTTATTGCGTAACGGAAGTTATGGAAAAATGCCATGATGATATTGAACTGTTTTCAAAATTCGTAGATCCGACATTGATGGATACTTTGAATACCATCAAAAACAACAGCTTTGCCCGCATAACATATACGGAAGCGATAGAGATAATGAAAAAATCGAGTAAGAAGTTTGAGTATGAGCCGGAATATGGAATAGATATGCAAACGGAACATGAACGCTTTTTAGCGGAAGAACACTTTAAGCGTCCGGTAATAGTCCGCGATTATCCTAAAGAGATTAAAGCGTTTTATATGCGTATGAATGATGATAATAAGACGGTTGCGGCTATGGATGTTTTGGTTCCGAGGATTGGTGAATTAATCGGTGGTTCACAAAGAGAGGAAAGATACGAATTGTTGAAAAAACGTATTGAAGAGTTAGGTATGCATGAAGAAGATTATGGTTGGTATCTAGATTCTCGTAAATATGGTTCTGTCCCTCACGCAGGGTTTGGATTGGGTTTTGAACGTATGATGATGTTATTAACGGGTATTGCAAATATTCGTGACGTTATCCCGTTCCCGAGAACCCCGAAGTCATTAAACTTTTAGGAGAAACACATGAGAAATAAATTCTTTAGACTGATAGCAATTGCGTGCTTATTTGCACCATACGTAAATGCTGAAGAGACAGATGGAGGTGTACAAGAAGTCATCGTTCATCAGGTGGAAAAGCAAATAATTCCGATGCCAACATGTCAAGATGAAAAATTGATATCAGCAACTAAAGAGTTTATTTCCGAATTTTATAAAGATGACACGAATAAAAATGTAAAAGAGCGTCGTCATCGTTATTTTTTGACACACAATCTTGATAAATTTTCTAAAGAAAATATAGCAAACTACAAAACGGAAGCCACAAAGCCGGTATCGGATATTATTGCCGACCGTAAGATAAATAAAAGTATTGCAGAAGAAAATATGCTATTATGCAAAAATCAAAGTCAGAATAAAGAGGCCGGTGAGTTGTTTCTTTTGGTATATCCGGAGTCGGATAGCTATCGCGTTGAAGTGATAAATTTAGAATTAAAGCCTACGGGAAAAGAAACATCCTTTTTGTATAAATAAAAGGCTTGCGAAAATAAAAGACAGCACCTAAATAAACAAAACTGGTGAAAAGGTCTGTAAGGAAAAGGTATGAGTGAACATAAGAATTTAGTTGTCGTAAAACCAAAACCGCAACTGCCCATGGTAGTTGAGGAAAATGGATTATATACCTATTTAGAACAGATTAAGCGTTTTCCGGTTTTGAGCGAAAGTGAAGAAAAACAATTAATTGAAGATTTTCAAACCAAAGGGGATTTATTGGCAGCACAGAAATTGATAACCTCACATTTACGTCTAGCGGCCAAAATTGCTTTAACATATCGCCGTTATGGATTGCCGATGTCAGACGTAATTTCAGAAGCAAATTTAGGGTTGATGCAGGCGGTAAAAAAGTTTGATACAGATAAAAAAGTTCGTTTGGCAACTTATGCAATTTGGTGGATAAAAGCTGCAATTAACGACTACATTTTGCGTTCATGGTCATTGGTTAAAATAGGTACGGTTGCTGCGCAGAAAAAGCTATTTTATAACTTAAGCCGCATTAAAGCTCGTTTGGGAATATATGAAAATAAAGAGTTAGAGCCAAAGGTTGTTAAAGCCATAGCTAAAGAATTGGTTGTTGATGAAAAAGATGTAACCGAGATGAACCGACGTATTGGCGGAGATAGCTCACTGAATGTCAATGTCGGTGACGATGAAGACGGTCGCGAAAAAATTGATATGGTGATAGACGGTCGCGAAAATATAGAGGGTAAATTAGCCGCTCGTCAGGAACAAGCATATAAGGCTAAGATTTTGGCACAATGTTTGAAGAAGCTGGATGAACGCGAGCAATATATCATAAAGAACCGTATGTTGACGGAAAATCCGATAACATTGGATGATATCGGCGCTCATTTCAATATCAGCCGTGAGCGCGTCCGCCAGATTGAAAAGAAAGCATTTGATAAATTATCGGCAGAAGTCAAAAAAGTGATGGCGGCGTAGAATGTTTAAACAAGACAGCCAAAGAAATTTACGGGAAGAATTAATTGCCGCATTAATAAAAGGCGGAATAAGGTCACCGCGATTGGAAACGGACATTATACTAAAGCAAGCCGCGCCCCGATATCCCCAAATTACTCAATCAGAGCAAGAACAAGTCAAAGCGATGCTGCAACGAAGACTAAATCATGAACCGTTAGACAAGATAATCGGGGAAAGAGAATTTTATAAATCAGTCTTTAAGGTCAACCAAGATGTATTAACCCCTCGACCGGATACGGAAATTTTAGTAGAAGAGGCGATAAAACTGCTGGAAGGAAGAGAAGACGTCGTAGTGATGGATTTAGGAATAGGGAGCGGATGTATTCTATTATCAATATTGAAAGATTGCCCTGACATTAAAGGAATTGGGGTGGATATATCAGAGAAAGCATTAAAAGTAGCCCAAGAAAATGCACAAAGACTAGAGGTAGAAAAGCGATGCGCATTAAAAAATTGCTCATGGCTGCAATTGGAAATAGAAAAAGAAAGTATAGATATGATTGTGACCAATCCGCCATATATAGCCAGTCAAGAAATAGAAACTTTGGATGAAGAAGTCAAGAACTACGATCCGAGAGTAGCATTGGATGGTGGCGAAGATGGATATAAAAGCTATAAAGAAATAGCGCAAATAGCGCCGAATTTATTAAAAAGAGGTGGGTATATTTTAATTGAAGCAGGGATAAGACAAGCTCAAAAAATCGGAGAAATATTTGAAAAGGAAGGATTAATTTTAGAAAAAACAGTAAAAGATTTAGGCGGAATAAACAGATGTGTGATATTAAAAAAATAAGTTGCAAAAAAAAAATAACCAATTAATATAAACCACTGTGAGCGATATGCGATTTTTTGAGTAAGGCATATCGGAAAGTTTCCTTTTTTTGATAATCAATAGTAAAGAGCAAAGCGCTCTATGATGAATGTAGGAATATATGAAAAAGCAAAATAACAGATTTCGTAATAACGGCGGTAACAATAACGGTTACACGCTGAACTATAAATTTGACAGCGTTAGCATAGCCGGAAAGATAAGCGGCACAGCGTTGGATTTAATCAGAAAGTATAATGATTTGGCCAAAGAAGCCCAAGCCGGTGGAAATTATGTAGATATGGAAATATATCGACAATATGCCGAACACTATCGAAAGATTGTAACCGAAATAAACGAGCGGCGTCAATCTAGACAAGAGCCGCAAAATCGTCCTGAGGAAAATACGGAAACAGCCGAGGAAGAAAACGGTAGTAACGAAACCTCAACGGAAGAAGACGTATCTGAAAATAAAGAAACACAAACGCCGATAGAGCCGATTCCTGAAGCAAACGGTTATGTAGAAACATTGCCGGCTGTAGAAAAGCCCATGGCAAAGAATTTCAAAGTTGTTGAAATTACCGAAGAAATGAAGCCTGAAGAAGGAGATAAACCTAAGCGAGTAACCAGAAAAAGAACAACGACGCCTCGTAAACCCAAAAAGGAAAATGACAAGATAGCTGAAGCGCAATAGTATAATGAAAAGAGGGAGAATATTCATGCCGGTAGAAATAGCCTTTTTAGTTGTGGCATTGGCAGCCATTGCGATAACATATAAGACCTATGTCGGATATGGGGAGTATCATTGGTATACCAAATTAGGATGTTTTCTGTTTGTTTCATGCGGGTGGTTTGCCCCGATAATAGGATTTGCTCTTCACCGTACGGAGATAGAGGATAGTTTTGTTTATATAACAAAGATAATGTATTTTTGGTTTGGATTTGTATTTTTCTTATTTGCCATAACCATCATACGAGATATGCTGTGGGCTTTAATTGATTTTATCAGAAGAGTTCCTGTATCGGATTTAAAAAACAATGCATTATTAAATAAGATAAATCTGGGAACAATCGTTTTCTGTCTGCTATTTTGCTTGTATGGGTTATATGAAGCAGAAAAGATGCCGGCAATAAAAACGTATGATATCAGTTCCCCAAAAATAAAAGAAGCAACCAAAGTGGTAATGTTGTCTGATTTGCACATAGATGCAGATACATCACCAAAGTCTATAAAAAAAATAGTAGATGAAGTGAATTCTCTAAAACCGGATGCGGTTGTACTGGTTGGAGATATTATAGATAACACCCCCGGAAAGTTATTTGCGCAGATGATGGAGCTCAAACAGTTATCCCCGACGGATAAAGTATATGTTGTCCTAGGCAATCATGAATTTTATTCAGGAGCAATGCAATGGGGCATTGGCTTTGCGCAACTTGGTTTTGAGTTTTTAAACAATTATGGTACCAAATTAGGAAATACGGGAATTTATATTGCCGGTATTCCGGATATCCGAGCCGCTGAAATGGCTAAGATGAAAGTAAATGTAAGCAATGCTCTGTATAAAGCAGAAAAAGATGATTATGTGATATTGTTGTCGCATACTCCGCAAATAGCAGAGGGCGTAACGAAAGATAATGTTGATTTACAATTATCCGGTCATACGCATGGCGGACAAATTTACCCGTTCCATTATTTTACCGAGCGTGCGAATGATGGAGTTCTTGCCGGATTTTATAACAAAAACGGTGTAGAAATGTATGTATCCAGAGGAACCAGATATTGGGGGCCTCCGATAAGAATTTTTGCACCATCTGAGATTACGGTGTTTAATTTTTCGCCAAGCAAAGAAGTTCAAAAAGGCGAAAAAAAGAAGGAAACAGCCAACGAACCGGAAACTGTAGAAGAAGATAAGAAAGATGAATAATCTGATAGCGGAAGCATATAGAATTGCGCAAAACGAAAGCGTTGCGACCAAACCGAATAGCGCAGTTGTTTATAGTGTCAGCTTTATGCCAAATTCAAAAAATAAAGAAGATGCAAAAAACTATATTCGCGAACATCAAGACGCACAAATGTTGGATAATACTCCTTGCGGACAAGCGCTAATCGGATTAGGGCTAGATGGGCGAGTGGATGAAGTTGGGGAAGAAATAACCAAAGTTTGGAAAATAGCCTCGTCAAGATATATCAAAGCAGCAAAAGGCAATATTAATGCCTTTGTAGAGGGGGCAGATGAACGCAGCACATTTTGTACCACAGAGTTACAAGAAATAATGGAAAATCCGAATATTACTACAATTAATGGAATTGATAAAAAGGTATTTGCCCAAAATTTTCACCCCAAGTTTTATGAATAAATAAGCGCTCTAAAACAAAGCCTCGTTAGTGAAATACTGACGAGGCTTTGTCGTTTTTAAATGGTTAGAAGAACAAATTAAAAAACTTGTTCACGCGTTGTTTTCAGTTCAACTTTCGGAAAATCTTCTTTAGCCTTATTAAGGTGCCAAGCATTACGCGCTAAGAAGACGGTTTCTCCGTCGTGATCCTGTGCAATATTTGCTTGGTTAGCATCAATAAATTTAGCCAATACGTTTTTATCGGTAGAAGATATCCAACGAGCCGTATAGTATTGAGTTGGTTCAAATACCACCGGAATATTAAATTCGGTACGAATACGGTCAGCCATAACTTCAAATTGCAAAACACCAACCACACCGACAATCCATTCAGAACCGATAACCGGCTTGAATACGCTAGCTCCACCTTCTTCAGCAATTTGTTGAAGTGCGTTACCAAGATGTTTGGATTTAAGCGGATCAAGCGCACGTACGGATTTAAGCAATTCCGGAGCAAAACTTGGAATACCGGTAAAGTGTAGTTTTTCACCTTCTGTGAGTGTATCGCCAATGCGCAGTTGTCCGTGGTTTGGAATACCGATAATATCACCGGCGTAAGCATCTTCAGCTAACTCGCGCTCTTGAGCAAGGAACATAACCGGAGTTGGAATTTTAATCGGTTTACCGGTACGAATTTGTGAGAGTGTCATACCACGTTTAAAGTGACCGGAACAAATACGCATAAAAGCAATTCTATCACGATGTTTCGGATCCATGTTTGCCTGAATTTTGAAAATGAAACCGGTAACTTTTTTCTCATCGGCAGAAACTTCACGTTCGGCAGTCGGTTGCGGTTTTGGGGTAGGCGCAAGAGAGTGCAAACCTTCCAAGACTTCTTTAACCCCAAAGTTGTTAATAGCGCTACCGAAAAATACGGGAGTGAGGGCGCCGGCAAGATAAAGATCAAGGTCAAATTGCGGACAAAGTTCTTTAATCATCAAAACATCCTCACGCAATTTAGCCACGGCATGAGCAGGGAGAAGTTCATCTAATTTAGGATCATCAAGTCCTTTGCAAGTTTCAATAACGGAATTGATTTGTCCTTTATTTCCGGTTTTATTCATAAGAATAAGTTGGTCGTTAAGTAAGTCATAACAACCGAGAAAATCTTTACCGCTACCGATAGGCCAGCTTGCCGGACAGACATCAAGAGCCAAAGTTTTTTCAATATCGTCAAGAAGTACAAACGGGTCAAGACCTTCTCTATCCATTTTATTAATAAAAGTGAGGATAGGGATGTTTCTCAGACGACAAACTTCAAACAATTTTTTAGTCTGTGTTTCAATACCTTTAGCGGAGTCAATAACCATCACAGCGGAATCAACGGCGGTAAGCACGCGATATGTATCTTCTGAAAAGTCTTCGTGTCCCGGAGTATCAAGAAGATTAAATGTAATATCTTTGTATTCGAAAGTCATCACGGAAGAAGCGACGGAAATACCACGTTCCTGTTCCACTTTCATCCAGTCAGAGTGTGCGCGTCTGTTTTCACCGCGAGCTTTAACAGCACCGGCTTGTTGAATAGCTCCACCGAAAAGAAGGAGTTTTTCTGTCAAAGTGGTTTTACCGGCGTCAGGGTGCGAAATAATCGCAAAAGTTTTTCTTTTATTCACAATATTTTCAGGCATGATTTTTCTCAAAAAAAGGATAATACATTAAAATTAAGCGTATAATAACAAATAAAAAGGAATATGCAAGTACAAATTTCAAGAGAAGGGTTGGCAATTTAAAAAAGGAAAAGTTCTAAAAAAAGACTTGACTCTTGGGAAAAAATCCATAGTATCTAGACAGATTTAAGTAAAAAATAACACTCTACGGAGTGCCGTCAGTCAGCGAGGGTTCGCACACTGGCGCAATTTTTTTTACTAATATGAAGGAAAAACAAAAGGAAACAAATGTTTGACGCATTAACAACAAAGTTGAGTGACATATTCGGTCGTTTAGGCTCTCGCGGTGTTCTTAAAGAAAAGGACATTGAAGAGGGGTTAAGAGAGATTCGCTTAGCTTTGTTAGAAGCAGATGTTTCCTTGAGCGTTATTAAAGAATTTATGGCCAGAGTAAAAGAAAAAGCTCTTGGCGAAAAAGTTATCAAGTCTATCCGTCCTGACCAACAACTCGTAAAAATCGTTTATGATGAGTTGATAGAATTATTGGGAGGCAATAGCACAGAATTAAATTTCAAAGCAGTTCCACCGGCAGTTATTTTGATGGTTGGTTTGCAAGGTTCTGGTAAAACTACAACCTCGGCAAAAATAGCTTTGAAATTAAAAAAGAATAAACGTGTATTAATGGCATCATTAGACGTTTATCGTCCTGCTGCGCAAGAGCAACTAGCTCAATTAGGTAAACAAATCAATGTGGATGTTTTGCCGATAGTTGCCGGAGAAAAGCCTTTGGAAATAACCAAACGCGCTATCTCTGCTGGTCAAAAAGGTGTTTATGATGTATTGATTTTAGACACGGCTGGCCGTCTGCAAATAGATGAAAAATTGATGGATGAGGTTGCCGCCGTTAAAAAGTTGGCACACCCGACCGAAACATTACTGGTTGCCGATTCTCTTATAGGGCAGGAGGCTTGTAATGTCGCCAAAGAATTTAATGAAAAAGTCGGTATTACCGGATTGGTATTAACTAGAATAGATGGTTCATCTCGTGCCGGTGCCGCATTATCAATGAAGATGGTTTCAGGAGCTCCTTTGAAGTTTTTAGGAACCGGTGAAAAATTAGAAGATATAGAAGAATTTCATGCAGACAGACTTGCCGGAAGAATATTAGATAAAGGTGATGTCGTCAGTCTTGTAGAAAAAGCCGTAGAAAATCTGGATAAAGAAGAAACAGAGGCTATGGCCAAAAAGATGATGAAAGGCAAATTTGATTTGGAGGATATGCTCAATCAGATTCGCCAGATGAAGAAATTGGGCTCCGTATCCAATATTATGGGAATGCTCCCCGGATTAAGTAAATATAAAGAACAAATAGAAGCGGCCAATGCCGATGCGATGATGAAAAGGCAAGAAGCCATAATCTTGTCGATGACCAAAGGCGAGCGCCGCAATCCTGATATAATAAAAGCATCTCGTAAAAAAAGAATAGCGGCCGGAGCCGGAGTAGAGGTTCATGAAGTGAACAAGTTGCTTAAATCCTATGAGCAAATGTCAACCATGATGAAAAGAATGGGAAAGTTAGGAGGCATGAGCACTCTTGCAACCCGTTTTATGAAAAATAATCCGTTTGGAGGCAATACCTTTGGCGGGTTTAACAACAAATTTCCGTTTTAAGCGGAAGAACGAAACAAATAAATAACTGGAAAGGAAAAAAATGACAGTTCGTATTAGACTTTCTCGCGGTGGATCAAAGAAGCACCCATACTATCGCGTAGTAGCTGCCGATCAAAGAGCACCTCGTGACGGTAGATTTATTGAAAAATTGGGTTCTTATAATCCATTATTGCCGCAAGATCATCAAGACAGATTAGTTCTTGATATTGAAAAAGTAAGATCTTGGCTTGCTAAAGGTGCACAACCAACAGAAAGATTGCAAAAATTGTTTGCGAATTTAGGAATTTGTGAAGCACCGAAAATTCACAATCAACCAAAGAAATCTGCTCCGAAAGCTAAGGCTTTAGAGAGAATTAAAGAAAAAGAAGAAAAGGCCAAAGCCGCAGCGGAAGCAGCCGCCGTAGCAGCTGAAGAAACATCAGCTGAGGCCTAATCTGAAATTCTTTTGTAAAAAATAAGAATATGTTGCGATAGGTAATCAGATGAGTGAAAAACGCGTTTGTTTAGGCAAAATAGTCGGCGTACATGGTATAAAGGGCGAAGTCAAAGTCAAAAGCTATACAGTTGTAGACAAAGACATAGCGAGCTATGGAACGTTGGAAGATAAGACTGCGACAAAACATTTTAACTTAAAGGTTACCGGCCATTCAAAAGATTTGCTTCGCGTCAAAGTTTTAGGAGTTGAAGACCGTACTGCGGCTGAAACCCTGATAGGAACAGAGCTTTATGCGCCAAGAGGCGTTCTTCCTGAAATCAAAGCGGAAGAAGAGTATTATGAAACCGATTTAGTGGGATTAAAAGTACTTGATGCCGAAAAGAAGGAAGTAGCGAAGGTAACGGGATTTTATAATTTCGGCGCCGGAGATATTTTGGAAATAAAGCTAAAAAGCGGGCGCTCGGAGATGCTGCCTTTTAACAAAGGGTATGTACCGGAAATAAATCTGGAGGAAGGCTATATTATTGTTGCGTCAACCGGTATGGTATTCATAGAAGACGAAGAAGGTTCTAAAGAATGCTAAGTGTAAAAGTTCTGACGGTGTTTCCTGAAATATTTCCCGGCTTTTTGGGCTATTCATTGACAGGAAAGGCACTGGAAGAAAAGAAGTGGCAAATTGAAGCCATAAATATTCGCGATTATGCTGAAGATAAACACAAATCGGTCGATGATACACCATGTGGCGGAGGTGCCGGCATGATAATGCGTGCGGATATATTGGGAAAAGCGATAGAAGCGAATTACCAAGGCGGACGGATTATATATATGAGCCCGCGAGGAAAACCTCTGACACAAAAATTAAGTCATGAACTTTCAAAAGAAGAGAACATAACGATAATATGCGGAAGATTTGAAGGTATAGACGAGCGTATCATTGAAGAATACAAAGTGGAAGAAGTAAGTATCGGCGATTACATTTTGACCGGAGGCGAACAGGCGGCGCAAATAATGTTAGACTCAGTGATAAGATTATTGCCCGGTGTGTTAGGAAATGAAGCATCAATAGAAGATGAGAGTTTCGAGAGCAATTTATTGGAATATCCGCAATACACTCGACCGATAGAGTGGAAAGGTCGGAGCGTTCCGGAAATATTGTTATCGGGGCATCATCAAAAAATTGAATCCTGGCGAAGAGAACAAGCCGAAATCGCAACGAAAGCTAAACGGCCTGACCTATTTAAGAAATATCTTGATTCTAAAAATAGTTAGGTGTATAAAGTTAAAAAATTTTATAAAAAGGTAAAACTGATGAATATTTTAGAGAATATTGAACAAGAGCAAGTAGCCAAATTGACTGAAGGAAAGAACATTCCAGATTTCAAAGCTGGTGATACCCTTAAAGTTCACACCAAAGTAAAAGAAGGCGATCGTGAACGTATCCAAATTTACGAAGGTGTATGCATTGCCCGTAAGAATGATGGCTTAAATTCATCATTTACGGTTCGTAAGATTTCATTTGGTGAAGGTGTAGAACGTGTATTCCCGTTGTACTCTCCAAACGTAGCCAAAATCGAAGTTACTCGTGTAGGTAAAGTAAGAAGAGCAAAATTGTACTTCTTGCGCGCATTGCGTGGTCGTTCTGCACGTATTGCAGACGATTTGTCTGCACAAACCAAAAAGAATGCAGACTAGGGCATAGCTCATAGGAAAAACAAAACCCCGCAGTAATCAAGCGGGGTTTTTATATTCCGAAAATTATTGATGTAAAATTTGTCGGATAGAAGTTGTCGAGCGAATAGGGAGTAAATTTTTGGGAATACGATTACTGACAATATAACGGATACCGAGAGCCTCAACAGCATTTCTTTTTTCAGAAGAATCACCATCAGCATTAACAAAAAATATATCCGGTTTAATTTCCTTAAGTTCATATAAGAAGTCTAATTTTCCGGTACCCTTTGCAATAAAAGCGACTTTAACATATTTAAGGGCCGAAACCATATAAAGACGTTCTTGTTCGTTATAAAGTGTCGGGCGATGCTTTAATTCTGCAACAGTTTTATCAGAACCGATAGAAACATATAAATCTCCATACTGCGCTGCTTCTTCAAAAAAACGAATATGCCCGCTATGTAAAACATCAAAGCAACCGGAAACAAAAACTTTAACCATCAACAAAACTCCTCACAAAGAAGATATAATCAATAGTTTTGCATTTTCACTATAGGGGGCAAAAAATATAAAAAAAAGCCGCTCGGAAGAGCGACAAAAAATGGTCGGAACGGGTGGATTCGAACCACTGACCTCTGCGACCCGAACGCAGCGTTCTACCAGGCTGAACTACGTTCCGATGTTCAACGACAATATATCTACACAAAAAAAAATAAGATTACAAGCTTTTTTTGATATGTTCACAAAAAAAATTGACGATAAAAGTAAAAAGATATAGCAATAAAGAGAATTAATTAAAAAGAAGAGGGAAAAATGTTATATCTCGGATGCCATTTATCATCAGCAGGCGGTTTTGCAGCTATGGGGAAAACTGCGGTAAAATTAAAAGCGAATACTTTTCAATTCTTTTTACGTAATCCCCGTGGTGGTGCGGCAAAAGACATAAAGTCAGAAGATATAGCAGAATACAAAAAAATCGCATCTGAGAACAAGTTTGGGAAAATTTTAGCCCATGCACCATATACATTAAATCCATGCTCAAAAGATGCATCAACCAGAGAATTTGCGCAAAATGTATTTGCCGATGATTTAAGGCGGATGGAAAATATCCCCGGAAATTTATATAATTTTCATCCTGGATCACATGTCGGGCAGGGATTAGAAATTGCGATTCCTCAAATAGTGGAAATATTGGATGCAGTTATGCCTGAGGCAAAAAATACGACGGTGTTGCTAGAAACAATGTCCGGCAAAGGGAGTGAAGTCGGCTCTCGCTTTGAGGAGCTTGCAGAGATTATTGCCAAAGCAAAAATCAATGCGCCGGAAAAGTTGGGGGTATGTTTAGACACATGTCACGTTTATTCCGCCGGCTATGATATAGTTAACCGTTTAGATGAAGTGTTGGAAGAATTTGACAAGATAATTGGATTAAATCGTCTGCAAGCAATTCACTTAAACGACAGTATGACCGAGTTTAATTCTCATAAGGATCGTCATGAGTGCTTAGGTAAAGGAAGTTTAGGAGAGAATGCTATAATTCGTTTTGTAAACCATCCGGCCTTAAAAGGAATACCTATCAATTTAGAAACTCCAAATGAATTAGACGGATATGCAAAAGAAATAGAGCTGTTGCGTAAGCATTATCAAGAATGATTAAAATAAGATTTCTGAGATAATACCGCATCCAACGCCTAATCCGTATAAAAGGATAAGAATGCGGAAATTCTCAATTTTATTCGGATTAACCCGATAAAGAACGAAATAACCTAAGCCGGCATTGCTAAGGGTACCTGCAAGCATAGTTCCCAGAGAAATTGCATTATCAACATAAAGCTGCGATAATAAAACAGAAGGAGCGCAGCTGGGAATAAGTCCTACACCGGCAGCAATAAATTTGCTAAAAATCGGAGCACCAATCAATATATCGTGAATAGTTTCTCTTCCCCATAATACAAAAACAGCATTAATAATCAGAGAGAAGAAAAAGATAAACAAGCTGATTTTTTCGGTATGCTTAAAGGCTGAATGCCAGATATTATCTTTGTCATCGCACTGACATTTCTCACGTTTACAAAAGGCTTCAATTTCTGGTTCACGTTTGTGCCGAATGAATTTCTGCGGTAAAAATAAATCAATCATAATACCGCAGACAATAGCAAAAAAGACCTTAATGCAGAGTATTTGAGAAATAAGCGACATGCTAACTCCGCCAGAGATTAGAATAGGCAACATCTCATCGGATGTAGAAAGAAATATAGCGAGCAAAGCACCTAAAGTAATAATTCCAGTAGTGTAGAGATTAGCCGCTGCAACGGAGAAACCGCATTGAGGAATAAGCCCAAGGATACCCCCGATAAATGGTCCGTATTTTCCGGATTTTTTGATGTATGCCAGAGTTCTTTTGGACATTTTGTGTTCTAAAAACTCTAATGCTAAATATGTCAGAAATAGGTAGGGAAACAATGCCAATGTTTCATACAATGAATCCATCAATATATCCATACCGACTTTTAGCATAGCAACCTCTTGAAAAATAAAACAAACTAAGAGTACATCTATCAAAAGCAAGATATTTTTTCAACTAAAAAATAGTTTATAGATCAAGAAAAAGTTGTCACATACAAATGCTTAGAAATAAAAAATATTTGCCTGTAAAATGAAAATAGGTATCAAAAAAGCCTGCACTCAGAAAGAGAACAGGCTTTATCATACGAAAAAGACTAAAAAGGAACATTGCCATTTCCGGTAGTTTGCATATAAGTCCTAATTATATCAACAGCGTCATCTTCATCGTCTTGCTGAGGCAAAGGTTCTTTTTTTTCAGAAGCTGAAGATAAAACAGATTGTTTAACCCGTTCAGAAAAATCCTCAACACTCACTAAAGTAGAATCATTTTTTGTAGCTAAAATAAGAAAAGCTACTTCAGGAGTATATGGTAATATATCAAGAAAATCTATGCCTTTCTGGCAGAAAATAGCCACATTTCCGCTTTTTAACAAACAATAAAAAAGAGAATGGGAATATCCACTAGAAGAAATAGCCGATGCTTCAAAATAGGATTTTACTGAATCCATGGGCGCCCAATCTAACAGACGTTCAGATTTATGATTTTCTTTAACTGCAAAGATATAATACCCTGGATTTTCAATCTCTCGTTGCTCTTTCAGTTTAGTATCTAGATAAATAAACCCAAACGTAAAAATGAGCGCAGGGACAACTATACGACATGTACCTATGAATGATTCAAAAAAATCTTTAATCTTATCCTTATCCATAATTGTAAAATTTAAGTGAAACAATAATATTAAACTAACGCAATCATAAAAAATAAAAGGATATTTGTCAAATTTAAAAGTTTTTACAAAAACAAAAGACTGTTTGAGTTTTTCAAACAGTCTTTTGCGAAGTATATCGTTTTTTCACCATAAATGATAACCGTAATTATACGGGAGAGGTGTGTTGTACATACAACGCACGCAAAGAATAGCCAAAATAACGATAATAAAAAACACCGAAAATGCCAGAATGATTTTTCCGACAATCATCATTTCACTTTTACTCATAATAGTATTAATTTAGAAAAAACAAAATAATTAAAAAAACGAAAAGCATATAAAGCAGAAAAAATCCTTTGTCAACAAAAGAATTATCTCAAATAAAACGACGGTTAAAAAGAACCGTAGAAATAAAGAGGATAAAACATTAATCAGCGCTATTATAGACTAATTTACCTTGAGACTTAGCCTTTAAGAGGATTTTAGCTTCTTCAAGAGTAAATGGCTTTGTAATAGCAGCTTTGCTAAAGCACACTACACGACCATTTGAATAGAGAACATAAGCGACACTTGGAGAAGCAGAAGAATTACGTCCATGAGCAATCAATGTCTCCACAACAGAACCTTTGTGTGAAGATAAATGTTTATAAGCACGATTATTCGGTGTTTGTGCCTCCAAAAGGATTTTGGCTTCTTTTAGCGTAAATGGTGCAGAAGTAACAGCTTTGTCAAAACACAATACTCTACCGCTGGCAAGAAGTACATAAGCAACACTCGGAGAAGAACCTGAATTACGGCCTTGTACGAGCATTGACGCAACAACTGTGTCATTGTTCACAATGTTGGAAATACTGAAATCTTGTCGAGATATGCTTGTGCTACTCTGTATGTCCTTTTGAGTGGTTTTATCTGTATTACTGGAAGCGATTTCATTACTACCGTTAAATATTGGTTCACAAGAACATAACGCTGTGATACATGCAACAAAAATACATAACTTTTTCATAACTAAATAATTTAAAATTTACCTTTTACAGATATCACAAAAATATAAAGGATGCAATAGTTAATTAGACAAAAATAAAAGGACGTTATATTGCAGAGTGAAGAAAGTTTATGACTGGAAAATTTTGTTAAATACGATAAAATAAAAAAGTGAATTAGATGTGTATATTTGCATAGAGAAACAGGGAGAGATTAAATTTTTCGTGTTTATAGTCGTTTATAGCAATTTATTTTGAAGAAAAAGGATGTGATAGAAAATATAGAAAACAAGGTGAAATTCAAATAAATCGCAAAAAAAAAGTTTTTAGATGCGTTGAAGAAGAGATATCTTCAATAAATCAATGGCTAAATCATCCATAAATCTTCGTTTTGATCATGCAAATTTGCGTGGAACGATGTTGATCCAATAACATCGTGGTATTCATCTCCTAGCAAACTCGTTTTTGGGCAGGTTATTAATAAAAAAAAGCCCCTGCAATAGCAAGGGCTTACACTTTCTAGAGTGAAAGTATACTCATTAAGCAGCTTTTTCATCAAAGTTATAGAGTTCTTCAACAGAAACTTTCTTTTCTTTTGTTTCAACTTTAGAAAGAACATAGTCAATAACTTTTTCTTCATAAACAGAAGTACGTAAGCGTTCAATAGCCTCTTTATTTTTCAAATAGAAGTCAAAGATAGCTTTAGCTTGCATCGGGTAACGTTGAGCTTCACCCATAATAGCTTTGTTAATATCTTCTTGAGTAACTTCAACTTTAGCATCGTTACCAACTTCTGCCAACAACAAGCCCAATTTAACTCTGCGAACAGCAATTTCTTTATATTCTTTGAGTAAATCTTCTTCTTTTTTAGCTTTTTCTTCTTCGTCAAGTTGATTGTTCTTCTTTGCATTTTCATATTGTTTAACAATGGATTCATATTCCATATCAACCAATTTAGCAGGAACATCAAACTTATAAGCTTTGTCTAAAGCATCCAACAAAGCACGTTTCAATTTCATCTTAGAAGCGGCTTCATAGTCTTGAGCGATTTTTGATTTAACTGTTTCCTTCAGTTTATCCAAATTTTCTTCACCCATAGATTTAGCAAATTCATCATTGATTTCAGCTTTTTTGATTTCTCTGATTTCTTTAATAGTTGTAACAAACAGAGCTTCTTTACCAGCTAAATCTTTTGCATGATAGTTTTCAGGGAAGGTTGCTTTAACATCAACAACATCACCAACTTTTTTACCAATAAGTTGATCTTCATAACCCGGAATAAAGGAGTTAGAACCGAGTTCAAGAGGATATGCTTCACCTTTACCTCCAGGGAACTCAACACCATCAATAGAGCCAACGAAATCAATAACGGCAATATCACCTTTAGCTGTAGCGCGATCTTCTTCAACTTTAATAGTATCACGACGGCTTTCAGCCATATAATTCAAAGCCTTTTCAACTTCCTCAGCTGGAACTTCAGCCATAACTTTTTCAAGTTTAATAGAAGAGAAATCTTTTAATTCGATTTTAGGCATAATTTCCATAGAAACTTTGAATTCAATATCTTTGCCTTCTTCAAATTTCTTCAATTCTACATCAGGAGTGAATACAGGGCGTAATTCTTTTTCTTTCAAAAGTTCATTAACACCGTCACGTACCATATCATCCAAAGCTTCGCTCATAGCGTTTGCTTGATATTTTTTCTGTACCATAGCAAAAGGAACTTTACCTGCACGGAAACCTGCCATGCTAACATTTTTAGCAATAGAGTGTAATTTTTTTTCAACTTCTGCATTAAAATCTGCTGCGCTGATTGTAACATCATATTCACGGCACAAGCCATCTGCTTTTAATTCTTTAAACTTCATTTTATTAAATCTCTTCCAAAAAGACCATTTCATAGAAACGAAATGGTGCGGGCGGAGAGACTCGAACTCTCACAGCAAAGCCACTAGATCCTAAGTCTAGCGTGTCTACCAATTTCACCACGCCCGCGGATTACAACCACAAATTTGCCACAAGTATATACAACATTTTTATATAATCAAGCAAAAAAACGATATATACAGAATTTATTTAAGAATTAAGCCTCTCACCTTCATTAAAGACAAAGCCTCGCAACAAGTCCTCAATATCCATAGGTTGCTTGCCTTCTCTTTGAATTTTTTTTACTCTTAAAGCCTTGTTATTAGCACAGGCTATAACCAAATTACTGTGTCCTTCCAAAATTTCACCGGGAGCTCCAACACCATCTATAATAGATGCTTGGTAAATTTTGAAACGCTCTCCATGGTAAGTAAAATAAGTCGCTGGATACGGAGAAAATGCGCGAATTTTATTAATGAGTGCCGTAGCATCTATACTAAAATCAAGTAAACATTCTGCTTTATCTAATTTTTCAGCATAAGTAACCAAAGTTTCATCTTGCTTGACAGGAGTAATTTCATCTAAGCGGCTAAGCGTTTGCAATAATAAAGCAGCTCCGATTTCTGAAAGTGCATCATGCAAATCTCCACCTGTCATTTCCTCAGTAATAGGAACAATCGCTATACTTAAAACATCGCCTGCATCCAGAGCTAGCGCCATTTTCATAATAGATATTCCACTTTGCGCATCTCCAGCTTCAATAGCACGTTGAATTGGCGCTGCTCCTCTCCAACGAGGAAGGAGAGAGGCGTGAACATTGATGCAACCTTTAGGAAAAGCATCAAGAACAGTCTGAGGTAAAAGCAAGCCGTAAGCTGCCACAATAGCAATATCCGCATTAAACGATTTAAGAATAGCAAGCTCTTCATCATTTTTTAAGGTGCGCGGCGTATAAACAGGAACTCCGACGTCCTCTGCTAATAAGTGAATAGGTGTTTTGTTAATTTTTTTACCGCGTCCACTTTCTTTAGGGGCACGAGTATAAACAGCAACAACTTCGTGCTCCTTAATTAAAGCCTTCAATACCGGAACAGAAAAATCCGGTGTTCCCATAAAAACAATTTTCATTATTCAGAAAATCCTGCGCGTTTATAATCAACTTCAATCTTCATACCTTCGGCATAAGCATCCAATGCACTCTTCATCATATCCGAAAGCATCAAGGCTTCAGCACGCTTTTTAACATCTTCAAGAATAGAAGGATCAAGTTCATCATCATAATTAACTGTTTCAAAAGGTGTGACGATAATAAAACTATTACCAACATGCTCATAAATTTTAACTTCATCATTTTGAGCTAAGAATAGATCGCTGATTTCGGCAGGTGTTAAATTAGCGAAAGTTTCATTTCTGCTAATCGGTTCAGAACGGAACATTTCCAAGTTTCTGGCTTTTGCAACGTCACCAAGCTGACTTCCGTTTTCTGCATCAGCAACAATGCCGTCCGCAATTTCTTTTGCCAAAGCATCTTTTTCTTGAACAGTCCACATTTCAATAATTTTATCTTTAACATCAGCAACTTCAGGTAAGTGAGCGTCATTAATTGCCGTAACTTGAGCAACAACAATTCCGTCATCAAATTCTTCGGCAGAACTGATTTCCCCAACGCCATAAGAAAATACAAGTTCATTTAAATCCAAAGAATTAGATAAAGATTTTAATGTTGCCGGTAAATTTGTAATAGCAGATGTTTCTGGAATGTTATTCACATTAACCATTTCAACACCAAACATTTGTGCAACATCACTCAAAGCCTTTCCGCCATTAACAGCATCATCAATGTCAGCTCTTGCATCACGTAAAGCATCATATAGGTTGTCGTTATTCAGCTGTTCAATAATTTGTGGCTTAACTTCTTCAAAAGTCATTTTCTTAGCCGGAATAATCTGCTTAACACTAACAACTTGCCATGTATCTGCAACTTGTAAAAGCTTTGGTTGATTAATAGCCATTTCAAATGTGTCATAAGCCAAATCATCAGCTAATTCATCTTGAGCAACAACGCCAAGTGTCGGTTCTTCGGCATTTTCAGCTTTTAACTCTTTAGCAACATCATCAAAAGCCTTTCCAGCAATAACTTCATTTAAAGCTTTTTGAGCAGTAGCTTCATCTAAAAAGACCATCTGCAAAACTTCTCTTTTTTCAGGTTGGTCAAAGTCTTTTTCGTTTTGCTTATAATAATCAGCAACCATTTCGTCAGTTGCAGCGTATTTTTTCAAAACAACATCGTTTGGAATAAATACCACTTGAGCATTTCTTGTTTCAGGAAGCATAAAGTTTTCAGAAAAATCTTCAAAGTATTGATTAACTTCATCATCTGTGATTTTGCGTTCAATTTTAACATCCTGAGGAGATACAAGAACATATCTAAAGGATTTACGTTGATTATCCATTTTATGAATAGCATTGCTTAAAACACTGGGAACAGCAAAAGGTTGAACCAAATCTGTTACCAACATTTTTTGAGCCATTAAACGCTTAATCATATTAACATACTCAGCTTCACTTAAACCAGCTGTGGAAAGATAACGTTTAAATATATCAGGATTAAACTGACCGTTTAATGGATTAGCAAATTCTGGTTGAGAAAAAATAACTTGTTGAATGAAAGCCTTTGGGAAATAGATGTTATAAGAAAGCATAGTCTGATCCAAAACGCTTTCATCAATAATCTGTTTTAACACACCTTCAGTAATAGCATTACGCATATCGTCGGTTAATTCAAAGTCGTCACTTGTCAGATTCTTAAGCGCATTCAATTCTTTCTGAACTCTATAAGAAAATTCGCTCTGTGTCGTCTTAAGACCTTCCACGTCAACAACAGTTTGGTTTTGGCTGGCGCTGTTAATATACCCCGTGACACCGAAAAGCGAAACAAAGCTAACGGCAACGGCTGCCGAAATAAATTTAAAAATCCAACTTTCATGAGCTTTAGCTAATTTACTTATCATTTTTTTCCATCCCCAAAACAGTGTAATTGCGCTTATTATAAAGGTCAAAAAAATTTATGCAATCTCAAATATAAACATGTTCATATTTTTTTAAGCGGTAGAAAATTCTGTAAACAACTTTTTTTTTATGTGGAAAATAAAAAAGTGCGTGATAAAAAAGAAGAAGTTAAATTAATTAGAGGTAAGGATAAATAAAGATGATAAGAAAAACTTTAATTGCCGGCAACTGGAAAATGAATGGTCTTTTAGAAGATGGCATTGCATTAGCAAAAGGTGTTGCGCAAGAAGTAAAGAAAGCGGGAAGAAAAGATTGTGAGTTTTTAATATGCCCACCGTTTACGCTGTTGAGTTCGGCCAAAAAAGCAATCAAAGGAACGAAACTGATGTTGGGCGCGCAAGATTGTCATTATGCAGAGAAGGGAGCACATACGGGAGACATCAGCGCTAAGATGTTGCAAGATATCGGCTGTCAATATGTTATAGTTGGGCATTCGGAACGCCGTACGAATCATTATGAGTCCAACGAATTGATTAAGCAAAAAGCGGAAGCGGCGATTAATGCCGGATTAAAGGTAATCATTTGTATCGGAGAAACGGAAGCAGAAAAAGACGCCGGAAAAACAATTGCTGTATGCAGCGCGCAAATAGAAGGATCTGTTCCTGAAATTTCGAATGGTCAAAATACCGTAATAGCATATGAACCTGTATGGGCAATCGGTACTGGCAGAACGCCGACAACAACAGAAGTTGAAGAAGTGCATGCTGCAATTCGTAAAGTGATAGCAAAGAAGTTAGGTCGAGCCAATGCTAATAAGATGCGTATTTTGTATGGTGGAAGTATGAAACCGTCAAATGCAAAAGAATTGTTGGCATTACCGGATGTCGATGGCGGTTTAATCGGCGGAGCAAGTTTGAAAGTCGCAGATTTTATGGCTATCGGTGAAGCAAGTAAACAATAAGAAATAAGGAAATAAAAATGGGATCAGTATTGTTAGTAATTCATTTAATGGTAGCATTATTGCTGGTTATTTTGATTTTGATGCAACGAAATTCCGGCAATGCTCTTAGTGGACTGGGTGGCGGCAATGGTGCGGATAGTTTTCTGTCGGCGCGCGGTAAGGGAAATTTGTTGACCCGAACAACGGCCATCCTTGCGACAATATTTTTTATCACATCAATACTATTATCGCTATATTACAAGGGTGAAACAAGGAAACCTGAATCTATAACAGATATAGCTCCGTTAGTACAAACGGCACCCACGGTACCGAGCGTACCGGATGCGGCAGCCGAGAATAAGGTGTTAGAGGATGAAGTAACAGAACCGACAACGAGCACAACACCTGCTGCCCCGGTAACGGGAGCAAGTGCTCCAACGGAAGCGCAAGCTGCTGAAACTCCGACGGTACCGACGGCGGAATAATATGATAGAAAAGCAAAATAACATAAGGCACCTTTTCAAGGAGGTGCCTTTTTCACTGCAAAAACTGAAATAAAAGGGAAGAAAAATGTCTGAATTAAATCCGAAAACAAAATTTATTTTTATAACCGGCGGTGTTGTTTCATCATTAGGCAAAGGGCTGGCATCGGCCTCATTGGCGTCGATTCTTCAATGTCGCGGCTTTAAGGTAAGATTACGAAAATTAGATCCTTATTTAAACGTAGATCCGGGGACAATGAGTCCTTTTCAACACGGAGAAGTTTTTGTTACGGATGATGGAACGGAAGCGGATTTGGATTTAGGTCACTACGAAAGATTTTCCGGTGTATCGGCTAAAAGAAGTGACAGTACGACGACAGGCAAAATATATCAAAAGGTGATAGATAAAGAGCGTCATGGAGATTATTTAGGCTCAACAATACAAGTTATTCCGCATGTAACAAATGAAATTAAAAACTTTATTGTAAGTGATTTGGAGGATGAAGATTTTGTATTGTGTGAAATAGGCGGAACGGTTGGTGATATTGAAGGTCAACCATATTTAGAGGCGATTCGTCAGTTGGCCTATGACTTAGGTCGTGAGCGGACAATGTTTTTGCATCTGACCTTATTACCCTATATTCCGACCGCCGGAGAGTTAAAGACCAAACCGACCCAACACTCCGTTAAAAAACTTCAAGAATATGGTATACAACCGGATATGTTGCTGTGTCGCTCACAAATGCCGATTCCCGAAAATGAGCGCAAGAAGATAGCACTGTTTTGTAATATAAAAGAAAGCAACGTTATACAAGCCTTGGATGTAAGCAACATATACCAAGTACCACTGGCCTATTCAAAAGAGGGTATGGACAAAGCAGTGTGTGATCACTTTAAATTACATTGTCCGGATGCAGATTTAAGCCGTTGGGAAAAGATAGTCGAAACTCTTAAAGCCCCGGAAGGAGAAGTAAAAATCGCCGTTGTTGGTAAATATGTAAAGTTGTTGGAAGCCTATAAATCACTAGGGGAAGCTCTGACACATGGAGGAATAGCCAACAAATATAAAGTAAGAATCAAGTGGATAGACGCGGAAGATTTGGAGAGAGGCGAGGTTGATACAATACTCTCAGATGTAAGTGGCATTCTTGTTCCCGGAGGTTTCGGATCACGCGGAACGGCCGGTAAAATAGCCGCGGTCAAATATGCGCGAGAGCATAAAATACCGTTTTTAGGAATTTGTTTTGGTATGCAAATGGCAGTCATTGAAACAATGCGCAATGTATTGGGTATCCAAAATGCAAATACGACGGAATTGGATGAAAATTGCGAAGCCGTCGTTGGGCTAATGACAGAATGGGATAAAGACGGCGCGAAACAGATACGCCATAAAGATGGAGATTTAGGAGGCACTATGCGTTTAGGCGCGTATGAAGCTGTTTTAAAGAGCGGATCTAAGGTGGCTGAAGTATATGGCTGTGAGCACATATCAGAAAGGCACCGCCATCGTTATGAGGTAAATATAAAATACAAAGACCAACTGGAAAAAGGCGGGATGATTATTTCGGGAACATCGCCGGATGGAAAATTGCCAGAAATAGTAGAGCGTCCGGATCATCCGTGGTTTATCGGCGTTCAATTCCATCCTGAATTGAAATCGAAACCATTTGCGCCACATCCATTGTTTGTTGAATTTATAAAAGCATCAATTAAACAAAGTCGCTTGGTATAAAGAAAAAACTCTCTTCATAAAAAAAGAGAGTTTTTTAATAAAAGTATTGAAAATAACAATTTTATTACATAAACTTTCATAAGTTAACAAAAGAAAGGGAGAGATTTTATGAAAGATAAAGAAGTTAAGATTACCAAGAAGCAAAAAATTGTAGCCGGAATAATTGTTTTGGTTGCAATTATGTTGCTGGCATCTGTATTTGGTGGTAAAAAAGAGGAAACCCAAAAGCCTACTGCACCTATTAAGGTAGAAGAAAAATTACCGATAAAGGAGGATATGAAAGCTAAAGAGGAAGCTCCGAAAGCTGAAATAGAAGAAGCAGCAATAACAGAGGAACCGAAAGCAGAAACAGAAGAACCTCAACCATCTGTTACAGCGGAGGAAACAACACCTCAAGAGGAAGTGGTTGAAGAAGTTGTTGTTGGGGAAAGTAAGCCGGAGATAACCAAAGAAGTTATTGAAATTGAGCCCCAAAATTCTGTATTAACCTTTGAAACCACAACAGACAAAGCTCTTAATTATCAAATTTTCTATACGGTAGAACGCGAAGTTTGGTATGATGCGAGCCATGTTGTAGAATATCAAGGTGAAGCCGGAGCGCACAAATACAGTATTGTAATCCCATCGGATAAAGTATATAGAGTTCGCATAGACTTTGATTCCAATCCCGGAAAAGTTACAATTAAGAACATTTATTTGGATGGCGCCCAGAAGGCTGATTTAAATAATTTTGAAGAATATGCATATAACCAAATCAACGCAAAGGAGAAAAATGAAGACGGCAGTTTAACGCTAACTTCAGATCAAGACGATCCGTATATGGAATATGCAACACCTTTGTTACCGGAATAAGGTATCAACCATAAAATCAAAGAAAGCAGGAGGTTTTCCTGCTTTCTTTATGAAAACAAAATTAAAATAGAGCTTATGGGTTATAAGATATTCGTTGTATAACATGAAACGAGCTATTTGTATTCAAAATATAATTTATTTGCTTTCTAATGCTCTAAAACTTCGGATAAAGCCGAAGAATTGTACTGCAGATCACGAAGTACCGTAGTCAAATTACCTTCAGCAGGTGAAAAAATATCCCCTTCAATATCTTGTATGGTAGAATAGCGCTCGAACGATTGTATCGAAGCAACTGAAGCGTATACAGGAGCTTTAGTTTGAACAAAGATATCTTTCTCAATTTCTTCAATTTGAATTCGAGGCGTTTCGTCCTGAGGGTTAAGCACAGCCTGAGGAATATCGATTGGAAAATCTCTATTTCTATAATCAACATTATTATATCCAAGGTCATGCTGTTCTTCAAAATAATCCAGTTCGTTTTGACTATCTTGCGCTTCAAAAAAGTCAAAAGCACGAGTATCTAATTCAATTTCATCTTTTATATAAACCGATACATCATCAACTTTAATATCTTGGAGCTCTGCCAACTGATGTCCGTCTTTAGATACAATTACTTTATAATTTCCATAAGGAATAGCATCTAAAATAAAGGACCCCTCAATATCGGCAAAAGTTGAAACAATTTCTTTATTATCTTTATCAAAGGCGGAGATTTGGTAGCCAAACATTCTGCTATCGCTGGCATTTGCAAGTTTTCCTTCGATAGCCCCCCGATGAATAAAGGGAATAGCGACCGTCCGAATAGTACCCGGTCTCAAAACCAGTTTTTTCTCATCATAAAGGGGTTGCAAAGCAACATCAATAAGAGTTTCGGTGTCAACATTAAGAACGGTTTTTTCATAAGTCTGCAAATCCGTTAAAACAGCCACCCCATTTTCATCGGTATAAATTTCTTTTTCCAATCCGTTCGCATTAAGCCCGATACCTTCAAGAGGTTCGCCTTCTTCATCCGTTAATTTAACATACATAGTACCGGTATTGCTCAATTTTGAATTAGCGGAAGTAATAACATCCATTGCATCTGGAGCTTTAGCAAGACTGATATTATAAGTGAGATAAGAGCTTATATTAAAATCTCTATCAAACTCAAGCGTAGCCGTAAGACCGCCAAAAGGAAAGATTTGCCCACCGGAAAAAGAGAAATAATCCATATCTTCAATCAAGTTGCGCGTATATTTACCGGAAAGATAAGTATTACGACCGGTTCTCCAATCCAAGCGAGTAGAAAATTCCGTAAAGCGACTTTCCGGAGAAGTTTCATAGGTCAGCCAAGATTCCGAAGAGAAGTCCCCCCACCATTTATAAGCTCCCAAGCGGACGGCATTATATGCGCCTTGTGAATTATTGTAATCATAATAGCTATCTTCCAAAGTCAAATTCAGGCTATTCATTAATTGTTTAGAAAGTCGAGCCGTAACATTATTAAAGGGAGTTTCATCACTTTCGAGCGTTCCTTGTCTCCAACTTAAATAATAAGGGACGCGCCAAGGCAACATACCGGATAATCTGGTTTCAAATTGTTCATCCAAATATTCATCACCATAAAAAGAGATAGGCGAATGAATTCCGTTAAATTTATCATAGCCTGCATAAATTGTACCGATATAGACATCGCCTTGCCATTCGGCGTGATGAGCAAAATCATCGGTATCCAGATTTTGTTCCAAGTTATATTGAATTGAGCTACCTTTAACAGCCAATTGAGCACCGGCCATAGCAAATTGTTGAGTTTCCGTACCGGTTTCCGCATCGGGTGTTTGCGTAAACCCACCCATAAGCGTTAAGTGGTCCGTAGCACCGTAATAACCGGTAAAATCGAGAATAGGGGTATCATCACCGCTATAAGTAAAAGGTTCATTGTCTTCAATCAAATAGCGATAAGGCTGATAAGCCGCTGCGGTATAACCAAATTCACCTTTTTTCACCGGACTTGTACCGGAGTAATAGCGTTCATATTCAGTTCTTGTTTCACCATAAGGTCCATAAAATACGAGTTTAAAAGTATTTAAGCCATAAGAAACCGGAATATCAGGGAAGTTATATTGTCCATTAACCCCGCTTTGGCGATAACCGACGAGCTGTTCATTCCAATAGAGTTCAACTTGCCACCCATCCAGAAGCGGACCAGTAATATCAATTGTTTTATTAGCAGACATAACCAAGTTTTTGAAGCTGCTGACGGCGGCACCGCGACCAAAAGAAGCATCAGCAAAATAAGACGAGCTCAACCCGCTGATATCACCGACCTTTAATGTTTTAAGATTAAGAGCATTCCCCGGTTCATCCAAAAAAGTTCGGCTTCCGGTTAATCTAACCCTTGGATTCCTATCATTATAAGAATCCCCAAAGATATAAGCATTAACATCAAGTCCGGCGGCAAGCATAGCCACATTGACGGAATAAGAATCACTATTAGAAGACTTCCCGATAGAATCATAATAATTCCATCCTTTACCGAGTGTCAAATCGACAACCGGTTCTCCGAACCAACGATTATCGAATTCATAATTTTTAAAACTATCGCGTTTAAACGAAAAATTATTTTTCCCTCTCTTTTTTTCGGCTCTACGTTTAACCGTCGTCGGCAAATCTTTATCAGCGGTTACGACGAGTTGCATATTAAGTCTATCGATTTTAATTTTGACATCTAGATACTGAATATAAAAATCCGCGGCAAAGAAGATCGTATCATCGACAACCAGCATTTCATCAGAAGCGAAAGGTGTTTTAAGTCCGTTATACTCAACAGTTTTTTGCCCCAAATCAATAACGAACGGCGCATCTTCATCATTAACCCACCAGAGTTTCAGCGTATTTTGGTTTAAGACATATTTTAGACCGAGATAAGCAGAAATCTGTGGCAAAGAAATATATTGCTTATTAGTTTTTTCATAAACGTAAGCATAATCATCCAAATTAAATCCTTGGATAATTGGTTCCAAAATCAAAGGATCATTACTATAATCAGTTAAGTCTTGAGTTCTTGCCGGAGCAATACCGAATAAAGCAAAGACCAAAAGAACAAAACTAAATATGTAAAGCCTTCCGCAATATTTCTTCTTTCGTTTTAGCATCTTCCAATTTCAAGACCGCATTATGAGTTTGAGCATTTTTATCTAAAGGTATGTTAACAGAAAGAGTATCTGTCGACATATAGATTTTTATACCATTGACGCGTCCGATATTTTTATCTTTTTCGTCAGCAATAACAACGTTAAAGCGCGAGGATTTATTACCCAACCGTTTGAAAACGATATTAAGTTTATTATCAGGGAGCAACTTATAGCTAAGCACCTCAGTTTTGCTATAGAGATTATCCCCTTTAGTAATTGTAACAGGGATAGTAATAGCAAACAGAGCGCGCAGTTGCATAGATATCGTATCAGATTGAGATCCTTCTTTATTTTTGATTTTAGGAGCCCCCAATAGAACCTCGCTCACTTTCAAGTGAGAAACAAATTCGCCGTCAGGAGCCTGCGCCAAACTTTTTCGAGCAACATTGATAGTTTGCACTTCATTAGGTTTCAGAGTAAACTGACGTGGCGACCACGACAAATATTTATCAGCGTAAAAGGGAGAATTTTCTTTTACTTCAGTAAGTTTTCCATTATCATCTTGTGTAAAATTCACAAAGGAGACGCGATAAGTTTGCGTTTCTTGAGAAGTATTTATAATACGAATATTTTGGACGCGTTTATTAGAATTAGCATCAAAATCGATACTATACGGAAAGACGGAAATATTCGCCCAAACCAACTGAGGAATAAGCATCAACAATAAATTAAGTTTTATAATTTTTTTAATCATAATAGCCTTCCTTTCAAACCACTAATAAGAAACCCTCACCGTATAAGTACCGGAATATTCACCTGCATCAGCATTTCCGATAACATTTAATGTCGCACCGATATAAGCATCAACTGAACCTGCATCTAAAACAAAAGTTTTACCTGTACTGGATTCAAAATTATTCACAGTCAAAGAACTGCCCTGGTCATTATAGATAAGAACATCACTTGGAAGTTCGAGATAAACTGTTCTTCCGACTTGTCCATCGATTGTAAAAAGGGCAGCTGAAACAGGTGTGTCATTTAATAAAAAAATATTTCCGGATGATGATCTCTGTCCATTATAGGAAACATTAACTGTAACATCGGACGAAGGAGAAATCATTGAGCCAAAGTCTAAATCAGCTTTTTTTGTAATGCCGATAATATCCTGAAAAGCAACAGAAAAGGTAAGGGAAACATATTCTGTAGTAGTTTCACCACCACCGATAAGGCCATGTCGATAAACCTCAAAAGGTAATGCAACTGTAGTATTATATTGTCCCTCTTTGCAAAAACCTTCAATCGAGATTGTCGCTCCGAAATAGACATCTTGAGAAGTCCCATACCAACCTCCTTCACGAGAAAACTGAAAAGTACTAGGGTTGGCTGTTAGATTAGATAAAGTAATTGTACAACCATTTGCATCAGGAAACGTAATTTGCCCAATATCCTGAATAGTAATATTTTCAGATTGTCCGATAGCAGAATCATCAATATCACCCTGAAAATTAATTAAACCGGAATTTCCCGATGAAACGGACGTTAAAGAGGAGTAATTGATATTATTATCTGTCGAAAGCACAACATTGGAAACATTATTTGTTTGAATATAGGTCCCAAAATTTATATTCTGTAATACAGACGTACCGACAGCCGCCCACGCGACAGAGGCTTTAAAAAAGGCACAAAATATAAAAAAACTAACACATTTTCTAAACATATCGACACACAAAAAACGACCCTTTTTTATCAGCAGGGTCTCGTTGAAACAGTTTAGAAAGTGATTTTAAGTCAATTAGAATAAGTAGTTATTCTTGTTAATAAAAAATTAATCTTAATTGCTTTGGGGAGAAATCTATTTATATTGATAAAAAAGGGTCATTTTTTTTGCAACAACCTAATAATAAACTAAATCAAAATTAGTAACTGACCGTAACCTCGTAAGATCCAGAATAATCACCTTCTGCTTGACTTGCTCCGACATTCAAATCAGCACCAACTTGCATTATAGCTGATCCTCCCTCAAGAGTAAACGTGGTCCCCTTATTAGAAACAAAATTATCCACAGTCATCTCCCCATCCGGGGTACCTGTTAATTTAACCTGACTTGGCAAAGTAACATTAACACTTTGACCATCTGCTCCAGTAATTTCAAAACTACCGGCAGCACCTTCACTTGTTCCGACCAAAATTGATGGATCAGATGACGAACGAGCTCCGTTGCTGGCTGCAATGGTTACCGTTGTCGCACTACTAGGTGAGATCATAGTGCCAAAATCAAGCCCTTGGTCTTGCGTAATACTAACCGGAGCAACAATCTTCGCAGTAACAGTTCCGTTTCCTGTTGCTTGTGCAGCCAAAGCTGACGAGCTGCCCAGAGCTAATACGGAAACGGCAACCGTTAAAAGTAAATTCATTTTCATAACATTTTCCCCTAAAAGCAATAAATAATTTCACCTGTAACTATAAAGAAAAAATGTTAAAAATAAGTTTAAAAAACAAAAGAAAAGGAAATATTTTACCTAATAAGAAGTCTGTACGCGATAAACGCCCATACGCGCCCCGCCTTGAGTATCTGTATCAGAAATATTAAGCGAAGCACCCACATCAATATCGGCTTTGCCGTTTTGTGCATCTAGAGTAATCAGCTTACTGTTATCTTGATTAGTTGTAAAAGAATGCACATTAACGGTGTTATCATCGTTATTATAAATATGCGCTTCGGGAATATCGACAGAAACAGCTTGCGCGCGAGGTCCTCTTAGTTGAATAGAGCCTGCAGAATAACCGCTTGTAGCCAAGCCTGGGCCGGTTGTTGTCCGATTCCCTTCTTCATCAACGGTAACATCGCCCGCATTATTTTTTACAATCATACCAAAGCGTAAATCGTTGGATGATGTTGCGGAAACCGGCGCAACGATTGTCGCTTTAATCTGCCCTATGGCAGAACGTTCAGCGCCGTATTTCATTTTGGTCTTAACATTATCGACAGCCAAAGCATTTGAAATAAGAACCCCCAATGCTCCCAATGCTAAAATACCCACAGACTTATAGTGCATCATCATCCCTCCACGATTGCAGAAACATAAACTTTATTCTGCACTAATCATAGCACAAGATTCCTTAACAGTTGCTTTAACACGCGTAATTCTCATATTATCAACTTCAAGAACTTCGTAGATACAATAATCATCTTCGGTCTGATCACCGACAACCGGTTCGCGCCCAAGAAGATTGAAAACGTATCCTCCCATAGTGCTTTCTTCATGTTCACAATAAGGCAATTCTAAGCAATCGTAGGCATCTTCAACAAGGTATAAACCATCAAATTCACAAACTTTCTCATTGATTTTTTTAACCGGAGTATCTGTGATTTCATCATGTTCATCTTGAATATCCCCAACCAACTCTTCCAAAATATCTTCCATAGAAAGAAGCCCTGCAGTTCCGCCATATTCATCAACAACCACGGCCAGATGAATGCGCTTCTTCATCATTTCATGTAAAATTTCTGAAATGGATTTATTTTCCGGTACAAACAAAATATTACGAACAATTTTGCTCAAAATATCTTTGTGCGGAGAGTTTTTGCACTCCAACAAATCACGAATATGAATCATACCGATAATTTGGTCTTTATCACCATTGCAAAGCGGAAAACGAGTGTGTTTATGTTGTTTAACAAATTCCATAATTTCGTTATAGCTGCTGTTTTGATAAATACATTTCATTTCCTGACGAGGAATCATAATTTCGTGAGCGGAAATTTCGGAAAAGCAGATAGCGTTTTGGATAATTTCGCTTTCAGTATCATCAATCACGCCGCCTTTTTGCGAAGCATCAATAATTAATTTGATTTCTTCTTCGGAGTGAGCATCTTCATTTTCGTCAGCTTGTTTAACGCCCATAAGTTTCAAAATCCACATAGTAACATGGTCAAAAACCCAAATGAACGGAGCAAAGATTTTATTAAAAGTATAGAGCGGACGAGCAATAATCAAAGCATAGCGTTCTGTATCTTGAATAGCCATAGACTTTGGCACCAATTCACCAAACACAACGTGCAATAAAGTAATAAAGGTAAAGGCAATACCAAAACTTAAAGAGTGCAATAAGATTTTATTATCGGCAAAGAAACCGGAGAACAAATCTTCCAACAAGCGCGAAACTGCCGGTTCACCCAACCAACCTAAGCCCAACGAGGCAAGAGTAATACCAAGTTGAATTGCACTTAGATAAGTGTTCATATGTTCGTTAATTTTTAGGGCGATTTTTGCAGATTTATTACCTCCGTGCGCCAACTCTTCAAGTTTAGTGCGACGGATTTTTACAATCGCAAATTCAGAAACAACGAAAAAAGCATTACAAAAAACTAAAAATAAAACTAAAAATAAATTAAAGATATATCCATAAACGGGACTCATATGATTATTTTTGAACTACCTCAAATACATTAAACACGCTTTACAGCATATAATAAGGTTTTACAGATGTCAATAATTCTTTTAAGCAAAATAAAAGATTTATGTCGTTTAATCAAAGGCATCAGACGAAGTTTCAAGAAAACGACTGTTTTTAGGTATAATCAAAGATTGTGTGGAAATATTTTCTAATTCCAATAGTTTAGATTTAAACTTTAAACCACCGCCAAACCCTACAAGACTATTATTTTTACCAATAACTCTATGGCATGGAATAATAATCGCAATCGGATTAGCGCCAACCGCCCCACCGACAGCTTGTGCAGACATAGATTTTAAATGGCGTATTTGCGCAATTTTCTTTGCAATTTCACCATAAGTTATAAGAGTTCCGTAAGGAATATCAAGCAACAATCGCCAAACTTGTTTTTGAAAATCTGAACCCAAAAGAGATAATGGAGGAGTAAAATCAGGTTTTTGTCCTGAAAAATAAATATCTAACCAATTTTTAGCTTGTTGCATACATGTAAGTGTTGAACCATCAGGAAAAGATGGATGAAAAGTTTTAGAATGTTGTCTCCAATAATTATTTCTCAAACCGATTATATGAGTTTCGTCGCTTTCTAAAAAGAGTGTTCCTAAAGGTGAAATGTATGTTGTTGAATAGAGCATATGAAAACATCCTATAATTTGTAAAACAGCATAACATAGAAAAAGAAAGAAGCAAGCAAAGAAATTATAAGAAAATACTTGACTTAGAGCAAACTCTAAGAGTTACACTAAAATCAGAATCGATAACAAGGGAGAGAAAATAATGGAAAAACAAATATTTTACTATAAATTTAATAAGGTAAATGCGTGGCTGATTTTAAATTTGGCATTAACCATAACCTTAAGCTACTGGAGCATTAAGTGTGTATGCCTGCTATATTGGATACAAACACAAATTTTGATAGGTTTATGTGTGATTTCTTGGCTGGGGTGGATTTGGAAATACATCCTCAAACATCAAGCTATTATGGTGGATGAAGAGGGGATAAAATTAGATTTAAGTGATAAGTTGAAGTGGTCTGATATAAAGAGCATTGAAGAAAAAGAGGTTTGTTGTTGCTTAAAAAAATACAAAGTTCTGATTTTACATCCTAAAGAGAATATAGATTATCACTACAATTTTTTACAAAAACACAATGGCGAATTTACTCCGTTTGCTGTTCCGTTGTATGGGATTTTATCAGAAGATGATGAAAAAACAGTCGTAGAGATAATAAAGCAAAAGGTAGGAATAGAACATGCGTAAACATAGGGTATTATACGGTGTCGCCTTAGGTATAATGATGTTTGCATCATTTTCAACACAAGCGGCAAATCAAACATTGGGAGAAAATAATATGAATAGAACCGAGATATGTAAAAGAAATTTTCGTACCTTATTTAACGGAGAAGCCTTAACCAATACGGGAACAGATCCGGAAATGATGCAAATTTTGCAAAAATATATATTCGGAGAAGTTTTCACCATTGGTGAATTGGATATGAAAACCAGAGAGATGTTGACGGTTATATCTTTAAGCACGCAACAAACATTACCGCAGTTAAAAGCGCATGCTCAAGCTGCGTTAAATGTCGGGGTGACACCATTGGAGTTAAGAGAGGCCGTATATCAGTGTGCTCCATTTATAGGGTTTCCGAAAACATTAAACGCACTCAATACGATAAATGAGGTGTTTACCGAAAATGGAATTAAATTACCATTAGAAAATCAAAACCAAGTAACTGAAGAAAATCGCCACGAAAAAGGCCTGGCTTTGCAACAACCATTGTATGGCACTGAGATAAAGGACATGTTAGAAGGACTACCTAAAAATATGGGCGATGAAGCAGCTCGCTTATTGACAGAAGTATATTTCGGAGATTTTTGCACTCGAGGCGTGCTAGATATGAAAACCAGAGAATTACTGACTATCGGAATATTGGTAACCTCAGGCAACTGGGATACTTTATCAAGCCATATAAAAGGAAGTCTAAAAGCCGGAAATAAGCCGGAAGAAGTAGCCGCAGCGATTATACAATGTATGCCATACATAGGATTTCCGAATGGATTAAAAGCATTGAAAATTCTAAAAAGCGAACTGGAATAAAACCAAGCACCTCCAATGAAAGGAGGTGCTTTTTTGAAATAAGAAGCCCTAAAGCGGTAAAGCGTCCGCCATTTGCTTACGTTTGAAAGCTGAACGTTGTACAAGTTGCTGAACGCGTTGCACGGTTGCAGGTTCAAAGCCAAGAGAACAAATTTCTTCAACAGATTTTTGCTCATCAACCATAAGTTTCAAAATGCGGTCTAAAACAGCATAAGGCGGAAGAGTGTTTTCATCTTTCTGTCCTTCGGCAAGTTCGGCGGAAGGGGCTCGTGTAATAACCTCATCAGGAAGAACCATATTTAAGCTGTTACGCCACTTAGCCAATTCAAAAATAGTAGTTTTGTAGAGATTTCCGATAGGCATCAAACCTCCACATGTATCACCATACAAAGTGCAGTAACCGGTTAAAGCCTCAGATTTATTGCCACAAGCTAAAACCAATCCGCCGGTTTGATTAGAAAAAGCCATAAGAATTTGCCCCCGAATTCTTGCTTGTAGATTTTCTAAAGTTAGCCCTTTAACATCATCATCAAAGGCTTGCTCTAGAAAAGAGGTTTCTGTTTGAATGAGTGGTTCAATGTCAAGTTCTTGAAAATCAAGATGATTGAGTTCTGCAATTTTTCGTGCAATTTTAAGGCTTAAATCAGAAGTATAGCATGTTTTCATCATGACCGCCTTAACGTTTTTTCCACCCAGCGTATCAGCTGCCAATACGGCGGTAATAGCGGAATCAAGTCCACCGGAAAGTCCTAAAATAACTTGATGAAACCCATTTTTCTGACAATAATCACTCAAACCAAGCTTAAGTTTGTTCCAAATATTTTCCATAGTATAATCTCCTAAAATATTACATCGTACGATGCGCCTGAATTAAATTTTGTTGCAGAGCAAATAATCCCGCTTCCAAACCAACGCCGTAAACATGCGGATTAACAAGTCTTTTATAAGCCTCGTCAAATTTTGCCAGATTAGTGTGTCCTCGCTGTTGCAGAAGGCGTAAATCCAATTCAGGCTCGACAATAATTTTTCCATCACGAACCACCGGAGATAAGAGTAAATGCGCTTTTTCTCCTTTAGCAAATGTAATACGAGATTGATTAGTGCTACCTAACGTATACGAAGTGAGATTACGAGAAATTTCTCCGTCTTTAATAATTTCGTCCTCAGCCTTGCAGATGATGTCACCGTTAAATTGTCCGTTTTTCTCAATACGGATAACGTTTGTAGCACCAGGAATAGTAGTTTTTCCTTCTGCGACTTTAATTTTAGGCTTACCTAAATAAGATTTTGTTTTGAAAACACCACCAAGGGCAGGGGTGTCATAAGCGGTAACCAGTTTGGTACCGGCTGCCATAATGTCGTAAGGTGCTTTCTGAACCAACAATAGATTTTCAATTAAATGCTCGTCCAAATCATTGGAAGCCACCAGTTTTGTTTTGTTAAAACCTGCATCATCCAGCATCCGACGCGCCTCTTTTCCCCAATAAGCCAAATCGCCGGAATCAATACGAATACCCATAAGCGGAATTTTTGTATCAAGTGAGGCTTGAATAGCATTTTGGATACCTTGTCTTGTATCATATGTATCAACCAATAAAGTGGTATTAGATGGATTGTGTCGCATATACGCCTTAAACGCATCAAGTTCTTTTTCGTAACTCATAATAAAAGAGTGAGCCATAGTGCCTGCTGCCGGAATATTGTAGTGTCTAGCTGCTT
>CASFTO010000075.1 GCA_949297665.1 uncultured Alphaproteobacteria bacterium | reverse complement strand
CGGTGGCTCAGTGCTACGCCCTTATCGGAAAAAATATCGGGCGGAAACTTTTTCAATTAACTCATTTCTTGGAAAGGAAAATTCCTGAACAAGCCTATCGTTTGGGGATTAAACGCGTTTTTATGACCGTCAGAGATGATTTTGCGCAGGCTAAACGGCTTGCTCAGTTGCTCGATTTTAATCCTTCGCGCGTTTTGACGAACTTTTTTGGCGGGAAAACTTATCAACTTTATGAAAGGAAATTTTATTATGGTAGCTCAGGCTCTCTTAATTAAAGCCGGTATCAATTTCGCTTCCGGCTTCTTGAAAGGTAAAGCGGAACAAAATGAATATGAAACTAAAGCGCAATTGGCTCTGCAAAATGCTCAGACGTATCGGAATAATGCGCAGAATATTCGTTTGAGCGGGGCTTATAACGAAGATGCTTTGCGTTCGCAAAAAAGAGCGGCCATCGCTTCGGCCGCCGCCAGCGCCGGTGAGGCCGGTATGGGCGAAAGTCCGACGACAACTACCGCTTTGGCTACTACAGCTTCGGCTTTGGAACAGAATATCTTAAATGAACGATTTAAAGTCGAAAGCGAGGCCGAAAATTATCTGTATCAAGCGTTAATTGAAGAAGCTAACGCAAAACAATATAAAAAAGAAGGCAAAAATCGTTTTAGCGGTAATTTGCTCAGCGGACTTTCGTCTTCGCTTTCTTCTTTGTTTTAATTTGTGGTTCGGAGAATAATTATGGCTAATAAACAAAAAATTCCTTTTATGGGATTGAGCGGCGTTATGGCTAAAAAACCCGTCGCGGCTCATGTTACGGCTCCGGCTCAGCGTTTTATCGCTTCCGAGCCTAATCTTTATACTGATTCAGTTTTGCTCGGTACGGCGGAGATGTTGGCCGATAAATTTAAAAAAACTGAAGATGAACGCTTGGCAATGCAGGCGGATATGTCGTTGAAAGCAACAAGACAAGCTCTTGAAAATGCTCAATCTCCCGAGCAACTTAACGAAATTGTCAAAAATAATGATAAAATTTTGGCGGCGCAATTTGACGGTGATGTTAATGTTATAGATTTTTGGAAAAATCACGGCGATGAAATTCTTGCTGCCAATCAGAATGATACGCGGAAAATTATTGCAAAAAAACAAATCGATTTCGGTAAACAAAGTCTTAATTCCATGCTTGCCGATAATCAAAATCTTTTGGCGGAAACTCAAGATGAACTTAAAGCTGATAAATTGTTGCAGATGGGAACCGTTGAAATTCAAAATACTCCTTTCTTAAACGAAAAGGATAAGGAAACTTATCGGCAGGAATACCTTAAAACCGGTATCCTTAATCTGGCTCTTCATAATCCCGATGCCGCCGATAAAGCCGTTGATACTTATTTTAACGACGAAACCCTTAAATCGGCGTTGAAAAATCATATTCAGCAGACGAAATCCTTAAATGCCGATTTTCTTAATAAAGAGCAACAAAAACAATCGCGTTTGACCGATATTAATCGTTTGAGCGATTTGCAGAATTTGTGGCAAAAAAAAGAAAGAGGCGAAATCTCTCCGGCTAAGTATTTTGTATTGGCGCAAAATGTTGATGCGCAAAATTCGCTTACAGGGCGTGTTTGGGGAGATACAGAACAACGTTCCGATACGCCGTTGACCGAAACCTATCGTTTGGTTCGTAAAATGAACGAGGGTGCACAACTTTCTCCGCAAGAACTCAGCGACGTTTCTAACTATCTCGTCAATGCTTACCGGCAGAATAAACTCGGATTTGAAGAAACCGCGGCTTTGCAAAATCAACTTATTGCCGCGCAAGTCGATAAAAATACCGCTGATTTAATGTTTGATAAAGAAATTGATGTCTTAGCCGATAAAGCCTTCGGAGCTGATGTTGCCGCGTCTTTAACGCGCGGCGATGTTGTTGCGAAGATACTTATGGAAGATAAGGCGCAATTTGCATTGAACCTTTATCAGAATTACTATGCGCAGAAAACCGCTCTGACTTCCGCTTTGCTGCAAAACGGCGGTCAGTTAACTCCTTTGACCGAAAAACAAATTTCTCGTACGGCGTTGGATAATGTTACCAATGATTTAAAATTGAAAATTAATAACTCTCATGAAGCAGTGTCTTTCGGCGAACTTAAACAAGCTCTTCAATCCGCTTATTCAGGCACTGATGTCTTGCCTATTTGGAAAAAATACGCGCAGACGGCGCCTTATAGCGATGATAAAATCGAAACAATGCGGCAAATCGCTCGTGATATGCAACGTAAAGAACTCTCTTATCCGCAATTTAATTCGTATGAAGAGTTGATGAATGCTGACTTGGCTCCGGGGGATAAATTTTATTTCAAAGGGCGTTTGGCTGTTATGAAAGGTTAGTTGATTTATTTTTTTAGTTTAGGAATTTGATATGAATACTGGGGACAATGATTTTATTGCAACGACACAAATCGCTCAATCGTTAAACCAACAGACCGATTTGTTGATGACACCGCTGCCGTATGCCGACGACGAGGCTAATCAAACAATTTTACCAATCCAAAGCGACGACAAATATTCTCTTAATAAACAAAATACGACACCAGTTCTTGTGGCGAACGATGATGATACGTCTTCGAGTGCCGCGGCCGTGGCTGAGCACAGCGTTGTTTCTTCTTCAACAGATGTTGAAGCGCTGGCCGAAGATTTGCAATTGGATTTTGGTGATGATGACGACGATAGCAATATGCCGTTTTCTTATCTCGAAAATGAACATAATTTGCAATTTCCGCAACTTTCCGCCGATACTCTCGATACGCAAAAACCGCATTCCGCTTTTCAGGCTGTCGGTGATTGGCTTAAACAAGCAACCGATATGCGTACTTATTGGAATGCTTTGGAAAGTTTCGGGGAAGATGTCGCTCAATATAAATGGGCGTATGACCAAGGAGATATGGGAGATTTTGACGCGGCGGCCTTTAGTAAAGAAACGTTTAAAGCGGCGGCTCGCGGATTTACTTCCGATAATTTGCGGATGATAGGGAATGTTCTTTCCGCTTTTGGCGCAAATATCGAAAATAAACATCTTGGAACCGCGGCTCTTACCGCCGGAACGACCTTGTTTGCTCCTCAAGCCGGTACTTTACTTAAAAATATCGGTGATAAATTTCAACATTACGCCGATCGTGTTGAAACTGATTCCGTCTTGTCCCCAATGCAAACCGCATATAATACCGATCCGAGTTGGGAAAAATTAGCGAATGTTTTGGGGCAGGGATCGGCGCAAGTCTTGTCCATGGGTACTATGGCGAAATATCTCGGTGCCGCTCCTGCTTATGCGCTCTTTGCCGGTGGCGGGGCTGCGCAGGTCTTTAATGAATCTTTTGATAAAGAGGGTAATATTGATACCGCGAATACCTTGGCTCTGCTTTCCGGCGGTACGACCTTTGCTATTGATAAACTGTTTAATCCGTTGCCTAAACAAATTGAAAACAGAGCGAAAATGACTTCCAAAATGATTGCCAAAGAAATTCTCGGAGCACCGCTGCGTGAAGCCGGTACGGAAGTGCTTCAACAATTGTTGGCCGAAAATTTAGTGCGACAAGTCGGTATTGACGATACTCAAGATTTGTTTGAAGGGTTGGTCGAGAGTGCTATCGGCGCAATTGCCGGTACTTCCGCGTTGATGGCTGCCGACGGTACTGCGTATTATGCTCATAAAACTTTTGATGATGCACGAAGTCGTATGTTGCTTAAAGGTGTCAGCAACGAAGATATTGAACTTTTTCAAAAAAATGCCATGGAATTGTTGCAAACTAAACCTGAGGCTTTCAGTAAGGTGTTCTCTTATTCTTTGGAGCAGAATCTTAAAACTTTGGAACGTGAGGCTAATCAGACTTCTTCAATAGATAAATCCATGCGGAAGGCCGATTTGAATGCACTTAGAAAAATTTATGACGAAATGTATCAACGTACTTTTAATGCAACTCATGATGATACTAAAGCGAAAATTACCGCAAGTATGGTTCAAGCCAATATTATGGCGTTTTATGCGGCCGATAAATCCTTTTCTCCTCAGAAAATTCTTTGGGAAGGACTGCCTGAAATTAAAAAAATCACTTATGAAAATTTTAAAAAACAAGTTGCTCCCGAGGCTAAGTTGCAATTTCAATTTGGCGGTGTCGATGCGAAATTTGCTAATATTGACAGACTTCGCACTGCCTATCAAATGGAGAAAAACAAAATTAATCCTCGCGCAATTTGGGCTAAAACGGGTTGGTATCGCGGAGGCGACGGACAATGGCGTTTTGAAATCAGTGATGCTAAGGCTAAATTAAAACTTGATTTTAATGTTAATGAAAAGGATTTGCCTAAACGATATTGGCACAACTATATTCAAAAATTGGAAACAATGGAAGGTTTGGAAATTATTAATCTCCGCGCATTCGAAAACTCTGTTGCCAGCGATGCTGATGTGCTTGAGGAAATTTATAATTATATGTACGGCGATTTTATTGATTTCTTGGATAAAAATTACAGCGGACGCTTTTCCTTTAAACCAGATATAGCCAATAATCTCTCTTTTACCGACCCCGAAGATGCGTTTGAAAGAAATATTAAAGCAAAACAAGAAACAATTGATAATCAAGTCTTGGCCTTAGTTAGCGGTTATGAGCATAGAATAGAGGTCGAGAAAAATAAAAAGGGAGGTTCTCCGGTTTATATTCGCGATAAAACCTTAAAGCAATTGTTGATTGACAGAGATAAATTTGATTTGTTGGATGATGGTGATATTGAGCAATTTACTTCGGCAAACGAAAATGTGCAAAATAACGGTGACGAAACTCCTTCTTTAATCCAATCTCCTGAATTAGGCAGAGACGGTAATGCGTCATCTCTTGTTGATAATATACACGAAGAAAATCTTTCGGATAGCCTCAATCGTGCACCAGATGCAGATACATCTAATGATGTCTTGGTGGCTGTTCGTGCTGCCGATTATAAAAATGAAACACCTGAAGTCTTTAATCAGACTATGAAGGATTTACTTGATTCTTATCAAGGAATGAAAATCTTTAATCCTTCGCTTAATCAGGAAATTGAAATCAGAATACCGGCGCTTAAAAATACACAAATCCTTAGCGATGAGAATAAATTACTCATTCCTTATCTGCCGATGTTGCTCGAAAAAGCTATGTTTGTTCCGCAAGAAGATAAAAATGGCAGAAAAACAAAATCAGGTGCTAAAAATACTTATTTTTCTTATCTGCCGATTGAAGTGGACGGAAAAAGAAATTTTCTTCGCATCAGCGTTAATGAAAATGCTCAAGGAAATTTGGTTTGGAATTTGCGTTGGAAACATATTTCCGCACAGGAAATTGATGCCGATATTTCCAAAGCAACCGGTGAGGTTGTTTCTTTTGATGATTATATAGCCGAACAAAAACGTAATGCCGATGAGGCGCACCAGTCTTCTCAGGGATTGTTGCGTAAATGGAAGGCGGCTAATTCAAATAAATTTTCACCAGATAGGTATTATACCGCTGAACAATTGAAAATTATTCGCGCAGCTTTGGAAGAAAAGTCATTCTTTAATTTTATGAGCGATATTTGGTCAAGTCCGACTGATGAAGATTCTAATATTCAACGTTTGGATGAATTCTTAAAAAAGAATCAGGCAAAAACACCTATGTTGGACGCGTTTTCGCAAAAACTTGATAAGGAATTTCTTAATGAAGCCACAAAACGTCAAAAAGCTGTACAAAGTATGGGATTGCGCGAAAATTTTGAAATGTTTGATGATTTGACGGTTAATAAAATGTATCAATTATATCTTGCCGGACAGGGGGATTTTCATAAACCCTATTTTAATCCTAATTACTTGTCTAAACTGTATCGACTTGCGCATATACCTTTATCTATGAGTGAGAGATTTTTGGCTTTGCCGAGATATCGCTCGTTAAGACATATTGATAAATCTTTCATAAGTGAATTTTTGGACAGAATATATCGTATCTATCGTTTTCATAAGGAAATCGAATTTGCCAAGCAAGCCGAACTTCGCGATATTCAAGCCGCTAACGCTTTTATTAAGGATCGTATTGATAATGGTGATAGCAGCTTGCGTACTTATTGGAGAGAACGGCAACTGCTTTTGGAAAATAAAGAAATGCCTTTGGGTGATTTGCTTGATCATGAGGAACTCTATAAAAATTATCCCGATTTGAAGAATGTTATTGTTCGTTTTACCGAACTTAATTCTAATGACGGATATCATTTCTATCGCGATAAAAATCTCGAAAACGATGTTTTGGAAATCGATGTCAGACAATTTGACTATACTAATTTAAAAGATTTGTTGATGAAAGGGGCCGCCTTTGCTATCCAAATGCGGGAACATTTTGATTTGGCACTCTCAAACTCGCAAAGACATAATTTTATGGATAGACATTTGTATTTGGCTGAAGCGCAAATGATGAGTAAAATGGCGTATTTGTTAGATGATTTTGTCGCAATGTATCTTCCCGGTGAAGATGTTGCTCAGTTTTGGATTGATAAAGATGTGCCGCTGCCGATTTTAGATCTCTATAAAAGTCAAAGCACAGATATGTCCGCTTTGAATAACTCTTCTTCAAACAAGACCTCGCATCTTAAATATAAAGATATTAATTTCGATTTGTTGTATCAGAAAATTGATGAACGTTATGCGCCTCATGTTTTGGATCCTCATGAACGTCAACTCGGGGATTTTGCTTATTCTTCGTTAAGAGATTTATTAAGCAGAATTAATCTCGCCGTGCTTACTGCTTCAAGAGTGACTTCCGGATATTTTCATACGGCTCCTTTTCCTTGGGGAGGTGTACTTGCTCAGGGAAATATTGATGTCAGAAATATGTTACAACGGCAAAATTATTCCGATTGGCAGAGATCTTTTGCTTATTGGGATGACAGAATTCGCAAACCTCAACTTGATAAAACGCAACTTTCTTATTCCGCGTTGCTTAAATTGACCAGTTCTACTGAAGATAGCGAGGAATTTGTTGATCTTGAACCCGAAAAAATGAATTCAATTCCTGATGACGACAATAAAATCAGAGCTCATTATGATAGTACTTCTTTGGTATTTCGAAAATTTGCAAAAGGTGCTTATGAAATTGCCGATAAAACTATCTATTTGTTTGAAAAAGCTGACGAAATAACAATTATTCATGAAACTTTTCACTACTTAAGCCAATTGCTCAAAACTTCAGTCTATAATACTGATTCTAAATTGCGCTATGCTTATACACAGACACTCGAAGAGTTGAGGAAAATTGTGTTTGATAATTATAATCTTGTGAAAAGGAAGGGTAAATACAGTTTTGTATCTCTTGATGCTGATAATTCGTTGCCCGATATTGTCGGGAAATTTCCTTCTCAAAGTGAAGCTCTTGATTATGCTGTTGAAGAGTTGTTTGCTCAATTTTTGTGGGATAGTTTATCTCAAAAACTTTATCCTAAAGACGATTTTTTGGATCTATTAGACTATTTTTATTGCGCTTGGATGTCTATTATATCCGAAACGGTTGTGGTCAACAAAGAAAAATATAGCGACGGTGCAAAAAATCTGATGATGAATGTTAATCGCTATTTGACTAAAGCCTTTCTGCGATTGGTCGAGAAATTGAAGTAACTTGTATGAGTATTTCCTCTAAAATACTTGCATTTATATATCAGCAGTTCTATAATGCCTTAGTTTTTTTATTTTTGACGGGGGATTTTATGGATAATCAAGATGTCTCAAAATTAAAAGCAAAGGGCCGATTAGAACTGCTGATGTTGTTTTTGTTACTCGTTTTGGCTGTCGGCGGTGTGGTCGAATATCGTCATTCTACCGCACCGATGTCTTCGGCAACTGTGGTTTTTGATTATATAGCTGATGATAAACTTGAGGAAAATAAAAATCTTCATAGCTCTCAAAAAAAATTGCCTTCACTAGCGCAAAATAAAAAAAATGTTGCTCCAAGTGAAGCTAAAGCTCCGGTTTCTGAATTGAACCCGCCTAAAGCTCAAGACATTAATGTTTCCGTGGCGCAAAATGATGATGCGCTTGAACCTGATTTAAATCAACGTTCCAAAAAACCTATTTCCGAACAAAGCTCCGGTAATTCTTCAGAGAAATCTTTTGACGAAAAGTCTCTTTCTGATAATATTACTACAAATGATGGAAATTTACCGCATCGTGACGGTGCTGCGGAATTGACGGAATATTTGCAAGAACTCCATCAAAAAGCAGAGAACGTTTCTCGTCCGCAATCGGCTTTGGGACAAATTACAGAACGACCGATTATCAAGAAAACAAAACGGCAGACTCAACCCGTTTTTGAAAAAGGTAAAATTGAAATTTATGACAGCGAAAAAGGTGTGGTAGCTGTTCAGAAAAGTGTGGAAATTCGTGTGTCGCAGAAAAATCTTCGTGTGGATACCGTTGTAAATGAAAAAACACTCCCTAATGATAAAATACAATCAGAAGAACACAAATCTTTGAGCAATACAAATAAAACAAATCTCGAAAATTATTCGCTAAATACTAAGGCAGGCGGAGAGCATTCGATTGAAATGAAACCGATTGTTGAAGAAACGCAAAATACTCAAAATGAGAAACTCGAAAATTCCGATAATGTAAAAGACACAACCGTTCTTAATCCTTCTGATAATTTGCAGCCGACTCTGCTTGTTCCTCTTATGACAGAAAAATCTGTGGATGAAAATAATCAACCGAAAACCGACGGAAGCGAAATTATCTCCAATAACGCAGAAAAAATTGCAGAAAACGCTCCGGTGGATATGATTAAAGAAATGCAAGAAAATAATGCTAAAGCGCAACAAAACAATATCTTATCATCGGAAACGCTTACTCCCGATAATGATGTTTCATCAACTTCGGATGACGTAAATGTACCTGTTTCCAAACCTGCTGCCGAATTTGTAACTCCTTCTTCAACGGAAACTAATACAGATGTTACTGCCTCTGAAGATAAAGCGGTTAAAAGTAAGAAGGCAAATGAGGCTTTGGAAAATTTGTTTAAAAAAATCTCTGAACCAAATGCTTTAGACAGTTCTTCAATTCCGCAAAACGGAGAACTTGTTAATGAAGGGACTTTGCAAAATCAGTCCGGTGAATCGGTCTCTAATAATTCATCATCCACTCAAGCTATTGAAAATAAAATAAAAAATGATACTATATCTGCTGCTAAACAAGAAGAGGGTGGGGCTGTTGATATGATGAAAGCAATTGTTTCGCGAAAAGAGTCTTAGTGTGTTATTGCTAATTACGTTTGACTAACTGCTTGATATTATTGTGTTTGTTTGGACTATGTGTAAAAATGTGAAAAAAATAAAAAGAAAGTGTTGACTTATTGTTTTTTTCTATATATAAACGCTCTTGTTCCGATCATTGGTCCCATCGTCTAGTGGTTAGGACATCGCCCTTTCACGGCGGTAACATGGGTTCAAATCCCGTTGGGATCACCAATTTGAAAAGAGGAAGTTTATACTTCCTCTTTTTTTGTTTTAAATCCTTTCCGCAAAGCCCTTTATTTCGCGCCGATTTGTTAAGTGCGCTGGTAACAGCATTGGAAATCATCTTAAGAGATTTTCAGTTCTTTTGTAGAAAAAATGCTCAAATCTATACTTTTGCTGAAAACCTCTCTATTTTTAGTTACCATTTGCCAGTTTATTGTAAAACAAAAGTTTTTTTGATTGGTCTGCATATCCTGTTTCGCAACTTGATTACCTTACCGATTATCCCGCTCAAACTGCGGTTTACAAAAAAAATAAAAAAAGTGAGAACGATTTTTCTTAAATTTGACTTGTTCTTCTGCAAAAGGAGAACAACATGACCGATTTAGAAGATTTTATGACGCTGTTTGGGCCTGAATTTAAGGCCTACTTGCAACACAAAAGTATAGATAATTTATTGCAGAAAGAACTGGATAATAAGCAAAATCCAAGCATTCATTGTGAAACGAAAGGAGTTTCCGATGATTGAGGAAGATTTAGCCAATCTCAACACCATGAATATTAACGAGTTAAAGAAGCTATTCTTACGCTATTTTAACGCACACCCAACCTTAAAGACCAAGGAGGCCTATATCCTCAAACTTTCTTATCGGATGCAGGAATTGGAGTTTGGCGGTTTATCTTCGGCCAGTCGTTCCTTCTTGAGCAAAATCTCAGCCAAGGCACCAAATGTCAAAAAGGTCGCAATCGCGCCGATTGGAACCAAAATCATCAAACAGTACAAAGGCCGCGATTATGTCATCCGCGTACTTGAAAACGGCTATGAACTTGACGGACAAAGATTTAAGAGCTTATCCGGCATGGCCAAAAAAATTACCGGTATGAAAATCTCCGGCAGTGCATTCTTTGGATTTAACTTGCGAGGCAAATAATGGAAGAGCAGAAAAAAGTCAGATGTGCAATTTATACCCGAAAATCAACCGACGAAGGCTTGGATAAGGAATTTAATACCCTTGAGGCTCAACGAGAGGCCGGAGCCAACTATATTTTGAGCCAAAAGCATCAGGGGTGGGTATTGTTGGATGAACGCTATGATGACGGAGGTTTTAGCGGTGGTAATATCAATCGTCCGGCTCTAAAAAGGTTAATTCATGATGTCGAGGCCGGTAAAATCGATATGATTGTGGTTTATAAAATAGACCGTCTCACACGTTCATTGGCTGATTTTTCTAAGTTGATTGAGGTGTTGGACAAGCACAAATGCTCTTTTGTTTCGGTAACGCAAAATTTTAATACTTATGATTCTATGGGCCGACTAACCTTAAATGTATTATTATCTTTTGCCCAGTTTGAAAGAGAAGTCGGGGCCGAACGTATTCGCGATAAGGTTGCCGCCTCTCGTAAAAAAGGAATGTGGATGGGCGGAAAAGTTCCCTTTGGTTATATGCTCATAAACAAACATCTTGAAATTAACCCAACTGAGGCAGAGATTGTCCGCCTGATTTTTAATAAATATAGCGCCTGCAAATCTGAACGCGATGTTTGCACCTTCTTAAAAGCCGGAGGATATTGCATAAATGCCCGCAAACAAAAGAATGGAACTGAACTTCCGGCTAAAGAATTTACCGTTTCAAAAATTGATTATATGCTCCGCAATCCGATTTATATCGGCAAAGTTGTCCATAAAGGTACTGTTTATGATGGTCAGCAAGAAGCGATTATCTCAAAAGAACTATGGGAACGAGTTGAAAATACAAGGCTTGGCAATCGCCATGGCAAACTAAAACCTTCTCGAGTGGTGAGGAATGCCTTACTCAAAGGAATGTTGGAGTGTGGTTGCGGCTGTAATTCCTCTATGATACCGACCAGAACCCGAAAAAAGAACCGCACCTATGAGTATTATGTCTCCTTAAAGGCAGTCAAAGAAGGCTATCAACATTGCGAATTAGGTAGCATTCCGGTCGGAGAACTTGACAAGTTTGTGTTAAGCAAAATTCAAAATATCTTAAAATCACCACTGTTGTTAAACGAACTGCTTAAATATCTCAAACCGGATATGCCGGAAATCGGCATGAATGAGTTGCTGCAAAAAACAAAAGCTCCGGAAGACTTCTTTACTTATTTATCGCAAGAGAGCCTTCGCCAAATTCTTGAACGGCTTATTTCACGCGTTATCATTTATAAGGACAAACTGGTTATACGTTTGCTGCCTCTCGGGGCTCTGCTGCTTGAAAAATCTCAAACGGCGGATTTACAAGCATCTGAAGAACATTCTGGTTTGGCGGAGTTGGTTTATCACATCAGCTTTTCAAGAAAACGCGGGCATATGAAGGTTATCCCGGCTGAAGAAAGCCAAACAGCGGTGGATGAAACACTCTTAAACGCGCTGGTCAAAGCTCATAATTGGCGCGATAAACTCGAAAACAGCGACATGTCGCTACGAGAATTAGCCCGCAAAGAAAAAGTGGCTCATGTTTATATCAGTAAAATGATGAAGTTAACTTATCTGGCGCCCGATATTATTGATGCTATTATCGTCGGTACTCAGCCTCAAAGCTTGAAAATAAGCGATTTATTAAAATCTCCAATTCCGGCCTCTTGGTCAGAGCATCGTACTAAATATGGGTTTAGCTCTTAATAAATCCACAACCCATATTAGAAAAAAGTTTGGCCCAATAGAACTATCATTTGAAAATGTAAGCCTTTCTAACATTTTGAAAGGTTTACATAAATGTATGACAAACTTTTTGACGGCATACCAGACTATGTCCGTATTACCATTTTTTCTTGTGTAAGAAAATTATCCACCTTTGCAAATTTTAATAATCACGAAGATGTTCAAGATTTGGTTCATGAATTGCTCTTGTTTTACATAGAGCATTTCCATCAACGAGAGATTCCTAGTGATGCTTATGTTGTTGCTTCCTTGCAAAACTATGCCAAAAAATTGTTAAAGACCAAGATGCGTGAGCCTTTTGGTCTTTTTGTTTATCTGGACGATGAAGAGGAATACTTCTCTATTAGTTCCGAAGACAACTATGAACAAAGCGAGTTAAAAGCGCTGGTAAAGAAAGCCGAGCAAAAACTTAGCCCACGCGAAATGTTGGTTTTGGATATGATATTAGAGGACAAAACATTAGAGGAGATTACGCAGAAAATCCATATTTCCAAAAATACAATCTATAAAATTTTTGAGAAATTGAAAAAAAGTTTAAAAAAGTAAGAACGATTTTTTTCAATTTTGACTTGTTCTTTGCGTAAGACAATTTTAACGGAGGTTTTTATGCAATACACAAAGAACAAACCTATCTTTGAGACAATCCGACGAGTGCCGGTTTTAGCCCTTTTAGAGTTGGAAGAAAAACAACTCAACTGTTTGGAAAAAGAAATCAACCGCGAAGTTCAAAGGGCAAAGTTGGCATTGAAATGGGTTCAAGGCATACAGCGCGTCAAGAAAAGTTTAGGAGGTCAAAATGGATAAAAAGAAAAGTTTTATCGTGTTTGCGCCGGAGTTTTTGGCCTTGTCCAATCATCTTAACTTAAAACAGCGTGGAGAGTTAATGACTGCTCTGTGTGAAATGGTTTTGTATGGTGAACCCATGAAACCCATATCTCAAGAAATCAGCAAAGCCTATGATTTTATGGCCGAGAGCATTAAAGACAACTTCTCAAAATATGATGCGGTTTGTGAAAAACGGCGAGCAATAGCAACCAAAGCCGCCAGCAAACGCAGAGCAAATGCTGAGCAAAAGCAAGCTGAAAAATCGGCAAATGCTAAGCTTAATGAGGATGAAGATGATAATGAAAATAAACATGAAGATTATTTAAACAAAAAAATAAAGAAGGAAATAAAAGAAAAAACTAACAAAAAAGAAAGTTCATATCTTGGCGATGTTCCGAGTTTGGAAGATGTGAAGATTTATTGTGCCGTTCGTGGCTTAAAAAACATCAATCCGCAAGAATTTTACGATTATTACACAGCAAAGCAGTGGAAAACCGGTAACAAACCCATAACCGACTGGCAAGCCAAAGTTATTAAATGGGCTAAGGGTGATGCAGGATTGAACTCATTTTCACCCATTGGCGATTGTTTTCGTCTGCCGAAATTAGCTCGGCAAGGAGGTGTTCAATGACAAATTTAACCCTTGATGACATCAAAATGCGAATTGAATCCGCGGTTTATGTAATGAAACTCCTGCCGCCGGTAAAAGTTCAAGGCTACCACTCCACTATGCCGGATATTATCTATACCCCGCAAGAAATCGCCTTTATGGATAGAAAACCGATAAAAATACGACCGACAACGGAACAAATTACCCAAATGGATGAGGTCTTGGAGTGGCTAGAAGTGCTGGAACCTTGGGAAAGAAAGCTAGTGTGGAAACGCGGCGCCAGAATCCCTTGGAAAGTCTTGAGCTATGAGTTCGGTCTCCACCGCAGCAACCTTAGTCGCCATTACGAAAAAGCGCTGGTGAAGATTTTAGTTAATCTGCTTAAATAAATATATTGATTTTTTTAAGAAAATATTGTGTTTTTCTTTTATAATACCTATATAAGTAATGGTTTTTCAATAATAAATTAAAGAATGGAACATAAAGTGGTGAAGGAAAATAAAAAAATAGACGTCAGTAAAATTAAATTAGATTCTGTGCCTCTAGCGAACTCTGCCAAATCATTGGATAGGGTTGTTTCTGGACAATGTTCTGGATTATTAAATGCGCTTGATAAAACAAATAATTCATCTCTTTCAAAACTTGCCCGAGGACTTTCTAATATGAGAACAGGTGTTTCAGGAGTAAATATAAACGATAAACTAAATAATTCTTCTTTCTCAAAAATTGCACAGGGACTATCTAACGTAAATAAAACTCATTCTGGATTAGTTAATAGTGCATTATCTAAGCTTTTTTCGCCAGATTTAATGAAGCAAATTCATACAAATATGGAAAATAATAACAAGTTAATACATTCTGCGGCATCTGTTGCCAGAGTACAAGAACCAAACAAAAAATTATCTGAGACAATAATCAAATATGAACAGAAAAAAAACGAAAAAGAACAAGAGAAAATAGATACATTAAAGGAGTTATGCAATAGTACGGATAAATTGATTTTACAAATGGCAGAGAATCAGAATTTGACAACAAATTTGCTTATAAATTCACAACAAACCAATGTAAATACGGCAACAATTGCAGAGGAAGCTCAAAAGACATCATTAGAAAACAAAAAGTCTGTTAAAACAAATATAAGATATACAGTTATTACTATTATATGTACTTTATTTATAGGTGCTGTTCAAATTTACAATGATAATAGGATACAAAAACTACAAGATAGCTATGAACGGGAAGTTCAGATATACAAAGAACAGATAGATAAACTTCATATAGATAAAATTGTGTCTTTGGAAAATACCGTCAAACAAATGACAGAAGAAACTATACAACAACAAGCGATGTTAATAGAATTACAAAAAAAGTTTTTATCAAAAATAGACAAGTTAAATGAAAACATATCTTTATCATCTAGCGTCGCGACAAAAACAGACAAGACAAAAAATGAAAAATAGTTTATAAAAATAGCTATAATCGGGAACGAGTTGTATTTAAGGCTTGTTCCCTTTTTTTGTTTGTGCCTGCAGATTAAATTCTGCGGGCTTTTTTTTATGAAGGAAAAACTATGAAAAAGACGGCAGAGTTTGTTTCTCTCGGGCATCCGGATAAAACAGCAGATTATATTTCATCATACATTTTGGATCGCCTGCTGGCTCAAGATAAGAATGTCCGTTATGCGGTGGAGGTTTTGCTTAAAGACAATACTGTAGTTTTAGGAGGAGAAGTTTCCGGAAATGTCGATTTGTCAGAGGTTAAAGAGTTTGTCAAAGATGCTTTGCGAGATATTGGTTATGATGAGAACTATGCGGAGCGCTGGGGAAAATATGCGATTGATGTCCGAAAAGTTGAAATTATTAACCTTATCGGGCAACAATCAGCAGACATAAAACAAGGTATTGAACAGAACGGCTGGGGTGATCAAGGTATATTTGTTGGTTATGCTTGCCAAGGGGAAGATTTTATCAGTCGTGAGATGTTTTTAGCTCGCAAGTTAAATCGTGCTTTGTATCAAAAAGCTCGTCAAAGTAAAAATCTTGGGATTGATATAAAAACTCAGATAACCTTAGATGCTTGTGGTAAGGTGGAAACAGCTATTGCTGCTGTTCCAATGTTAGAATATGAAGATCTGACGGATTTTATTATTGAAACGTTAAATGAAAAGCCAAAAAATATCATTATTAACGGCACTGGGATTTATCAATATCATTCCTCAATAGCAGATTGTGGTGTTACCGGCCGAAAACTTGCTTGCGATTTTTATGGCGTAACTTGCCCGGTTGGCGGAGGTAGCCCTTGGGCCAAAGATGCCAGTAAAGCTGATGTTAGCTTAAATCTTTATGCCCGCAAGCTAGCCTTGAGATATTTGGAAGATAATGATGAATGCTTTGTTTATTTGTCGTCTTGTATTGGAAAGTCAGAACTTCCAAGTGCTGAAGTTAAAATTATCAAGGAAGGTAAAATCCAAACCACAATACTGTCGATCACTCAAACCCCATCCGAAATTATATCAGAATTAGGCCTAAATCAGCCCATCTTTGCAAAGTTATGTAGAAATGGTCTTGTATATCGAGCGGGTCCTTCCTGTGATTAAACCTTATGCGGGGGCGCAAGCCGCGGCATTTTTCTAGCGAAACAAGAATTTTTTGGCTGGTCACTGGTCACCCATAAATCACAAAATATCAATAAGTTATAAAATCTGGCTGGTCACTTTGACTGGTCACCCTTCGGTCGCTTCGGTTACTAGTCACTTGAAGCGATTTTTTATCTGTCTCGTGGAGAAAATCATGGAGTTTTTAGAGAATTATCCTACCGATAAGCTCATTCCTTATGTACGCAATTCTCGCACGCATAATGATGAGCAAATCGCTCAAATTGTCGCCAGCATCAAGGAATTTGGTTTCACAAATCCGATTTTAATCGGAGGTGATGATGTTATTATTGCCGGACATGGCCGACTTTTGGCCGCGCAGCGTATGGGGTTAAAAGAAGTTCCGGTTATTCGTCTGCCTCATTTAAGTGAAACCCAACGTAAAGCCTTAGTTATCGCCGATAATAAAATTGCGCTTAATGCCGGTTGGGATGAGGAAATGCTAGCTCTGGAAATGAAAGAACTCTCTGAGCTTGATTTTGATTTAGATATTTTAGGATTTTCAGAGGAAGAACTCAAAGAATTAAATACATTCGGAGAGGCAGCTCCAGAACCGCAAACAGAAGAAGATGAAATTCCCGAACTTCCAACGGAAGCCATAACAAAGCCAGGAGATATCTGGATTTTAGGAAATCATAGATTGCTTTGCGGAGATACAACGCTGATAGATGATGTTCAGAAACTTATGCAAAATGACGTCGCAGATATGATTTTTACCGATCCGCCGTATAATGTGAATTATGGTTCCACCATGAAAGACAGCATCCGTTATCATGCCGGCTCATTAGGTGGTCGTAAGATAATGAACGATAATTTAGGAGACGGATTTGCCCAATTTCTGACCGACGCCTTATCTAATCTGATGATGTATTGTCAAGGAGCTGCCTATGTTTGCATGAGTTCAAGCGAGCTACATACTCTTTACAATTCATTTATCAATGCCGGAGGTAAGTGGTCAACCTTTATTATCTGGGCAAAAAACACTTTTACCTTAGGCCGAGCAGATTATCAACGGCAGTATGAGCCAATTTTATATGGTTGGCGGGCCGATAATAAGCATTATTGGTGCGGAGATCGCAATCAATCAGACGTTTGGGAATACAATAAACCGGTCAAGAATGATTTGCACCCGACAATGAAGCCTGTTGAGCTTGTGGAAAGAGCTATAAACAACAGTTCAAAACCAGGAGATGTCGTTTTAGACGGCTTTGGTGGTTCCGGATCAACTCTTATTGCAGCCGAAAAAACCGGTCGAAATGCTAGACTTATAGAGCTTGATCCCAAGTTTTGTGATGTGATTGTAAAACGTTGGGAAGAATATAGCGGAAATAAAGCTCAATTACTTGAAAATCAAGCAGAATTAACTGGACTTCAAGCCCAAGAAGAGCGTTCATTGAACAAACAATGAAGCGAAAGGAGAGAAAAATGTCTGATGTAAAATATCCTGAAATTACGGTGCAACTCGTTGGCCAAGATGGAAATGCTTTTAATTTACTGGGGCTTTGCTTACGAGCCATGAGACGAGCAAAACTATCCAAAGAAGAACAAGATGCTTTTTATGAAGAAGCCACAAGTAGTGATTATAACCATCTGTTAGCCACTTGTTCGGAATGGTTTAATATCGAATAATTATTGATTTTCAACACGTTATTTACTGGACTTGTGTGTCAATAAGAGCGTTACTGTAGTTATAGAGAAAAAGATAAGGAGATTCAAAATGTTAATGCATAACGATGTTTTTATAATCGACATACAAGAGCAAGGTATTGAGGCAAAAGACAAAGATATTTTACTAGAGAGTTTTGAGGGATTGATGTGTAATACCAGCTCTTTGGTTAAAAAAGCCGAATACGATGTTGATGAATTTGCTTGGGCCGGACAGCATACCAAAGGTTATAGCCTCATTATGGAACGCCTGCTTAAAGAAAAGAGACTAGAACAGTGGCGTGCAACCTTTATCAAAGATGGCACAGTTAAAATGATAGCTCTCGGCCAAGTGGAATGTTAAAATTTAGGTATATCCCAATCTCTGCTTTTAATTTTTCCTGTTTGATAGAATTCAGTAATGAGATTAATGAATTCTTTAAAATCAGGATTCTCCTTAACTATTCTATCTATCATATTCCAATCAAGTTGATTTCGTTCCTTTGCTGGAATTAATATTTGACTTTCCGAAGGATTAACAGAGTTTAGTAAAATAACACCTATATTGTGAGCAGAACACAAAATATCTAATTCTTCTTTTGCATTACTATCAATATCTTGTGCGACCAAATACGCATAATTAGCCCAACTAGAATTAGATACAGTTTGAAAAAAACATTCTCTAACGTTAGATGAATTTATTTTAATTTTTACTTCAAATGACCATACAGATGTTTTGTTAAAAGCATGTTTGTTAGCACAAGAAATAACATCAGGATTCCATTTTTCAGATAAATTTTTCAGTCCTACAATATCTGGATGCAGCCATTTGTTTCCGTTAGTACCTTTTGTATTGGATGATTTCTTTTCATCAATTCTTTTGGGATAGATATTTTGTTCTGTAAATAAGTATTGGCATAATAAAGGATAGGAATCATGTTCCGGGTGTCCTATTTTTTTGGGATTAGAGATTTCTTCTATGGTTTCAATTTCTTGTACATCAGATTGTTCTGTATAATAGTATTTTCTCGGACGGTCTGCAGTTGTTTTAATATGAGTTGATAATTCTTTTATACGCTTAGTATATGCAGCAATCTCAGAAACAAGCTGGTCTATGAGAGCATCTTCAGTGTCTATTGGAGAAACAGTCGCCTTGCTTCGTTTCATTTTAGCATAGCATTCTGTTGTTTTGAGTTCAAAAACCTTTTCAGCTAATTGTCGGGCTGTAAAATATTGTTGAGGATTTTGCTTCAAAATTTCAACAACGGTTTTGCTTAAATCAAGAGCCATCTGACTTCTCCAAATTATCATTAATTTCATACATTCTATAAATACAGGGTTTAAAATTTAGTAAAGTAGATCAAAACATGGGGCAGAAAATATCAATGCGGGAATATGCCAAGATTCGCGGTGTTCACCTTAATGCGGTGCAAACGGCGGTAAAGAGCGGACGCATTCATAAAACAACAGACGGCAAGATAGATGTTGAAAAAGCCAATCAAGAATGGTTGCAAAATACTGATCCAAGCAAATCTCGGCATCCGGAAAATTTTTTTGAACATGGAAATGAGAATAGTAAGGTTAATCCTTCAAGCTTTCAACAGGCCAAAACTGCAGATGTTTACTATCGCGCTATGATTGCCAAGGCTAAACTTAAAAAAATGACAGGAGAAACGATTGACCGTAAAAAAGCCGGAATGCATGCTTTTAACCTCGGACGGTCTTTGCGTGATTTGTTTGTTTCTTTTCCGACGCGTTACGGAGCTCTTCTTGCCGCCGATTTAGAAACAGATGAACACAAAACTGTGGTGGTATTAGATGAGTATGTCCGAAAACTCTTATCCGAAAGCAAAGAACTTATTGAACGAGAGCTTTGATGTTGAAGCTTTTATAGAAGAAGAGTTTTTCAAAGGCGTAGAGCCGGATTCTTATATGTCGGTTTCGGAATGGGCAGATAAATACCGAATGTTGTCATCAAAATCTGCTTCTGAGCCGGGTCGTTGGCGAACCGCACGCACTCCTTATTTAAAAGAGATTATGGATTGTTTATCTCCTAAAAGCCCGGTACAAAAGGTTGTTTTTATGAAAGGCGCACAAATTGGTGGAACAGAGTGCGGTAACAACTGGCTTGGATATATTATGCACAAAGCGCCCGGACCGATAATGGCTGTCTCCCCAACTGTGGAAATGGCCAAACGTAATTCTCGTCAAAGAATAGACCCATTGATTGAAGATTGTCCGGCCCTTAGAAATTTGGTGAGTTCGCCTCGTTCACGAGACAAGGGTAATACGATGCTTTCCAAAGATTTTCAAGGCGGCGTATTGGTCATGACCGGAGCTAACTCTGCCGTTGGTTTGCGTTCTATGCCGGCGCGTTATCTATTTATGGATGAAGTTGATGGTTATCCTCAAGACATTGACGGTGAAGGCGATCCGATTTTGTTGGCAGAGCGCAGAACAGCAACCTTTAACAAAAGAAAAAAGATTTTTTTAGTCTCAACACCGACGATTAAGGGCTTGTCTAATATAGAGCGAGAGTTTGAAAACTCAGACAAACGCTACTTTTTTGTGCCTTGTCCGTTTTGTGGAGAGTTTCAAAAATTAGAGTGGGCGCAAATTCGTGCAGAGAACGGCAAAGCGGAATATGAATGTTGCCATTGTCACAAATTGATTGGCGAGCATTATAAAACGCAAATGCTGGCTCAAGGACAATGGAGAGCAACAGCGAAATTTGACGGTATAACTGCAGGTTTCCATTTATCTTCGCTTTATTCTCCAGTGGGATGGCTTTCTTGGCAAGAATGTATAGATATTTATGAGAAGACAAAGAAAAATCCTAGTCTCATCCAAGGTTTCCAAAATACCATTTTAGGTGAAACCTACGAGCAAGAAAGTGAAGCACCTGAATGGCAACGACTTTATGAAACCAGAGAAACTTATCCGATTGGCACGATTCCTTACGGAGGATTGTTCTTAACGGCTGGTGTTGATATTCAAAAGGACCGTATAGAATGTGAAGTTGTTGCATGGGGAAGGCAAAAACAAAGCTGGTCAGTGGAATATTTTGTTTTGGACGGAGATACGGCACATCCAGAAGTCTGGCATAAACTTGAGCAAGTCCTGATGAAAGATTATCCTCATGCAAGTGGTATTAGCATGCCCATTCGGGTTATGTGTGTGGATTCCGGCTATGCAACCCAAGATGTCTATGGTTTTGTCAGCAAATTTAGTCAGGCCGTTTGGGGTGGTAGTGGTGCCAGAGCCAGTCAACCGCATACAGTGGTTGCAATCAAAGGCCAAAGCCGAGATACAGCCATGATTCTTTCAACTTCAAAGGCTGATACAAAAAAGAAAGGCTTAAAAGTTTGGAATGTTTCCGGTCCGATAATTAAAACGGAGCTTTATCGTTGGCTGAAAACTGAGCGTGTTGGCGAAGATGCCTCACAGTTTGGTCAATGTCATTTTCCGCAATATGGAGAGGAATATTTCAAACAATTAACGGCAGAAAGGCAAATCGTAAAAATAAGTAATGGCTATCCAAAGCCTGTTTGGGAAAAGGACCCAACCAGACGAAATGAGGCATTGGACTGCCGAGTTTATGCCCGAGCCGGTGCCGCAATTTATGGACTTGACCGCATGAGCGAAAAGGCATGGCAAGAATTAGAGGCATTAATTCCGGCAACACCTGAAGCTAAGCCCAAAAGAAAACCGGCAAAATTTATTCAAATGAAAGCAACAAAGGTAGATAACCCATGGCTATAGATAAAGAAACGTTAAAAATCAGATTGGCCGAAGCGGAAGAGGCTTATCACAAACTTATGATTGGCGCCAAAGAGGTTTCGGTTAATGTCGGAAATTTTGGCTCTGTTAGCTATAATCAAACGAATAGAGCCGAATTGGCCGCTTATATATCGAGCCTCAAATCCCAGTTAGCAATAGCCGAAGGAAAGCCATTCTGCAAAAGAAGAATTATGAAAGTAGCATTTTAATGTCAGAAACATCACACAAAGCAGCATCACATACTTTGCGAGAGATTGCCTCATGGCAACCGGGACGAGGTTCAGCAGATAGCGATTTATTACCGGAACTCTCAACCATGGTGGCTCGTTCACGTGATTTATCAAGAAATCATGGAATTGCCTCCGGCGCCATGCAAACCTTAACCGATAATATTGTGGGTACGGGTTTTCGCTTATCGGTCAAGCCCGACTATAAAGCACTCGGCAAAAGCAAAGAGTGGGAGGAAGAATGGCAGATAAAGGTCGAAGGATTATGGCGCTCTTGGGCGGAGAGTTTTAATTGTGATGCCGGCAGAAGCCTTAATTTTCAAGGCTTGACAACACAAATATTCAAATCTTGTCTTGTCAATGGAGAGGCTTTAGCCTTGGCCTTGTGGTTGCCGGACAGAGATTTTGCAACCACCTTGCAGTTGATAGAACCGGATAGATTATCTAATCCGCAGAATGGTTGTGATAGTAAAAATATGCGCGGTGGTGTTGAGATTGATAAATTTGGTGCACCGATTGCCTACCATATCCAAACCGATCATCCGGGAGATTATTGGAGTAAAACGCCAATCTGGCAGAGGATTCCTGCTTTTACGAGTTTTGGCCGCCGGCGCGTTTTACATGTTCATGATATTAACCGTATTGGGCAAACGCGAGGCAAACCGATTTTAGCCTCAATTATGCCCATGTTCAAAATGCTTGACCATTATGAGCGTTCAGAACTGCAAGCAGCGATTGTTAATGCTATGATTGCCGCTTTTATTGAAACCCCAATGGGTGGTGAAGAGCTAAATGAGTTGTTTGGCGGTTCAACAGATGATTACTTAAATGCTAAAAAGGATTGGCAAGTTAAGTTGGAGGGCGGTTCTATTATCCCGATATTTCCGGGAGATAAGGTTGCACCATTCACTCCGTCTCGCCCAAACTCGGCTTATGGGGCTTTTGTTGAAAATCTGCTTCGTCATATCGGTACCGGATTGAATATTCCGTATGAACTGCTTCTAAAAGACTTTTCCAAAACCAATTATTCTTCCGCGCGCTCGGCTTTGCTTGAAGCTTGGCGTTATTTTAACGGCAGAAGACAGTGGCTTGCTGACTACTGGGCAACACCAGTTTATGAACTTTGGTTGGAAGAGGTAGTTAACAAAGGCTTGATAGATGCGCCAGATTTTTATCAAAATCGCTATGCTTACAGTCGTTGCAAGTGGATTGGTCCGGGGCGTGGTTGGGTTGATCCGGTAAAAGAAGCTCAAGCCTGCCAAATTCGTATGGAAATCGGCTTATCTACTCTGGAAGCCGAATGTGCAAGTCAAGGTTTGGACTGGGAAGAAGTTTTGGAACAACGCGCCCGAGAAAAGAATAAAATTAAGAAAATGGGCTTGGATGAAGTAAAAAGTAATGAAAAAACTGTAATTTTGGAGGAAGATAAAGAAGTATCTGGTAAATAAAATATCCTTATCTGGTAATGCTTTTTGGTGTATCTGGGAACAATTTCTTGACTTATCTGGTAATATCTGGTAATATCTGGTAAAGTAAAGAGAGGTAATATGCCAAGAATAAAAGACATTACAATAACATCGGATATGTTGAATAAAATTGCTGAGATAGACCAATTTATGGGTTCTTGGCATGCGGGAGCATTAAATTTGACTCCGGCAGAGTTAAAGGTTATGAAACGGGTTGCCACAATAGAATCTGTTGGTTCTTCAAACAGAATAGAAGGCAACAAGATGACCGATGCCGAAATTGAAGAACTGTTTAGCAACATCAATAAAAAATCTTTTAGCTCACGAGATGAAGAGGAAGTTGCTGGCTATTCAGATTTAATTAATACCATATTTGAAAACTATGAGGATATTCCGTTAACTGAAAACTATATCAAGCAGTTACACCAAATACTCTTAAAATATTCCTCCAAAGATGAACGTCATCGCGGAGAATATAAAACCGATTCCAATAGAGTTGCGGCTTATGATGCATCAGGTAATGAAATCGGTACGATTTTTGAAACGGCTACTCCTTTTGATACGCCAAGGCTTATGCGCGAATTAATACAATGGACAAATGACACGTTTAATGATCGTTTTTTGCATCCGATTATTACCATTGGTGTGTTTATTGTACATTTTTTATCTATTCACCCGTTTACGGATGGAAATGGGCGAATGTCTCGCGCTTTAACAATTTTGTTGATGCTTAAGAATAATTACGGCTATATGCCTTATGCCTCTATGGAATCAATTATTGAAGCCAGCAAAGATGCCTATTATAGATCCTTAAGAGGAACCCAAAAAACGATATGGGGAGAGCACGTGGATTATGAACCATGGTTATCATTTTTTGTGACTTCTCTACAAAAACAAAAAAGAGCATTAGAAGAAAAAGTTCAAAATTTGCAAAAAGAAAATACGGATAAGTTATCATCTACAGCACACGAAATTTTAGATTTGTTTGCTATAAAAACGGAATTAAGTATGCCGGAGATTGTTCAAAAAACAGGTAAAAATGCTGAAACGATTAGAAAATCGGTTCAAAATCTTGTAAAAAAAGGATTTTTAACAAAGCTTGGAACAACCCGCGGAGTTTCTTATATTCTAAAAAAATGATATAAATTCTAAAATATTGCACATAAAGCCTCACATTGTTGAGGCTTTTTTCATATCAGAAAGGAAATACTATGAAACTATTCAACAAAACAATCTGGGCGATAACCCCGGAGATGTTACAAACCATGATGAGCTTAGCCAAGGAGAACAATAAACCGCCGGAAGCCATTGCCCGAGAAATGGGAAAAGAAATGAAAGACAGCAACGCCGCCTCAGTTCGAGACGGCGTTTGTGTTATTAGGCTCTGCGGACCATTGTTTCGTTATGCCAATCTCTTAACCAAGGTTTGTGGTGCTACATCTTATGAGCTTTTTGCTCAAGATTTTAACAAAGCCCTAAAAGATCCAACTATCAAAGCGATTGTCTTAGATTTGATAGTCCGGGAGGTGAAGTCAACGGGTGCTCGGAGGTCGCAGACATTATTTATAAGGCACGTGGTCAAAAACCGGTAATCGCTTATGCTTCGGGCGCTTGCTGTTCAGGGGCTTATTGGATTTTCTCAAGTTGTGACCGGATTTTGGCCGCAGATACGGCGATTTTAGGTTCAATCGGTGTTGTTTCGATTTTTGAAAAAAATGATGAAGACAAAACCATTGAAATTGTGTCTTCGCAAAGTCCAAACAAAAGACCAAATGTTCAAACCGAAGCAGGGCGCGCCAAAATACAAGCCCATGTAGATGCTTTGGCTGATGTTTTCATCAGAAAAGTCGCACAAAACCGCAATATTTCGCCGGAAGATGTGGTGCAAAATTTTGGCGGCGGAGATGTCTTTATCGGTCAAGAAGCTGTCCGCAAAGGTCTGGCGGACGGTTTGTCCTCTTTTGAGGAAATAATTTCAGACCTTAGCCATAAGGAGAAAACTTTAATGATTGAAAATCAAACTAATTTTTCGGCCACTGAGATTAAGCAGGCTGAAAGAGAGCGCATGAGCCAAGTCTTTGCCTCAGATACAACCAAGGGCAAAGAAGCAACGGCACAAATGTTACTCGCCAAAACAGATTTGTCAGCAGCTGATATTCTTATGATTTTGGATACAGTGCCGACTGCCAAGCCAACAACTGATTTTGCCGCCGTAATGGCCAAGGTTAAAAATCCAGAAATTATGCCGGCAAACGATATGAGCGAAGAAACCCTCGATATGGTGGCCAAGAGAATTGCCGCCTATGCTAAAGGAGAATAAGATGACAGTTCAAGGATTTACAGATTTAGGTTCAACTTCGGCAGATAATCTTCTGGCCGGAGAATTTCCGCGTGTTTCAAAGCTGGTTACCGTTACTGGCGGAAAATATGAACGCGGCACAATTTTGAGTAAGAGCGAGAGCAATTATACCATATGTAGTGCAGATCCCGAAGCTGTTTTGGCAGAAACCGTAGATGCTTCATCTGAAGAAAAACAAGCTGTGGTTTATTTAACCGGTGAGTTTAATCTGGCGGCACTCAAAGCTGGTGTAGATGTTTCTACTTTGGTAGAAGCTTTGCGCGCTAAGTGTATTTTTGTAAAATCAAACCAAGCCTATTAAGATTAGGAGTTAAAATTATGGATATTTTTTCAACGCATGTGTTGTCCAAGGTAGTTGAAAACTTGCCGACACCGTCTTCTTTTTTGCTTGATACCTTCTTTCCAAACATTCAAACCTCGGAAAAAGAAGAAATCTTTTTTGATGTAACTGACAGCAAACCTCGGATTACACCTTTTGTATCACCGCTTTTGCCGGGAAAAGTCGTTAACGGAAATGGCTATCAGACAAAATCATTCAAACCGGCTTATGTCAAAGATAAACGCCGCTTTGATGCCAATATTCCTTTCAAACGCATGGCAGGAGAAACAATCGGCGGCAATTTGAGTAATGCTCAAAGATACGAAAGGGCACT
>CASFTO010000074.1 GCA_949297665.1 uncultured Alphaproteobacteria bacterium | reverse complement strand
ATTTTACGAGATTTTTATTTTAGGCTGAAAAATAACGGCAAACCGGGAAAGCTTGCCGTTATTGCTGTCGTTCATAAAATGATTACGATATTAAATGCTCGCTTGCGCGATTTTTATGCTTGACTTTCAATATCGTTGCTTCTTTTTCTCCTTCTGCTTTGCGGATGGCTGCTTCTTTTTGTCCTTCTGCGATGCGGATAGATGATTCTTTTTCTCCTTCCGCTTCGTATATCATGGCGCGCTTTTCTCGTTCCGCTTTCATTTGTTTATCCATGGCGGCTTGAATATCCGATGGTGGCGTGATGTCTTGCAATTCTATGCGGTTGACTTTTACTCCCCATTTGTCTGAGGCGGAATCTAAAATACCTCGTAACTCTTCGTTGATTTTGTCGCGTGATACCAATGTTTCTTGTAATTCTAATTTACCGATTAATTGACGTAAGGTGGTTTGAGTTAGTTTTTCAATCGCTTCAGATAAATTTTCAACCCCGTATACGGCCTTTTCCGGATTGATGATTTGAAAATATAAAACCGCATTTATTGATATGGATACATTGTCTTTGGTAATCACATTTTGACGAGGGAAATCATATACGGTTTCTCTTAAATCTAAACGGGTGCTTTTTTGCATATATGAATATGTTCTTCCGTCCGGATAGGTCGTGCTTACTTTTCGGTATATCCCTTTGGGGGTGTCTATGAATGGAACAATGAAATTAAGTCCGGCACTTAGTGTTTCTTTATACTTTCCGAGACGCTGAATGATTACGACTTCTTGTTGCTCAACTATAATGCAACCTTTTATTACTATAGCAATTGCCGTGATTACCAGTACAACTAATAAGGTTTCCATTATTTTTTTCCTTTCTTTTCAACAAACATGGTTAAATCGTTGTGGCTGACAATTTTTACTTTTGAGCCTTTTTTGATTTCAGGAGCTGTTTCATCGGTGGTGCGGGCTTCCCAGTCTTCATCGTAAATTTTTAAACGGCCCGAGAATGCATTTATGTCGGTTATGGCGGTGGCTGTTTGATCGATATATTGTGATTCAAAACTGTGCTTTTTTTCTTTGTTCGGATTGATGTTGAGCAACGGACGTAAGAATAGTACGAAAATAATGGATAATACCGTGAAAATCGGGACGAGTATATTGTAATTCTCCGTAAATAATGCCAATAATGTGCATACAATTCCGGCAACGGCGAAATTTAAGAAAAACATCGTCGGGCTGTATATTTCTATGACGAAACATACCAGTGATATTATCAGAAAAATAATCCAAGCAGACATGTGATAATCCTCTTTCGGTTAAACAATAATTTTGCTTTATTTTAAGGATGATTACTTTATTTTTCGTTAAAGAAAAAGTATGTTTTTTAAATGATTTATCTATTCTGTTCTCTATTTGACCGGTTCACGGGAACGTTGGTAAATGATGTACAGTAAGAAAATAAACAAACTCATATAGAAAATGCCGAATACCGAAAATGCTCCGGCAAAACTTAATCCGCTGTTTTCATTGTCCGGAGCTATTACAAATTTGAAACAAATTAATGATATTCCCGAAATGCTTTGTTGGAGCATGTTGTTTACTGATGATATGGTGGCGCGTGTTTCTTCAAGTGCAAAATTATGAATGTGGTTGATGTTGGCAATCGCAAAGGCCAGTTGGAAACCGATGCCGATGCATACAAAAATTAAACAGATAAAGGCAACGTTCGGTTGTTTGAAATAAAAACTTAATATCATGCAGGCAAATGAATATAGGCATAAAAATGTTGTGATAACTAATAGACGGTTGAACCCGAAAAACTTTTTGAGCTTGTTGACGTAAAATGAAAATGCAGCTCTTAGGGCGTGATTGATAACGTAAATGGAACTGAACATTATTACAGGTGCCGACGATATTTTTAATAATGGTTGAAAACACCAACAAAATAGTGATGTTGTTGAGAAAAGTAATGCCGAATATAATATGTAAACATTGATGTTTTTGTTTTTTATTGTCGCAATAGTGGTGTCTTTTATTTCGTTAAATTTTTCCTTTATTGTTTGTGCGTGCGGACGTGCTGATGGTGGGTTGGGTAATGTGGTTAGTAAAATGATGCTGATTAATGTTAGGCAAAATTCTAAACTTAAAAGTATTACCGTACCGTATTTGTTATATAGCACGGCACTAAATACCGCGGCAAACATGGCTCCCGATGACATGGCAAAATTGGTGCGACCACATTCCTTTAACATGCGTTTGGTCTTGTTTTCGTTTTTTAGATAATCGTATATGTAACTATCATATACACCCGATAAAAATGCTCGAGAAAGAGCGTTGAAAAGTTCACCTAACAAGATAATGTATACACCCGAAAAACTAAGCCATAGCGCGGCTCTTAAAAAGAAACACAAGAAAGCTAAAATCAGTACTTTTTTCTTGGATATGACATCGGCAATGTATCCGCATGGAATTTCAAAAATGATGCCGGTTAATTGGAATATTCCTTGAAACAGAACAAAATCTGCTATGGTTAAACCGTTTTGTTGATAGAATAATAAAAGTACCGGCGCTAAATATAATTGCGAACGCAAAAAACATGCAATGTCTAGTCTTTTTAACGGATTCATTTGTTTCATTCTGGTATCGCTTTGCTTTAGTTGTTTTCTGTGTTTTTAGTCTAGGATTTTATAGCTTAATTTTAAGTAAATAATGATTGAGGTTTATGTTGTTTTTTCTGTTTTTCATATAAAAAAACCACCCTAATTACAGGTGGTCTTTTTTTAGGTTTTCAAAAAAATCTTACTTCTTGGATTTTGATTTAGAAGAAGATGTTTTTTTGCTGGAAGAAGCTGTCTTCTTAGAAGAAGAAGATGTGCTGCAGCAAGACTTTGTAGCTTTTGAACCATAGATTTGTTCAATTGCCATATTCCAGAATTTTTCATCCTGACCGAACGGGCAACCAGCATTCTGCCAATTGTAATAAGCAGCTTCTCTAATTAAATTTTCATTGAATGTCATTTCAATTCTCCAAATAATTTGTTATAAAAACAAGGTTAAGTATAAATATAATTTTTATTTTGTAAACACGAATTTTCTTCGTCTTGGTTGTTAGTCATTGTATATACACAAATAGATTAAAAAATCATTAAAAAAATCGGGCTGAATGAAAAATTTTTTTAGGGGAGAAAAAGGTGAAATTTTGAGAGGTTTTTGGTGCGTAAAAATGTATTTAAATATTTGTTTTTGATGATTTTTTTGTATAGGTATGTTGCTGAGAAAAAATGCGTTTGCATTTTGAAAATATGTAAAAAAAATGATAAAAAAAATAAAAAAATTTTTTTTTGTTTCTTGTGCAAAAAAAATGAAATGACAAATGATAGTAGAATGTATTTCTTTGTGATGAAAGTTGCTAACAAAATATAAATGGAAAAAATAGTGAAAATTGTATGCTTTTTTTATATGATTTCGGAAGATGTTTTTGCTGTTTGAAGGGAGCTGAAATTTCTATCTCATTCTTCTTTCAGACAGAAATTTTTGCTGTCTTTCTTATATGCTAATCTACTTGTTTTTAAAAGGAAATTAGAGGATGCTCTTGGTGAAAAAAATAATAAAATTCTTGCAATTTTTTTGATTTGTTTTTATATGTATTTCGTAACCTGTTTTTTTGTTTATATTTTGGAGTTATAGTTATGGCCAACACAGTTAAAAGTAAAACTGTAAAATCAGAGAATAATGATACTCCGCATGACTTTGCGGTTTTGAGTTCCTGTAGTGAGGGAGAAATGAAAAATTTATTGTCGAAAAATGAGATGGACTGCATTATTAACGGCGATTATGAAAATGTGATGGCAGTGTTGGGCATTCATCGGGATAAAGGTAGTAAAGAGGTCTTTATTCGCGCGTATAAACCTAAAACGAAATCAATCGAATTGTTAGATGCTGACGGGAATTCTCTCGGTTTGATGAATATGCTGGATAAAAGAGGATTTTATCAGATTAATCTCGGTGTGATGAATGTTGATAACTTCTCTTATAAGTTCAGAATTACCAATGATAAAAATGAAACTTATGAAGAATATGATGTTTATTCTTTCCCTTCAATTTTGGGCGATATAGACGAGTACCTTTTTGCGGAAGGTAATCACTTGGATTTGTATAAAAAATTAGGCGCTCATATTATGGAGATTAATGGAGTTAAAGGTGTTGGTTTTTCTGTTTGGGCTCCAAATGCAAAACGTGTTTCCGTTATTGGCGCATTTAATAATTGGGATGGTCGCGTTAATGTTATGCGCAAACATTATAACTGTGGCGTATGGGATATCTTTATTCCAAATATTACAGAAGGCGAATATTACAAGTATGAAATTAAAACACATGAAGGTTATATCTTAACCAAGAGCGACCCTATGGCGTTTTATTCTGAAGTCAGACCTAATACAGCTTCTATTGTGTTTGATCTTAATCACTATAAATGGAATGATGATGATTGGATGAATTATCGCGCTTCTTATAACAGTTTTGACAGACCAACTTCTATTTATGAAGTTCACCTTGGTTCTTGGCGTAGAAAAGGCGAAAATGGTTCTGAATTCTTAAATTATCGTGAATTGGCCGATACCCTAGTTCCTTATGTTATGAATATGGGATTTACTCATGTCGAGTTTTTGCCGGTTTGTGAACATCCGTTAGACGCTTCTTGGGGATATCAAGTTACAGGTTTGTTTGCGCCGACTTCTCGTTTTGGTAATCCAGATGATTTTAGATATATGATTGATAAATTCCATCAGGCAAATATTGGCGTTATTATGGACTGGGTTCCGGCTCACTTCCCGAAAGATGGGCATGGGTTGGTTGAATTTGACGGAACGCATCTTTATGAACATGCTGATCCGCGTAAAGGTGAACATAAAGATTGGGGGACAAAAATCTATAACTATGGTCGTACCGAAGTCAGTAATGTTCTTTGCTCCAGCGCTCTCTATTGGTTGAAAGAATATCATATCGACGGACTTCGTGTTGATGCTGTGGCTTCTATGTTGTATTTGGATTATTCTCGTAAGCCGGGTGAGTGGATCCCAAATATTTATGGTGGTAATGAAAACCTTGAGGCTATCGCATTTATTCGCAAGATGAACGAATTATGCTATGGTACTTGTCCGGGAATTACAACATGCGCAGAAGAATCTACCGCGTGGCCGATGGTTTCTCGCCCGACTTCTATGGGCGGTTTGGGCTTTGGCTATAAATGGAATATGGGATGGATGAATGATACTCTTAACTATATCAGTAAGGATCCTGTTTATCGTAAATATGAACATGGTAAATTGACTTTCGGGTTGCTCTACGCTTTTAATGAAAACTTTATTTTGCCAATCTCTCACGATGAAGTTGTTCACGGTAAAGGGTCTATGCTTGGTAAAATGCCGGGGGATGAATGGCAAAAATTTGCTAACCTTCGCGCTTACTACGGCTTTATGTGGACACATCCAGGTAAAAAATTGCTCTTTATGGGATGTGAATTCGGTCAGGATTGGGAGTGGAATTCGGCTGAAAGTCTGAGATGGCACTTGCTTGAATATCCTATGTATAAAGGGATGCAAAATTGTGTACGCGATTTGAACTTGATGTATAAAGGCAACTCCGCTTTTTATGAAGAAGATTTTGATAGCAAAGGCTTTGAATGGATTGACCATGCTAATGCAGATGACAGCGTTATTTCTTATATCCGGCGCGGACATGATTATAACAATTATATGATTGTTATTTCTAATTTTACTCCGGTGGTTCGTAATGGATTCAAACTTGGGGTGCCAGATAGCGGTGCTTATCAGGAAATCTTTAATAGTGATGATAAAAACTATTGGGGAAGCGGGGTTAAAAATGAAGGGGAACTCTATGCTTCAAATGAGGGAATGAACGGGCGTCCGCATTCTATCGTGCTGACACTCCCTCCTTTGTCAACTATTGTTCTTAAACATATTAGATACTAATTTCGTCTTATTTTGTAGAGAGGGTTTATGCCAGATATTAGAGTGTGGGAAGGTCGTGCTTATCCGTTGGGGGCTACTGCTGATGAATGGGGGGTTAATTTTGCTCTGTTTTCCGCGGCGGCTACAAAAGTCGAACTCTGCTTGTTTGATAAAAGCGGTGTTAAGGAAATTGCACGTTATGAACTTCCTGTGCATGAAAATAATATCTGGCATATTTATCTCGAGGGGGTAACTCCCGGGCAAGTGTATGGGTATCGTGTTTACGGACCTTATGAACCTGCCAAAGGTAAACGCTTTAATCCTAATAAGCTGTTGTTGGATCCATATGCTAAGAAAATTATCGGGCGGCTTATTTGGCATAAGGCGATTTTTGGTTATGATACCGATAGTGTCGAAAAAGATTTATCATTTTCTACTCTTGATAGTGCTCCGTATGTGCCAAAGTCTGTGGTGGTTGATAGTTCTGATTTTGACTGGAGTGGTGATGTGCCGCCTCAAGTGGATGCGACGAAGACTATTTTTTATGAATTGCATGTCAAAGGGTATACGAAACTGCATCCAAAAGTGCAGGATGCTAAAAGAGGTACTTTTTCCGGATTGGCCAGCAGAAGTGTTTGCGGGTATTTGAAGTGGCTTGGTGTTACTTCTGTCGAACTTATGCCGGTTAATGCGTTTATGGCAGAGAGAAATGCCGGTATGAAAAATAATTTTTGGGGATATGAAACTCTTAACTTTTTTGCTCTTGAACCGAGCTATATGGTTAATGCCGATATTAATAATTTCAAACGTATGGTTAAGCGTTTTCACGAGAGTGGCTTAGAGGTTATTTTGGATATGGTTTATAATCATACACTCGAGGGTAATCATATGGGGCCAACTCTCTGTTACAGAGGTATTGATAACGAGAGTTATTATACACTTGATGGTACAAATAAACGTTATTACTATGATAGTACAGGCTGTGGCGCTTCGTTTAATCTGCAAAATCCATATGTGCTGACATTGGTGATGGATTCAATGCGCTATATGGTTGAAGAAATGCATGTCGATGGATTTCGTTTGGATTTGGCTTCTTCTCTTGCGCGTGTTAAACAAGAATTTAGTCAAAGTAGCGGTTTTTTGATGGCTTTGCGTCAAGATGAGGTGTTGCAACTTGTGAAAATGACCGCTGAACCATGGGATGTCGGTATCGGGGGATATCAGTTAGGCGCGTTTCCTCCAGGTCAGATGGAGTGGAATGATAGATATCGTGATGTAACCAGACGCTTTTGGCGAGGGGATGAACGGCAAATCGGAGAATTGGCCAGTCGTATTTCCGGCTCCAGCGATATCTTCGGTCCGAGCAAAAGGACGATTTGGAGTTCGGTTAATTATTTAACCGTTCATGATGGTATGACTTTGGCAGATTTGGTTAGTTATAACCATAAACATAACTATGCCAACGGTGAAGACAATCGCGATGGCAGTGATGCAAATTGGAGTTATAATTCCGGTTTTGAAGGTGAAACGGCTAATAAAGAAATTCTTGAAAATCGTAAACTTCGTCAACGTGCTATGATGAGCACATTGTTGCTTTCTTTCGGTACGCCGATTATTCGTAGCGGTGATGAGTTCTTTAATACACAGTTCGGCAATAATAATGCGTATTGTCAGGATAATGTTATTTCGTATATGGTTTGGGATGCCGTTGGTAGCGATGCTATTGCAAATGTGAGATTTGTGAAAAATCTTATCCGACTTCGGCGCAAAATGGGGATTTTTGGACGGCGAAACTTCTTTACCGGACAGGTGGTTGATGCTAAGTTGGGGATTAAAGATTTAGCGTGGTATACAGAAAAGGGAACAGAGTTTACGAGTGCGGATTGGTATCAGCCAACACGAAAGTCTTTGTCATATATTGTTAGTGCTCGTGAAAAGTTGTTTATGGTTATTCTTAATGCGCAGGCTAGTCATATGAAATGGAAATTACCGAATATAAAAAAATCATTTAAATGGAATTTATTGTTGGACAGCTCATCTAAATTTGAAGCAGATAATTTGGCTTGCGGTGCGGAAATTTGGGTACCGGCTTGGTCTGTCCTTTGTTTTGAAATTAAAAAATAGTTTGTGATGTAATCAAGGGAGTTTATGATGAGTGATCTTTTGCATCAATTGGCAGAGAAGTTGGGAATTAGTACTAGTTTTACTTATGGAGGCGGTGTTATTAACACAAGTGTGGTCAGTGATGACTTACTTCGCTTTTTTATTGAAAGTTTAGGTTATAGCGCCAAAAATGAAGCCGAGACGCAACGTTCGTTGGAACGTTTGGAAAAGAAACGTTGGCAACGTGCTATGGAAGCTATTTATGTTGTTACGAATGATAATCCGATTATGGATATTGTTTTGCCCCAGAAAGAAATAGAGGGAGGAATAGAGGTTTATGTGGCGCCGGAAGGACAAGATGACTTTCGGGTGCTTAACGTGGCAATAGATGAAGTGGAAACACGTCAGGAAGGGCGTATTCTTTATGTTAAAGAACAAATACGTGTTTGCGATAATCTTGATTTTGGCTACTATGATATTAAAGTTAAAACATCTAAAGCCGAATATAAAACGTTGCTTGCGGTTGCTCCTAATAAATGTTTTACAATGGATACAAAAGGTAAGAGCAAATTATTTGGTTTTGCCGTGCAGTTGTATTCGTTGAAAAGCCAGCGAAATTGGGGTGTTGGGGATTTTTCTGATTTGGAAAATATGATTGATTTGTTGGCTGACAGCGGCGGTGATGTTATCGGATTGAATCCGCTTAGTGTACTACTGCACGATTATCCTGAAGCGGCTAGTCCGTATGCTTCCATCAGTCGATTATTCTTAAATCCAATTTATATTGATGTTGAAAAAGTACCTTTTTATGAGGTTACGGATAAAGATGAGCAGGCGGTTAAAATCGCTCGTGAAAGCGAAACAATTAATTATACACTTGTCTATAATGCTAAAATTAAGGCGTTACAGAATATTTTTGATAGGGTTAAGCAAAATCCAGATTCCGATTATGCGAAAGAATTTCAGGCGTTTAAAAGAGATGATAGCGATGAATTAAAACGATTGGCAGTTTTTCAGACCTTGTGTCATGCAAAATGTACGGCAGACGAAAAAAATACTAAGAAAATAAACGATTTGTTGGCGTCATCTTTGGGGGCGGAAATCGAGAAGTTTGCTCATAAACATACAGCGGAAATTGATTTTTTTAAATTCTTACAGTTTGAAGCGGATAGACAGTTACGTCTGGTGGAAAAGAAAATTAAAGAGAGAAATTTGGCTATCGGTTTGTATCGTGATTTGCCGGTCGGGGTTTCTAAAGATAGTGCAGAGGTTTGGAGCGATAAATATCTTTATATGCAAGAAAGCGGGGCAGGGGCTCCGCCCGATAGTTGTTTTCCAACCGGGCAGAAATGGGGATTGGGCGCGTTTAATCCGTTTGAACTTAAAGAACGTTGCTATAAACCGTTTATCCGTATTTTAAGAGCTAATATGCGCTATGCGGGGGCTCTCAGAATTGACCATGTTATGGGATTGTCCCGTCTTTATTTAATTCCCGATAAAGGTGATGAGGGAACTTATCTGGCTTATAATGTGCAGGATATGTTTAATATTTTGGCTTTGGAAAGTTATTTGAATAAGTGTATCGTTGTCGGTGAATGCATTGGTAATGTTGCCGATGGTTTTAAAGAAATGTTGGCGGAGCGTAATATTTATTTTTTGGGGGTTTTGTGGAATGAACGCGAAAATAATGGTTTTGCTTTCAAAATGCCAAATGAATATGATGCTCTCTATTTCGCGTCGGTGGGGACACATGATATGCCTCCTCTTAAGGCGTGGTGGTTCGGTTCTGAAATCGGATTGATGAAAGATTTGAAGATGTTTACGCCTGATGAGGCTGATGCAGCTTATAAATGTCGTGAGCACGAGCGTTGGCTTTTGCTTAATGCGTTGGATTGTCAGGGGGTGTGGCCCGAAGATAAAAGAAGACAAGGAGATTATCTTTTTGGTGAAGGATATCCTGAAGGTATTGAAGAGGCTGTTCATGGGTTTATGGCTAAATCTAACAGTGTTGTTTTTATGTTACAGCCTGAAGATGTTTTTCAAGCTATGCGTATTCAAAATCTGCCAGGGACGGATATTGATAAGTATCCGAATTGGCGTTCGAAATTATCTGTTGATGTTGAAGATATGCGTGATAGTGAAGCATATTGCCGGAATATTAATATGGTTAAAAAATGGCGGAATTTATAAACGTATTGGTAAGTATTTTGTAGGATAATTAATGTCGGGCGGAGGAAATAACTTCTGCCTGATATTGTGTGTTTTAATAGGCTGATTGATGGGATGATATTATGCATTTATTGCGGAAATTAAATTGGAAAGTTGTAATAGAAAATTTCTTTCAGAAATTTCCAATTGTCGCTTTGGGGGTGGAGCTGGCTGCTGTTTCTGTTTTATATGCGTTTATGACTGCTCATGTGCCTACACAAAACGGCGATAATATTGAACATATTCATTCCAGTTTCTTAATTGCTCAGGGCCAGGTTCCTTATCGGGATTTTTTTCAACACCATAATCCGTTAATGTGGTATTTGTTTGCGCCGATTGTTAATTTGTTTGCGTATAATGCTACCGTTACGGAAGTCGTTTGTTTGATTTCGTTGTTGGTGTTTTTGAAATCGCTGGTTTATGTCTATAAAATCGGTAGCGAGTTTTTGTGTGATAAGCGCTGGGCTTTGGTTATGGCTGCGGCCATTGCCGCACCAGGTTATAAATTATATGCGGTCGATTTTCGTCCCGATAACTATATGATCTTTGCTTTGATGGGAGGAATTTATTATTATTTTTCGTATTTAAAAGAACATAAAACAAAGTTACTCGTGATTGCATTTGTGTGGTTTTTTGTGTCATTTATGTTTGCGCAGAAAGCTGTCTTTCCTCTGTTTGTTTTGGGGTGTTCGGGACTTTATTTTTGGTTTGTTAAAGAGATTAAAACGTCTGATATGATTAAAGCTCTGATTTTGCCGATTGTCGGAGCGCTATTGTTTGGAGCGTATTTGTGTTATTATGATATGCTTGAATTGTATTATGCTTCTAATTTTACTTTTAATCTCAATTTGGTTAATGGTTTTGAAATGCATAAAATCGTGGAGCTGCCGTTCTTTATGGCGGTGCTTATCGGAATCGGTTGTGCGGGGGCTATTGCCGCTTGTTTTTATAAAAATAAATATTGGGTTTTGGTGGCGCTCTTGTTCGTGACAGAGTTTCTTCAGCGCAAGTTTTATTTCTCGCCTTATTCTTATTACTATTGGCTTTTGGTTTATTTTGCCGCTTTATGCGGGGCGCCTTTGGGGGCTCGGGTTTCTTTTAAAAATACCTTGTGGTTGTGGGGCGCGGTTATCGGGTTGTACTTTATTTCTTATCAATCATTTATTTTTTATAGGGAGGTTATTAAGGTACAATCGGAACGTAAATATTTGCCGGATTATATTACCAGAAGTATCAGCCCGTGTGATTATGTGTTTAATGGTGATGGTATGATGTATAATCTTTTTGGAAAAGATCCGGCTTATTATTGGCAACTTATCGGGCAGTTGGATGTTATCGGGGAACAAACCGGTATTGCTCCTAAGCCTAATATTAATAAGCTTATTCTTAGGCTTAAACCTAAATTTGTTTATGGTAAAAGCTATTTTAATAAATTTTCGGACGAAAGCGGAAAAATGGAAATTGTGCATTATGTGGATAAAGATATTATTAATACTTTTTATGAACCGACAAGGTTTACGTCTGTTTATAAATTGAAACCGGAATTTGATAAACGTCGTTGCATTTATGATAAATTATCGGGACAATGGCGCTTTGTGACGCAAGAATAGTCTTATTGGTAAGTTTTTTGAACTTTTAAACTTGTTTTAAACAAAAGTTATCTATAATTGCATATAGATTTTTGCGATTAGTTATTGCGGAGGTAGTATGTCTGAGGGTAAACAAAGAAGCGGTATTTTTAAGTTTTTTTATATTGTGCTTAGTGTTATTACGTTTCCTATTTTTGTGATACTGTTTATTTTAAGGCATCCGTTTTGGATTTTGTTTTTCTTGTGTTTGATTGCGGGCGGAGTTGCTTATTATCCGATTAGTCAAGGTGTTAAGCCTGCAAATGTGGTGGCTTGGTATCAGCAAAAATATCAGGATCTTAAATTTGAGATGGTAACTAAGGCGGTTGAAAACGGAGAAACGGCGTTTATTCCTCAGGCGATTGTGGATGAAGTTGTGAAAACAAAGAAAAAAATGGAGGAAGAGAAATTAGAAGCAGCTCGTCCAAAGAGTGAAAATTATAACGAGAATATCAGCAGAGATAAAAAAGTAGAGGCTATTGCTCAAGATTTAAAGAAACGTAAAAGCGGTTTTAAAAAGCAAAATGAGACGGAGGGACAGGCAAATGAAGATGGTGGTCAAGGGGCATCGATGGTTTCGTCTGTTCAAAATGCAGATGATAATGTTGTGAATTTAGATTTGTCGGAGAATTTGCCCGAAAAGCTAGATGCTAGTGGTGTCATAAACAATAAAAATGATGTGAAAAATAGGGTTGAAAATGGAAAAAAAGCTGTTGTTGAACCTATGGCACAAATGCAAGATGAAGTTGTAGAGCAAGAGCAACCACAAGTACAAATTCAATCTGCGGCGGAAGTGGTTGCGCCAGAAACGGAAAATGCGGCTCCAATTGCAGTGCCGACATTGCAAACGCAAGATAATGTTGTAGAGCAAGAGCAACCACAAGTACAAGCTCAGCCACAAGTACAAATTCAATCTGCGGCGGAAGTGGTTGCGCCAGAAACGGAAAATGCGGCTTCAATTGCAGTGCCGACATTGCAAACGCAAGATAATGTTGTAGAGCAAGAGCAGCCACAGCCACAAGCTCAATCTGCGGCGGAAGTGGTTGCGCCAGAAACGGAAAATGCGGCTCCAATTGCAGTGCCGACATTGCAAACGCAAGATGAAGTTGTAGAGCAAGAGCAGCCACAGCCACAAGCTCAATCTGCGGCGGAAGTGGTTGCGCCAGAAACGGAAAATGCGGCTCCAATTGCTGTACCAACGTTGCAAACGCAAGATGAAGTTGTAGAGCAAGAGCAACCACAAGTACAAGCTCAACCTATGATTGACGGACCGTTACAAGTAATTGAAAATGTTGTTGTTGAAGAAAATGTTCCGGCATCAATGCAGACAGAATCCGAAAACATCCAACCGGACGCGGAAAAAACAGAGCCTAGTCCATCTCATGATTCAGTTTATGATGATGTCTTTTCTGATGAGGCGTTTAAAGATTTGCAATTGTTTTAAATAAAATTATGGGTTACTGATTTTTTCCAGCAATTTATTCAGTACATATAACCGGATTGCTGATGAGAGATTGGTTTGGGTGCGCGTTAGGTCTATCTCCGTTATCAGTTGTTTGACGGGGATGTTCTGTTCTGAGGCTAATTTGCATAACTCATTGTAGAATTCTTCTTCCAGAGAAATACTGGTAGCATGACGGTGCGCAATTTCTACCGAATATTTTCGCATTATTTTTTCTTTCTGAAACTGTCAAAAGAAATGATTTGCGCTGTTTCTCCAGATACTTTTTTCTCAGGTTCCAAATCTTCTAAGGAGTGGACATCGCCATTTTCGTAAAATGAGAAACTTAGACCGAATTTTGCAAACGGATCCGCAAAGTAGGTAATCGAATCGAAGGGGATAACTAATGTTTCCGATTGTCCACCGAAACTTAAATCTACCGAAAAACTCGTTTCATTAACTTGTAAATTCGAATATTGATGTTGCAGCACGATAGTCATATTATCCGGATATTGTATTCTTAAATTTTGTGGGACAATTGTACCGGGGTATGAGGTCTTAAATGTGATGTAAAAATGATTTTCTCCAGGTAAACCTTGAAACTCTGCAATCTTTAATGCTTCTATCACAACTTGTTTTAGAGATTTTTCTATCAGCTTGTCATAGTTTATTTCTTCTACAAATTCTGTCATCCTCTGGGCTTTCTGATTCTGTTATTTATATCAAAATGAGCCGTTCTGTTGCTAGGTGGCTCAGACCCCACTTCCAACTAACCATAGTTAGAAGAATTTAATTTGTTGCTTTGCCTTATGCAGCTACAGCAACCGGTGCAAAATTATCATTTGCGTTTATTTATTTTGAACCGATAACGGTGGTGTCTTGCCGAATACAGCTCTATATCTTTATTATACACTGTCTAACCTGTTTCACCCCCGTATTCTTTTTGGTGGAGGTGCCGGGTACCGCCCCCGGGTCCAATATATCTATTTCATACGGCTTTTCGTATTATAGTTTACGGAAATCCATAAACTGCTTTTAGTATAGAATTTCTTTTTTTTAAATTCAAGTTTTATCGTTAAATACGCTTTTTATTTTTGAAAAAATATCTCTTTGGGCTTTTAGTTAAGTTTTTATTTAGTAATATGGTGTTATTTTATATAAAAGTTTAATTTTTTTTAGAGGGAATAATGGCCGAAGGGGTTAATCAACCGTTGGTGTTGAAAAAAAATAGCAGATCCAGTCGTTTTGCTAGTTGGTCCGGTGATGCTAATCGTTTTTATGATAAGTTTTTACGCGCTTTCTACCTTTTTTTGTTGTTCGCAATTGATTTGGTTATGTTTGTTTATTCGATAAATGCTAAGTTAATTGAAAATGGTACGTTTAATCTGGCAGTCTTGACCGTCTTTGGGGCTTTGTTTGCATTTTTCTTTTTACTTATTCTCTTTTTGTCTTTTTCAAAAGATATTCAAAATGTGGTTTGTGCGCTCTTTACGATGGTGTTTGTGGTCATCTTTTTTAATCAGTTTGCACTGTTTGATGTAGATAATTTTATTGAAGATTGGTTGCAAAAAAAAGCTAGTTGGTTGACGTTTATTTGTATTATTCCTTCGTCTTGGTTGTTGGGGCTCTTTATTGGTGTGGTTATCTTTTTTGCTTTTCGATCTTCCTTTGCGATGTTGTTTGTAGTTTTGGTGCTGCTTTTTGCAGGACTTATCGGAATTCAAAAAAATGAGTTCTTACCTGCGGCAAAGTCTGAATATAATGAAATTAAGTCTTTGGGAAATAGTAAAAATGATGCTGATAGAAAGGGGAATTTAGTCTATTTTATGTTGCCTAAATTCCCATCTTATCAATTGCTTAGTAGTGTGCGTGATCATAATTTTAGAGAACTGCGGGATATGATGGTCGGCTTTTATGCTGTTAATAATTTTGAAATTTATCCGAACGCATTTGTTAAGAAAGATGATACCATCAGTAATATGATTGATATTTTTAATCAAATTGATTATACAAGTTCGGCGAGCGGTAATCGTGCTTATTCCGAATTTATTAATAGCTGGGATTTTATTCATGGGGGACTTGATTATTTTAGCTTGGAAGAGAATCGGTTGTATGATTATTTAAAGGAAAATGGTTACAATATCAGTACTTATGCTATGCCCGGATTTAATACTTGTATTAAAGCCGGCTCAATGGGAACCGATCGTTGCGTTATTAAAAATTATAAGACGGTTACTTTTTACGATAAATCCAAAACAATAGAGCAGAATGTTTATTCTTTGCTGACTGAGTGGATATTGAGCGTTAAAGATAGAAATTTGAAGTCGGTTGCTAAAATGTTTGCAAATATGTCTCCTTTGAAGGGAGTTAAAGTTTCGGCCGAAAACAGACGTGTTTCTTTAGAGGGGGCGCCTGAATTGGTCAATGTTGCCGCAGAACATTATGCGAAGGATAAAGGCGGGCAAATCTATATGATTTATGTTGATTTGCCGTCCGATATCTATATCTATGATGAATTTTGTAATGTGAAACCCAGAAAGGAATGGGTTGCCTTAAAAGATAACTCTATTCAAAATGGCGGAATTGATGAAAAACGTAAGGCTTATGCTGATCAGGCTAAATGTCTTATCGGTAAATTGCAGGAATATATGGATGTGGTTAATACTAGCTATAAAAATGCAAAAACGGATGTTATTGTTCAAGGGGTTAGTACTATTCGAGATTTGGCAGGTATGATGGCCGGTCGGTATGGTAATTTTGTAAAAGATCAGTTGGTTAATTTGGCTATTCGTAAAGGGAAAAGACCGAAATTCTTGATTAATGCGAATATCTGCTTGGCCAGCGATTTTACTAAAACTCTTATTCGTTATCAGGATTATTGTTATTCTATTGACAATATGAAATTGAAAACCGATGAGGCTCTTAATTTGAAACAAAATCTTATTAATAATTCAATTATTCGGGGAAATAAGATTTCTAATATTGCTGCTAATTATCGTGATTGGTATGAGGAATATAAGCAGAATAGTAAATCTTATCAAGAACGTGTTAGAGCTCAACAAGAACGTTTGCGTAAACTTGAACAAAAAGAACGTACTGAAAAAGAAGAAAAGGTTATACCGAGTTCTCAGGAAAATCGGACGAGCAAAATCCATAACAGTAATATCTTTGTTCCGACAGATGATTTGATTTTGGAAATGGATGAAAAGGGGGAAATACGTTCTTTGACGCGCCAATTTGAGAAAAATCATCAAGAGAAAAATACGGTTATTGTTCCGACAAATGCATCAGTGGTTGAAGAACAAGCCGCACAACCGGTTGCTCCCGCAACTGCGCCAGAGGTTGAAGAGCATGCTGCACAACCGGTTGCTCCCGTAACTGCACCAAAGGTTGAAGAGCAAGACGCCCAACCGATTGCTCCCGCAACTGCACCAATGGTTGAAGAGCAAGACGCCCAACCGGTTGCTCCCGCAACTGCACCAATGGTTGAAGAGCAAGCCGCACAACCGGTTGCTCCCGCAACTGCACCAATGGTTGAAGAGCAAGCCGCACAACCGGTTGCTCCTGCAACTGCACCAATGGTTGAAGAGCAAGCTGCACAATCGGTTGCTCCCGTAACTGCGCCAATGGTTGAAGAGCAAGCTGCACAACCGGTTGCTCCTGCAACTGCACCAATGGTTGAAGAGCAAGCCGCGCAATCATAGACGGAAAATTCTATGTGGCGAGGTGTGGTTACGAAAGTTTCGGGCTTAAATATTGCGAATAAAGATACTTAATGATTGAAAAAATGAGCCCGCCATTGTAAAAAGATGGTGGGTCTTATTATAATTTGGATGCATCAGGTAATGCTGTTTGGTAAATATATCAAAAATAAACGGGGAAAAGCCTCTTTCTTTATTTTGGCAATGATTTTTCTGCTGTCAATATTTGCAGAGCTTATTGCTAATGATAAACCGATTGTTTTGAAATATGATGATGAGTATTTTTTTCCGATTTTTAAAGTCTATACGGATGCTCGTTTTGGGGGGGATTTTCCAACTGAGGCAAATTATAAAGATGAGTTTATTCGCAAAAATATAGAACAAAATGGCTTTATGCTTATGCCGATTATCGAGTTTTCTTATAATACCGTCGATTATGAATTAAATGAACCGTTTCCGGCGGCCCCTTCTTCCAGACATTGGTTGGGGACTGATGAGGAAGGACGAGATATTGTGGCTCGACTTTTGTATGGCGTTCGATTGTCTTTTGCATTTGCTTTTTTGCTGACCTTGCTTGCTTCTTTTTTGGGAATTTTTATCGGTGCTCTTCAAGGGTATTTTGGTGGTAAAACCGATATTGTGATGCAACGGATTATTGAAATATGGGAATCTATGCCGCAGATGTTTATTCTGATTATTGTGGCAAGTGTATTTGTGCCGACCTTTTGGACGCTCTTGTTTATTTTGTTGCTCTTTTCTTGGACAGAGTTGACCGGAATGGTGCGGGCTGAGTTTTTAAGAGCGCGTAATTTTGAATACGTTAAAGCGGCTAAGGCGATTGGTGTGGGAAATTTTCGTATTATTTGGCGACATATCTTGCCGAATGCTTTAGTGACCACTGTTACTTTTGTGCCTTTTATTTTGGCGGGGGCAATTGTGGCACTTACTGCTTTGGATTTTTTGGGGTTGGGATTGGGACATGAGTATCCTTCTTTGGGGGATTTGGTGCGACAGGGAAAAGATAATTTACAGGCTCCTTGGATTGGGCTTAGTATCTTTTTTGTTTTATCATTGTTGTTGACTGCGCTGATTTTTGTGGGTGAGGGCGTGCGCGATGCTTTGGATAAGAGGAAATTATGAGTGAGCCGATTTTAGATGTGAAAAGTTTGAATGTGCGCTTTATTGATGAAAAAGGGACGCTGTTTTCGGCGGTCTATAATAGTTCTTTTTCAGTGGAAGAGGGCGAAATTGTGGCGATTGTCGGCGAATCCGGTTCGGGTAAATCGGTTACGGCTTTGTCTGTCTTGGGCTTGATTAATCCACGGAAAGTTTTGTATAAAAGTACAAATTCTATTTTGTTTCAAAATCGTGAGTTGACGACTTTGTCTGAACTCGAATGGCAAGATATTCGCGGAAATCAGATTAGTATGATTTTTCAGGAACCGATGAGTTCGCTTAATCCACTCTTGAAAGTCGGACAACAGGTGGCCGAAATTATTAAAGTCCATAAACATGTTTCGGATAAAAAAGCATGGGCCAGAGCGAGATATTTGTTGAGATTGGTCGGAATCGAAAATGCCGATGAGCGTATGAATGCTTTTCCCTTTGAATTGTCCGGCGGACAGCGACAACGTGTCATGATTGCTATGGCAGTAGCTAATCATCCTAAAATCCTTATTGCAGATGAACCAACTACGGCTCTTGATGTTACGGTGCAAAAACAAATTTTGGAGCTTATTCTCAAACTTAAACAAAAATTTGGTATGGCTGTTATTTTTATTTCTCATGATCTTAATTTGGTGCGTAAAATCGCTCAGCGTGTTTTGGTGATGAAGCAAGGTGTGATTGTTGAACAGGGAAGCGTCGGAAATATCTTTAATGCTCCTATTCATCCGTATACGAAAAGTTTGTTGGCGGCTTTTAATCATTCTTCCTTGCGACAGAATTTTGTATCCAGAAAATTAATGGAAGCCAGAAATTTATCAGTGGAATTTCCTATTAAAAAGAATTTGTTTGGTGGAATTCTTAAAAGTATTAAAGCATTAGATAATGTTTCTCTTGCTCTTTATGAAGGTAAAACTTTGGGCGTTGTGGGGGAGTCCGGGTCCGGTAAAACAACTTTGGGTATGTGTTTGGCTAATCTTATTAAGTATCATGGAGTAATCCTTACCTCTAAATCTGTACATATTCAAAATGAACGTGATTTTCGGAAGAATATTCAGGTCGTTTTTCAGGATCCGTATAATTCACTTAATCCGCGGATGACTGTTCGAGAAATTGTTACAGAGGGGATTAAAGTGCATTTTCCTAAATTGAAAAAAAATGAAATTTTGGAAAAGGTTAAAAAGGTTTTAGAGGATGTCGGGTTGAAAGGTGGTGATATTTTGGATAAATATCCTCACGAATTTTCAGGTGGACAACGTCAACGTATTGCTATTGCTCGCTCGTTGGTTATTGAACCGAAAATTATTATTTTAGATGAGCCTACTTCCGCTCTTGATGTTACTGTTCAGGCGGAAATATTGGCTTTGCTTAAAAAAATTCAAGAAACAACGGGAATTGCTTATTTGTTTATCTCTCACGATATGCGCGCCGTTAAATCTATTGCACACGATGTTTTGGTTATGAAATCGGGGAAAATTGTTGAATATGGCTCTGTTGACGATGTGTTTGTAAATCCTCAATCCCAGTATGCCAAAGATTTAATTAAGGCGGCTTTATAAATCTTCGTAAGCCTTAATAACCTTTATGTCTGCGATACTGTTATCTTGCCAATATGCGGCGATGTTTTGAAGATATTTTAAGTCTTTGGATGTTATACTTGCACTTATTTGCGCAATATATTCCAAATGCTTTGACAACGATAAATCCTCGGCAAATAATTTTGTAATCTCGGTGGGCGCTATCGTTAATATTTGAGTGGCCTCGGCTTGGTTGTTTCGGGGTAATTCTCGTTCTATATAGTTGAGCGCTTTTTGACGTATCCGGCTGTTTCTTAAAGCGGAGATGAAAATTTGTTCAGGGGTGGCTGTTTCTATATTCGGATATTCGTATTTTAATTTTTTTAAGATTAGGGGGTAAAACGGGGTTAATTCTTTGCCGAGTGCAAATAATTTGGTTATTTGTTGCGCATAACTTAAGTTTGTGTATATCAGTTGCGGTTTAATCCTAAATTCCGGTGGTAATAAAGATGATTTTAATGTTAAAATTATTTCGGCAACCGCTAAAAGCTGCTCGTCGGTTGTGAAACTTTTATTTATAATGATGCTGTTGTTGGTGGAATTATAAAGAGCTGCTATAGGGATATTTTTTGAGGTTAATCCACGCGTCTCCGTGAAAGTGATTTGGTTGTCTTGAATATGTTTTTGCAGTTCTTGGTATGTGATTGATTGTTGGGCTGCTTCTTCTGCTATTGTTGTGAATGCGGTGCCTCTTATGGGGGTGTTTTGGTATATGCGGGGTTTAGTTTTGGGAGAATTGAGGCTGAATTGCTTGTGGCCTGAAATTACTTCTGTTTTACATACTTTTAAACCGTATTTATCTTTTTGTGCGGTTATGCGTTGTATTTGACGATTGAGATACTCTAAACCGTTATTATCGGATTGTGGCGCTTGGCTGCTGATAATGTTTAGTCGAGTATATATGTCGTCCGCAACAGTCAAAAAGTATTGGATGGCTTTGCTTATGTCGAAGTATGCTGTATCGAAGATGATAATGTTGTTTCTTGTGATGATATTTTCCGGCGTTAGTGTTGGTTGATTATTGTTATGGTTTAACGGGACATTGCTTAGTGCTCGTTTGCATGTTTCTCCAAAGTCTTTGTCCCAGGCTATGACTGATGCATTTAGGGCTTTTAAAATGTCTTTGCTATCGTTTATACTGCTGCTGTAGGCTCGTTGCATATAAGGGGCTTTACTTAATATACTGGTGTATATTTCAGGGTATATGTCTTTTATGTCATGGCTAAAAGCACAGGTGCAGGAAAGCGCATCACTTTCTTGTATACATTTTTCTAAAAGCATGTTGCTGATGCCGGTAATTTTTTCTTCATCTTTATTTTTGTTTTGTAGGGCGTGTTTGGATTCATATATAATTCGAGGCATTAATAAATTTGATTTTTGGGGCGATGATGAAAAATCCGGAAGTGTTATGTTGCCGTTATGATAGGTGCTCTGTGTTTGCTGAAAATTATTGGGGGGCACTAAAATATATTTTGTTCCTATAGTGAGGCTTTGATGGATAATATCTCTTCCTAGTTCTGAATATTCGCAGATGGTGTTTAATAAATGCTTTAGATATTGCTTTTGTGCTTCCGTTCCAATAATTTGGTTGTTTTGCAGAGCTTCGATGACAACTTCGTCATTATAATCCGTGATTAGGGTTTGTTTATCGTAATAGGCCATGAATTTTTCACGTTTGAGGGCTAAAGTCGCTTGGGTTTGTTTGATTATTTGGTTTAGGTGCTCATTTTCGGAACTTAGACGTTCGATTTCTTTGTTGATGCGCTCTCGTTCTTGTTGCAAAATGTCTGTATTATATTGCTCGAGTATTTCTTGTTTTATTTTTTCAATGGGACGGCTAATGTCAAAATGAGCTTCAAATTCTTTGTATTCACTGTTAGTTTGGAGAAATTCATCGTAGAATTTTTGAATGTTTTTACTATAAAATATTCTTTTTAGTTTGTTTTGAATATCTTGTTTTTGTGGATTCATTCCCGGTACGTAGTTGGTATTGGGGGCGAGGTGATGTGTTTGCGGCGGGGTCGAAACTTCTTTGTATTCATTGCTGTGGTTTTCTAAAATGAATTTATTTAAAAAAATTTCTCCTTCTTTGTGGTAATGAGGGGGTAAGTAACTTAGTAAATGGCTTCGGAATGTACTTACTCGGTCTAACCATGCCAATTCTTGTTCAAGTTGAAATTGTTTGTTGGATAAAGTTCCTTCTACTGATTTTAAACGTTGTAAATTCTTTTCAAGGAGTTGTGAGTTCTCTGCTTGTATTGTTCGTAACCGAGTGATTTTTTGAGGTTCTTCAATTTGTTTTAGATATTTTGACAAGGCCTTGTTTTTATCCGCGCAGTGTAGGACTGTTAAATTCTCGCGGATATAGTCTAAATCTTCGTAGGTTATGGTTTCGGATTGACTGTACTTTTTACCGATTATGTCATTGGAATCTTTTGTCATGGTTGTGTGGGGCGGGCTCCGTTTTCTTTTTTAACTTATTCAGTATAGGTGTTATTGCTTAAAATTTTATAAATTGTTTTCGCTTTGTGGTGTAGATTTTGCTTTAAAAAATATTGCAAATTATTTTGTGACGTTTTATAAGAGTTACTAGTTGTGTCGGCGTAGCTCATCAGGATAGAGCAACAGTTTCCTAAACTGTTGCTCGTTATTTTTTAATATTTCAGCTTGCCTTTTCATCTTATTGTAATATACTGTTTTACATAGAAATTTAATAATACTTCTTCATCGCTTGCTTTACTTGATTTTCTCAAAATAGATAAAAAAGTAGGCACTGTGTAGGCACGGAATAGACACATGGATAAGAAATTCAAATTCACAAATGCAAATATTAAAAACTTACCAGCTCCGACAAAAAGGACTTTTGTTTATGATACAATAGAGGTTGGTTTGTCGCTTCAAATAACCCCAAACGGAGCGAAGAGCTTTTACTACCGAGGAGTTGTTTTAGGAAAACAGATACGCGTTAAGCTCGGAGAGCCTTCCTATATGAGTGTTGACGATGCCCGACAAGCCGCTCGTAAGGCCAAAATCAATATGAAAGAAGGTATCAACCCTATTGAGGAACGAAAAAAGATAACGGGCGAATCCTCTCTTGAACAATTATATACTCGTTTTATGGATGAAAAAGAACAACATATCCGCCCGATAACAATGGAATATTATAAGGATTTGTGGAAACGTTATCTATCTACACTTGCCAATAAGAAAATATCCCAAATAACACCTGACGAACTTAAGCTACTTCATAAAAGATTGACATTGAACAATGGTAAGCGTTGTGCAAACTAAACAATCGTTCTGCTGCGAACCATTTATAACCATTTCATCAAACAAAACATATATCAGGGATTTAATCCGGGCAATGCCGTGCAGCTTAACAAGCAAATCGCAAGAACAAGGCATCTAAGCGGAAATGAATTAGAATCATTTAGAGATGCTATCAATGAAACTGAGGATTCTATACCAAAATTTGCAATTATGATGCTTTGGTTTACAGGAGCAAGAAGACGTAATGTCTTTTCAATGAAATGGGAAGACATTAAACTTGAAGAAAAGCTTTGGACGATTCCCGAAACAAAAACCCAAAATGACGCCAATGTTGTTTTAGTAAATGCAGCAATAGATATTCTCAATCAATTAAAAGATATGAGATACAATGAATATGTGTTCTTCTCGACAACATCCAAAAGTGGACATATTGGCGGAGTTCGAAAGACGTGGGAAGGAATCTTAAAGAGAGCAAAAATAACCAATTTTCACCTGCATGATTTAAGACATACCTTTGCGACATCATTATTAGCCAATGGAGCTGATGCTTTTATGGTCAAGAAAGCCCTTACCCACAAATCATTACAGAGCACGCAAATCTATGTAAATCTGGAAGTTGATGATTTACGAGAAAAACTAAATGAAACCGTTAATAAAATGATTGGAAAGAAAGATGAGCAAGCCCTATAACCCAACAAAACATTTGAAACAAAACAAATTTAAGCAAGAAGGTTATGCTTACTTTGAAAACATAGATTTTTCTGCTTCTGATAATAAAGATATATTAGCGACTATGCTTTTAGATTTTCCAAGGATTGTTTTTCAAAAATGTATTTTCAAATCTCTTATAGCAACCAAACAGATTTTTAACGCTACTATATCTTTTGATGAATGTAAGTTTACGGCTGAAGTTGACTTTAGCGAATCCATATTTAATAAAGTTGTATCTTTTAAGAACTCTTCCTTCCATGGCAAAACTTTGTTTATAAACACTGTATTTAAAAGCACTTTGGAGTTCTTTAATAATGTAATCAAGCCTAATATAAAAGGCGAAGTCAGCTTCAAAGTAGATAAAGCCATTGGGGAAAGTGATGTTTTCAGCGGTCTTCAATTCAACAATGTTAAGTTTGGAACTGAGACATCTTTCTTTGGTAGGGACTTTGGTCTTGTTGGCTTTCTTAAAAATACAGAGTTTGGGGATTTGTTTTGGATGACAAAATCTTCATTCGGAGAGAAGTTTGAAATGACAAACCTTAACTTCACAGGAGCAAAAAGAACTGAGTTTCTAAAATGCTTGGAAATATTCAAGAATTCGCTCAAACGCTCTTCTTTTGACTTGTATGCTGATGAAGTAAACAAATACGAAGAGCTTATGAGAAGCAAGGTTTCTCAACCCGTTATAAATATTCATAATATGCCGATTCCTGAAATACCTGTTAAAGAAGGTGATTACAATCTATATACGACTGAAGAAGCGGCCACGATTCTCCATGTAAAACAAAATACTTTGGAAAGATGGCGTTGCGAAAGAAAAGGCCCAAAAGCAACCAAAATAGGCCGCAAAGTTTTTTATAAGAAATGTGATTTAGATGAATATATAAACAAATATAAATAAATGGCGTCAGCGGCGGGACTTGAACCCACTACCCCTGGTTTAGGAAACCAGTGCTCTATCCGGATGAGCTACGCTGACTACCTAGCCTTTGATTATAATTAAAAAAAATAAAAAGCAAGTTAAAATTATATATTTTTAAGCCATCTTTTGCTCTTTGTTTTAATTGGTCAAATATTAAACTGCGGCATGTTCCATATATAGGAATAAGAAAAAACTCTCGTTATTATCTCCATCTAGGTATTACATAACAAATAGGGTAAAGAAAGTAATTATTTCTACAATTAAACAGATATTCTTATTGAAAAATCAACCTTTTTACTTTAGGCTTTGAGGCATTAGAAATATACCAATAAAGTCTAGAGGAATTTGGAATGTCTATAAACGGAAATATCAATCAAAAAGCAAATTTAATCTGGTCAATAGCCGATGTTTTGACCGGAACATATAAACCTCATGAATATGGCGAAGTTATTTTGCCTATGATGGTTATTAAGCGTTTTGATTGTATTTTGGAAGATACTAAGGATGCTGTATTGAAAAAATTGCCTGAAGTTAGCAATTTGCCGATGAAAGATATCTTTCTAAAAAAGGCAAGCGGACATCCGTTTTACAATACAAGTAAATTTAATTTCAAACGATTATTAGACGCTCCTGACAGTATTGAAATAAATTTCCGTTCATATTTGAATGATTTTTCCGATAATGTAAAAGATATTTTAGAGCATTTTGAATTTGAACGCCATATTGAAAGATTAGCTTCACATGACTTACTTTATATGGTTATAAAAAAGTTTAATACACCAGATGCTGACTTACATCCTTCAAAAGTTAGCAACTTGGAAATGGGATATATTTTTGAAGAAATTATTCGCCGCTTTTCAGAAGCTCATAACGAAGATGCAGGACAACACTATACTCCGCGAGAAGTCATAGAACTTATGGTTAATATACTTTTCAATAATGATAATAGCATATTGACCGGAAATGTTGCAAAAACACTATATGACCCAACCGTAGGAACGGGCGGAATGCTTTCCGTTGCGGAAGAATATCTTTCAAGACTAAACAAAAATGCAAAGCTTATTTGTTATGGACAAGAGATAAATGACCAAACCTTTGCTATTTGTAAAGGAGATATGCTCATTAAAGGAAATGATGCAAACAATATTAAATGCGGCAATACATTATCTGATGACCAATTTGCAGATGATAAGTTTGATTATATATTATCGAATCCGCCTTTTGGTAGAGAATGGAAAAATGATAAAAACGCCGTGGAAAAAGAAGCAAAATTGGGTTTTGCAGGGCGTTTTGGTGCTGGATTACCGCCTATTAGTGATGGGCAAATGCTCTTTTTGCAAACAGCAATCCACAAAATGAGACCGGAAGGTTCAAAAGTTGCTATTATTCAAAATGGTTCTCCTTTATTTAGTGGTGATGCCGGAAGCGGACAATCAGAAATACGCAAATATATATTAGAAAATGATTTGTTAGAAGCTATCGTAGCTCTACCTAATGATTTGTTTTATAATACCGGCATTGCAACCTATATTTGGGTATTTAACAACAAAAAGCCTGTAGAAAGAAAAGGCAAGGTTCAACTTATAAATGCTAATGGATTATATGAAAAACGCCGTAAATCATTAGGAAATAAGAGAAACGACATTCCGCAAAAGTATATAGATAAAATCACACAAATTTACGGAGATTTCAAAGAAAATGAAATCAGTAAGATTTTTAATAACGAAGACTTTGGCTATGCAAAGATTGTAGTTGAACGTCCGCAAAGGGATGAAAATGGCGAAATTATCTTGAAAAAAGGTAAGCCTGTAGCGGATTCTGAATTAAGAGATACAGAAAATGTGCCTTTAACAGAAGATATTCATGAATATTTTCAGCGAGAAGTTATTCCTTTTGCTCCGGATGCTTGGATAGATGAAAGCAAAACTAAAATTGGCTATGAAATTCCATTTACAAGATATTTTTACAAATATGTTCCACCTCGCTCATCTGATGAGGTATTATCAGAAATTATGACTTTACAAAAAGATTTGGAACAAACTTTGAAAGGATTGTTTTAAGATGAGTGAAACAACAGAAAACCATACAATTACAAATATTGGAGCTGGAATAGCCAAAGCTGTTATGAACTCGAATCCAATAACCGGTTTTGTTCAAACCATATATGATGAATATGCCTCAAGACAATGGCAACAAAGAAGAGAAAAATGGGAAGAAGTTTTTGAAGAAAAACTTAAGGATATTCAAAACGATGTTGATTTTATAAAGATAAATTCTATTCCAAATTTTGCTCAAATACTAGCCAATGCCACACAAGGAGCTATGTCTGATATAGAAGAAGATAAAGTGGGGTTGTATGCTAATACAGTTATCAATTCTATTAAAAATGAAGATATTGATAATACTAAAATACATATATTTTTAAATATATTGAGAAAATATACATTGGCACATATTGAAACACTCATGTATTTTAATAATCCCGCAAAGTATTTTTCGTTTATAAAAAAACATAATATTCATGGAGCAATACTATATCACATCTCAGGGGAAAGATTTCCCAAAGAAGTAAAAAATGTCACGTATGAACAGAGAGAAATTGAGCATATAATTATTAAAGAATTAACAGAAGAATTACTGATATATCCAACCAACCATATTGATAAAGTTATTTTAAACTGGGGACGATTATCTGCTCCTATCACCACGCAATTAGGACAAGAATTTCTTCAATTCATTGCAGAACAGGAGAAATAATATGAGGCATAAAAAGTCAGAGCATAATGAAACACAAACATCAAGAGAAAGATTTGTATTTCATGTAGATACAACAAAGCCCGAAATTACACTACAAGATTTTATAGATATCTCAAAGTCTTTAGAAGTAACTTGTAAATCAGTTTCTGCATTAGTTTTTGATAATGCTCCATGCCAAATTATAATAGAAACTCCTGATGATGGTTCTTTAAAGCTCATATACACAATAGCAGTTATGTTTGGAGCTGCTTTAATTCCTGATATTACTAATGGAATATTGGAAGAATACACAAATCATGATGTTAAATATTATGCAGGAAAGGCTAGCAGAGCTTTTACAGATTGTGTTAGTGGCATTTATTCTGCGTCAATGGATAAACTAAAAAAAACATTAAGGGGGCTTCCAGAAGAAAACAAGGATAAATTTGAGAGAATAATAAAAGCTCAAAATGATTTTTACGGAACATTAAATAAGACTAAAGAATTTAAAGGTGTTGGATTTTCTGATGACTATAACTTTCCTGTATCTAGAAAAGAGTTTTCCATTCATACAACAAATGATATAGAAAGAATTTTACCAACAGAACAAGCTCTTAAACATCTCGTCATTTACAAATCATTGAATGTTAATGAGGACGGAAAATGGGAGTTTAAAGATAAAGCAGATGGTAGCCATTTTTCAGCTAATATTGAAGATGAGTTCTTTAAAAAACAGTTTCTAAATGGTAAGAATCCGTTAAAAAAGACAAAAAAAGATGATGAAATTATAGCTTTAGTGGAATATGAAAAAAAGATAAAAAACGGTTCAGCAATAGAACAAAACAGAGTTATCAAAGAGATTTATACATTTAATAATAAAGAATTAAGAAAAACTCCGGAAAATTTAATTATGAATCTAATGAAAAAGAAAGAAGATAAGCAAGGGGATTTGTTTGATGACTAGGGCGATGAAAGATAGCGGAATTGAATGGATTGGTCAAATTCCTGAAAATTGGAATATTTCTAAATTAAAAAATTTTAATAAAATCATAATGGGGCAATCTCCATCTTCTGAAGATTATAATTTAGATAATATAGGCTTCCCTTTTTTGCAAGGGAATGCTGATTTTACTAATTTATATCCTAAAGAACGTGTTTATACAAAATCTGCCACAAAGTTTTCAAAACCCCTAGATATTCTGTTTTCAGTGAGAGCTCCTGTAGGAGAAAAAAATATTGCAAACAAAAGATATGCTATTGGTAGAGGTCTATGTGCTATCTGTCCAATGTCTCATATAATGAAGTATGTATGGTATTTTTTAGATGTGGTAAAAAAAGAATTAGATAGTATTTCTAGTGGTTCAACATTTGATTCTGTATCAGTAGCTGAAATAAAAAACGCTTGTTATGTTTTTCCTGAAATTACCGAACAACAAAAAATAGCGGATTATTTGGATAAAAGATGTGAGAAGATTGATACTGCTATAGATAATCAGAAGCAAATCATAGAAAAACTCAAAGAATATAAACAATCTTTGATTACAGAAACCGTAACCAAAGGTCTGAACCCAAATGTAAAATTGAAAGATAGTGGAATTGAATGGATTGGCTCAATCCCCGAACATTGGGAAATTCGAAAGCTATCTCGTTTATTTAAAGAAAGAAAATGCAAAAACACAGGAATGAAAGAGCATAATGTACTTTCTTTAAGTTACGGTAAAATCAAAAAACGAGATATAGAAAATAATATGGGGTTGCTTCCTGAAAGTTTTGAAACATACAATATAGTTATTCCAGGAAATATTGTTTTGCGTCTAACAGATTTACAAAACGACCATAGAAGCTTACGTACAGGTTTAGTAAAGGAAGTAGGAATTATTACGTCAGCATACGTAACTATGGAAAGAATAATGGATATTGATGAGGATTACTATCACAAATTATTACATACATTTGATATAATGAAAGGCTTTTATAATATGGGTGATGGAGTACGACAAAGTTTGAAGTTTAATGAGTTGAATAAGCTACTACTGCCTCAGCCCCCTCTTTCTGAGCAGAAAGAAATAGCAGAGTATTTAGATAAGAAATGTAACCAAATAGATGAAGCAATCAAACAAAAAGAAGAAACTATTAGCAAATTGGAAGAATATAAAAAATCCTTAATCTTTGAATGTGTAACCGGCAAAAAAGAGGTAGCCTAGCATGACATGGTCTGATTTCTTTTCATCTCAAATCTTTGGTGTTATTATCGGTGCTATTTTAACAGCAGGATTTACTTGGTTTATAGAATATTTAAGAGCTAAAAGAGATGAAAAATTGTATGTAAAAAGAAAAAGAGAAGAAGTTTATCTTAAGTTATTAGATTTATTAAATGAATATGTTGAACTCCATAATGACAATAAAACACCCAATGATGTTGAAATGAAAGAATTTTGGGTAAGATACAAACAATTACGCCCAGCTGTAAAAGTGTATGCATCTCAACACATCGAGGAATGGTTTTTAGAATCTCTTGATGAAGCCTTTAAAGGAGGTATAAAAGGTCAAGTTAATGGTTTGGCAAAAGAAATTCGTAAAGAACTCGGTATAAAGGATTAAGCTATGGAATGGTCACAGCTTATTATATCTGCATTATCTGGTATTTTAGGAGCTGCTGTTGGCGGTTTTGCAACTTATAAAACTACAACAAAGCAATTCAAATTTATGGCAAAACAAGAGTTGCAGAAGCAAAGAAGAGATGATGAACTTTATCTAAAAAGAAAAAGAGAAGAAGTTTATGTAAAGCTATACGATTTTCTAATGAGATTAGAAAAAGATATTCGTATCAGAAAAAATACCTATATGAGCGAAGAAACCAAAAATTATTATAATAATTTAGAAATGCAAACAATTTGGGCTTCAAATAAGGTTTCAGACAAATTTTATGATTTATGTGAGGCTTTGTGTCAAAGTGCGAATGAATATAAAAAAGATGTAAATAAAGCCCATAACAAAAATAATAAGAAAATATTAGCCTTTAAGGATTATATTCGTAAAGAGTTGAGCATAAAAGATTAGGAGAACGCCAATGGCTGAAGATAACTTAAAAGAAATAAATTTAGAAGAAGCAATTGAGCATTCTCTTATTACCCTAGGAGGATACCAAAAAGGTAATCCAGCCAATTTTGACCGAAAATTGGCTCTTGATACTGAAACTTTGCTTAATTTTATTAAAACAACTCAGCCTAAGGCTTGGAAACGTTATCAAACTCATTATCCTGTTAATCCGGAAGAATGTTTTATTTCTAACTTATGCAAGGCAATAAAGGATAACGGTTTGCTCAAATGTTTGAGAAAACCGTTCCAAGACCGAGGTGTAAAGTTTTATCTATGTTATTTTAAGCCGGAAAGCCATATCAACCAAGAGGCCGTTGATTTATATAATCAAAATATTCTACATTGCACTCGCCAATTGCACTATTCTTTATCTAATGAAAATAGTATAGATATTGTTTTGTTTTTAAATGGTATTCCTCTGGTTTCTATGGAATTAAAAAATCAATTTACCGGACAAGATTATAGCAATGCAATTTCTCAATATAAATTTGACAGAGCCGGAAAAGATGCCATTTTTGAATTTAAGAATAGAGTATTGGTTCATTTTGCCGTGGATTTGTATAATGTTTATATGACAACCAAATTACAAGGAGACAGCACATATTTTCTACCTTTTAACCAAGGTTCAAATGGAGCCGGCAATGTTGGAGGTAAAGGAAATCCTGTTAATCCGAATGGGTTTGCAACATCTTATCTTTGGGAAAAAGTTCTTGCTAAAGATAGTTTTATGGAAATTGTGCAAAAATATCTGCATTTGCAAGTTATAAAAGATAAAAAAGGTGTCAAAACCAAAGAAATTATGATTTTTCCAAGATATCATCAGTTAGATGTTGTTACCAAACTATTAGCTGATGTAAAGACAAATGGAGTAGGAAAAAATTATTTAATTCAACACTCGGCTGGTTCAGGAAAATCTAACTCTATTGCTTGGCTGGCTCATCAATTGGCCGGACTTCACGACAACCATGATGAAAATATCTTTAATTCTATTATTGTTTTAACCGACAGAAGAGTTTTAGATGCTCAGTTACAAGATACAATCTATCAATTTGACCATGTAGCAGGTGTGGTTAAAAAAGTGAAAAATGGTTCAAAAGAGCTCTTAGATGCCATCAATAGTGATACCAAAATCATTATTTCTACACTGCAAAAGTTTCCGTTGATATACAAAGACATTGCTTCAGATAATAAAAACTTTGCCATTATTGTTGATGAAGCCCATTCTTCACAATCAGGCAAAGATGCCGGAACAGTAATTAAAGGCTTAGCAAATTTAGAAGAAACTTTAAAAGAATATGCCGATATTGAAGGTAAAAAAGAGCTTTCAAAAGAAGATAGTGAAGATTTACTGATTAAAACATTGGCTGCACAAGGAAATCATAAAAATTTATCCTTTTTTGCTTTTACGGCAACCCCGAAAGCAAAAACTTTGAATAGATTTGGAGAAAGACAAGCAGACGGGACATTTAAACCTTTTCATATCTATTCAATGCAACAAGCTATTGAAGAGGGTTTTATTTTAGATGTTTTGCAAAATTATACGACATATAAGACTTATTACAAACTAATCAAAAAAGTGGCAGATGATCCTGAATTAGAAACTTCAAAAGGAGCAAAAGCAATTTCTCGTTTTGAAACATTGCATCCTCATAATATTGCCCAAAAGACAGCCATTATGGTTGAGCATTTTAACGAAATTACCAAAAATAAAATTGGTGGAAAAGCTAAGGCAATGGTAGTAACACCGTCTAGATTGCATGCTGTTCGCTATTTACAAGAATTTAGAAAATATATTGCAGACCATGATTATAAAGATATAAATGTCTTAGTTGCCTTTTCTGGAGACTTAACAGATAATGGTATTACTTATTCTGAAACAAAATTAAATGTTACAGCCGATGGAGAGCATATAAAAGAGACACAGTTACCAGAATATTTTCACAATGATTTTAATATTCTGATTGTGGCAGAAAAATATCAGACAGGATTTGATGAACCTTTATTGCATACAATGTTTGTTGATAAAAAGCTCAATGATGTGAAAGCTGTTCAAACCCTTTCTCGCCTCAACAGAACAACACAAGGAAAAACAGATACCTTTGTTTTGGACTTTGTTAATGAAGCAGAAGATATTAAACAATCTTTTCAGCAATATTACCAAGCTACAATTTTAGATAAAGAAATTGACCCCAATGAGTTATATAAACTTAAATCAATTTTAGATGATATGCAAATTTATCAAAATCAAGAAGTAGAAAGATTTGCGGATATTTATTATGCTTCTGCCGCCAATATGGATGATTTAGGAAAATTATCAAGCATTTTACAACCAGCAATAGACCGTTTTAAGGTTATGAAAGAAGTAGAACAAGAGCAATTTAGAACAGCTTTAAACAATTATTTGAAAATGTATTCTTTTGTAACTCAAGTTATTAGAATGTTTGATGCTGAATTAGAAAAGTTTTATGTTTTTGCTAAATTTTTAATCAAATGTATTAGGAGAGAAAAAGGTTCTCCAATTAACGTTGATGATAAGCTTTTGCTTGAATATTATAAGAACGAAAAGACCTTTGAAGGTAGAATTATTCTAGAAGATAAGGTAGGAACAACTTCAGCCCCTAAGGGTGGTTCAGGTAGTAGTAAAAAAGAGAAATCCCCTCTTTCAACCATTATTGAAAAGTTTAATGAAAGATTTGGAACTAATTTTTCAGGACAAGATAAAGTTTTAAGTCAAGTGATGGAAGACTTAAAACAGGATGAACGTTTGGTTGAGGCTGGAAAAGAAAGAAATAAAACTCTATTCAAGGGGCTTTATAACGAAAACTTTACTGAAACAATGGTTAGTAGATACGAACAAAATGACCAGTTCTTTAAGGATTTGTTCCAAGATAGTGAAAAGATGGATTTTATGAAAAAAGCTTTGTTTGCTGCTTTATACAATGATTTGAAACAAAATCCAAATAAAGAAGCTAAAAGAGTTTAGCCTATTCTGCTTAGCTTCAACTGTGTGAGTTCGGCAAGGAGTCTGTCGGCTCGTGCTTTTTCAAATTCGTATTGTTTTTGGTAGTATTCGGCATCTCGTTGAAAGTTTAGGGCTTCTTGCAATATAATACGTTTATCAACATTGCTTAAATCAACGCAAGCGATGGTTAAGTATGGTTTATCGGATAGTTCTAACATTCTGCGGCCGTGGTTATCCGTTGATTTAATAAGATACCCTTCACGGATAAGGCTGTTTATCATCACTTTGGCGGAATTTACCGTTAATCCTAAGGCCATGGCGATTTTATCATTTCCCATAAAAAATTTATGATTGTTGTTTGTTTTGTATTTGATGAAGTCCAATAACAGACGTTCGGTAATAGATAATGTAGCTTTACTTTTGCTCATATGTTCTCCTTATAAACTTTTGTCCTGAAAATATTTATTTGTGGAGAATGCGAGATTTTAAATTGAACAAAATCAGAGGCGGAAATCGTTATTTCCACTTATAAAGCTTGCGGAAACGGTTATTTCCGGAAACTCAAAAACGGCAATCTATATTTCCACTTGGGGAAGTCTATATTGCCAGCACCGGAAACCGTTATTTCCGCCACTGGAAGTCTATATTTCCTCATTAAATTGCTCAATCCCTTATCAGACAAGGATTTTAGAGCAAAATTCACCCTCTATAATAGTATTATAATAGATATAAAAAAGAACTATTATAATAGAACCGGAATTAAAATAGCTTTCTTTTTTCTTAGCTTAAAATAGCCCTCAAATTAAACAAAACAAACCTCTGAGGTGTGATTTAATCATCTGGGAATTAAAAAGAAATCAGAAAGCCGTCCGCTTTGTAGCTCTTGATTAGTTTTATTGGAGAAACATATTGACAGCTAATTGATTTTTTGAAAACATAACAGTAAATAACGTAAGGATATAGAAATGAGTGTTTTAATCGGATTTTTAATTTTATGTATTGTCATTTCATTGATAAAAAAAGGTAAATCTACAAAAACACAAGTAGCGAAAGGTTATCCCGAAGGTGTAAAATATGTCAAACGAGCAGATTTAAGCTATAACGACATTCAGCAAATGCAACTGGATGTCTTAAATGAGGACTGCAAAGAGGTTATTGAACTATCTGCTAACAGTATTCAGGAGTTAAAATACCTAATTTCAAAATTTGAAGAAATAGAATTAAAAGATGTAGAGTTGCTATCAAACGGAGAAACATACCTGCAAGGACAAAAAATAAAAGAGATGTGGCGATATTCTCCGTTTGGAACATTTGAATGGTATCGACCGGCTATTTCACAAGAAGAATACGAAAGGCGTTATTTTTCAATTATGTATCCAGGTTATACTTATACTCAATATACTACAAATATCGAGCCAAATGAAGATATTGAAGAAGAGCCAAAGAGCAATAAAGGTAAAATAATTCAAGGACCTTGGTAAAAGAGGTGTCATGCTCGCACATCACACCTCACCCCAGACAATTCGTGTTTATAATAGAAACATAGCCATCAGCTACACAGGTATTTATCTAGCCAAAGTTTGTTTTTTGCCAAATCACAAAATAGGTTTTATTTCCGATAAATATCCTTGTAAGAAACCAGATAAGGAGTGAAAATGTTAATGTATAATCCCGAAGATAAAACTTATTCTAAATTTATTACCATTGAAGAAATGGCAGAAGTGCAAGAAAAAATCAAACAAATAGAAGAGAGATTAAAGAATACGCCGGTTAATCCACCGTATAATTTTGAAAGCGAAGGTAATATTGATATCAATTCGGTCAGTGAGTTGAAAAAATTGATTAGAACCAACAAATTAAATCTAAATTCATCAATCAATCGCCGCAGAGCTAGTTTATTTTTGGTGGCTTGCTATTTCTGCATGGATAAAGAGCCGCTTGATTTCCTTATTGCCAAGGGAAGCGAAGTCAATAGAACCGATATATTCGGATATAACGCTATTATGTCGGTAATATTGAATGAAAATATGGAAGATGATACCAAATTACAAACCATCCAAATGTTGATAAACAAAGGTGTTGATGTGAATTGGCTCAATATCCAAGGAGAAACAGCTTTAACCTTGGCCTTGGAGCGAATAGAACTGGATATTGCCAACCTATTGCTGGATAACGGAGCAGTGCTTTATAAAAATTGAGAAGACTTGACATTCGGGGGATTATTTAACATAATCCCCTTAAAAGTGAATTTATGCCAACTTGTCCCACTTTCACCAAACGGACTAAACAGGAGAAATATAATGACAGTTAAGTTTTATGTTCAGGCGGCCACGCCTGATAAAGAAGTGTTGCAAGCTTTGTTTGATAACTTAGACTTATTGCAACAACATCAAGATTTAATCTTATCCCATCCCAAATATTACAACATTTCCATTCAAGGCAGCGGTGTTTTTGCCTTATATATTCCGACCTTTTCTTTGTGTTTGGGGGAATTGTTGCTTTTGTGGCAACACACACCATGGAAACAAGAAGATGCTTATTTTTATTGTATAACCGGAAGTCCGCTTTCGGGCAGCAATACATCAAGATATTGGAGCAAAGAACAAGGTTTTGCCAACAAATATACCCCGACATTCGGCAAACAGCTTCGTTCGGCGATATTTGTCCGCCGCACCGGTAGTCCAATTTATGACGAACACAAACCAACACCGGTTTCCGTTCCCAAGCTCCAAGCCTCAGATATGACAATCTTTGAACTGATTGAGGAATTAAAGCAAATCTAAACCTTTGGCATAAATTCACTTTCAACAACAAAAAAATATTTTCCCTGCAACCCGTTGAATTTAAAATAAAATCATTCAGAATCAATAAGATAAGGTAAAAAATGTTATAAAAAGTGCTTGACTTTAGCATTTTTGAATGCTACCCCGGGGACCATCTTTTTAAAACAATTCATGGAAAAACAGATGGTTAATGAAGAAAATATACTTATGAAAGCACTTTATGATATGGATTTTGAACGTATCAAATCTATCTTAAAGCAAGGTTTTGATGTTAATGAGCCCTATAATAAACACGGTTGGACGCCGTTTATGTGGGTGTGCAAAGAGTTTTATGAACCCGATATTATCAAGGATTTTATTCAAGCCGGCGGGGATGTTAAATCTCGCAATCGCAACGGAGAAACACCTTTTATGATTGCCGCGGTTAAACGCAGTTCGCCGCAAACTCTGGCGGTTTTGCTTGAAGCCGGAGCAGATATTAACGCCCGCGATAAGTTCGGTAACACTTCTTTTATATATGTGGTTCGTCATCCTCAAGCCTTAATGCGAATTCGGATTTTGGATTTTATGATTGATAACGGAGCTAATGCCGAGATAAAGAACAATCGCGGACTTTCGGTTTGGGATTATGCCGCCGAACAAGAAGGTTTAACCGAATATCTTTGTATCAGATTGTTAGAGGAAAGCGAGCATGAATAATATCGCCGCAATCGCCAAGCTCAATGATAATTTCAGAGCTAATCCATCTCTGGGGACTTTTGTTTTAACTCCCGGAATTAGAGCCAACAGTTTTGATGATATTGAAGTCATTTTGAACAAGGTTCGCCATTTTGATGATTTCAGTGAAGAAAACAATCCCTACGGCGAAAAAGATTTCGGAGCGTTTAGTTTCAAGGGTGAAAAGATTTTTTGGAAGATTGATTATTATGACCGCAATTTTGAATTTGCTTCGCCGAATGCAGCTGACCCTAGTCAGACGAACCGTGTTTTAACCGTGATGTATGCTTATGAATACTAGGAGTTATTTAAAATGAAATATGATGTTTTGTGTTCGGAAAGCTTGGATAATCTGATTGAATATGTGAATGCGGCACTTCAAAACGGGTGGCAATGCCAAGGCGGTGTGGGGATTTTGACCCAAGGTTTGAGCTATAAGGTGTTTTATCAAGCCATCATTAAAAACTAGGATTTTCTTTCTATATTATTATGTCTCCTTTCAAAATGAGTATAAATAAGTTAAAAAGAGTAAAATCAATGGTAAATGACGTTTTTGTAGATGATAAGAAAATTAAAGATATTTTGACCTATATCAGCGGAATGAAACACGCCGAACAAATACGGATGATGTTTTTATGTTCGCTAAACGGTATGCGTTCTATCAATTTTTGTTATCTTCAGGTTAAGGATGTTTATACCGAAACACTGAAAGTCAAAGACGCCATTTGCCTAGATTATGATAAGAACAAAGGCAAGAATAAATGTTCCTACTATTTGAACTCGCAGATTAAGAAGGAATTTGCCGAATATTTGAAGTATCTGCAACAAACAAGAAGCAATTTGAACCAAGAGAGCTATTTATTTACATCGCAAAAGCAAAACAAACCCTACAATCGCGTAAGTATCAGCCGTTTGTTTAGTTCCGTTTATCGTAAATTCAGCATAAAAGGGGCAAGCCACCTCGGCCGACATTTGTTTGTATCAAAATTGGTAAATTCCGGCGTGAATATCTGTTTGGTGCAAAAGCTGGCTAATCATAAAAACATCTCAACCACGCAAAGATATTTTAATTATAACGAACATATGCTCGCAAATGCGGTTGAAAATGCAAGAGTGTGATAGCAAATTAACTCCAAGTAAAAAAGCAACGATATTGAAAGTCAAGCATAAAAATCGCGCAAGCGAGCATTTAATATCGTAATCATTTTATGAACGACAGCAATAACGGCAAGCTTTCCCGGTTTGCCGTTATTTTTCAGCCTAAAATAAAAATCTCGT
>CASFTO010000073.1 GCA_949297665.1 uncultured Alphaproteobacteria bacterium | reverse complement strand
CTAAAACGCCGTTCCATTCCAAAATGCCGGCAACGCCTAAGCCGATAAGTAAGAATTTGTCCGCCAAGGCTTCACGTTTACGCGGATTTTCTATGTTTTCGGCATTTTCATCACTAATACCGATATCTTTGTTGGATTTATAAATTTTAGCCAATTCGGCTAATTTTGAGTTCATATAGGCTTTTGCCTCATAAAAAACGGCGGAAGTGCAAGGTTTAACCTTAACTTTCACGCCGTAACCAATTTCAAGCCAATATGGCTCTTTTTGAATTTTTAATTTAAGCATAATTTTATCCTTTATATTGACTGAAAGTATTTAATTCGTTAAATTTATCTTAATGCCGTTGTATTTAACCAATGGATGTTGGCTCTAAATATGATTGGAAGATAGCAGAGGTGCTATTCTTTTATCCTTTACCTAAGGAGGCAGGAAAATATTTATAGCCCTTGCTTCGTCTTTTAATGAAAAATCAAGATAAGTTGTAAGTAATTTTCATAAGTTTTAGCATGAAGTACAAGTGCTAAAACAAGTGGTAGCGACGCCACTGTAAATAAAGAGGTCTAAAATGGCCTGCCGGCAGGCTTTTATGATAAAGGCAACTTTAACATGAAAGTTACGGTACAAATAAATTTAGACATTGCTAAAATTATTTATGCTTTGACATTTTTAATAATAGCTATGTCCTAAAAGAAAGAGGAGCATCAGCTCCTCTTTCTAATAACTCTCCACATCATTGACTAAAGTTACAGTCATCATTTTTCCTAGCTCTTGTTCTTTGGCTCCTTGAAAGTCATAAGAACACTCTATTCCCCCCGGTCCATCAATAGAACGCTTAGGTTTTGGCAAATAAACTTCATGGCAAGAAATTACTAATTTCATTGAATCTGATAATTTGTAGCCAAGCTCAATATCTACCGGAGTACCGGCTCGGGCTTTATCCAATAGAATATTATCGGCATATTTGGCAGAAATACTTCCGGTTAGGCTTGCCACACCTAAATCTATGGCTTCAACTTTGCCGTCATTGCGGATTGTTTCAATTTTTTCAAGATTATTAGAGTATGTGGCACTTGCCGAAGTGATATTCGCCAAGAGTTCTCCGCCGCTTTTGATATAGCCTTGAAATTGTGATACTCTGGTGTAGGTATATACTTCGGCAGAGCTTTCAATCGTAGTTTCGGAGCCGCTTTCTCCCTGAGCCATAAGGTTGATTGTTGCTTGAGCTTCTCCGGAACGTGCAAAATTGAAAGCGATACTGTTTGCTCTCACACCTAAAAAGCGTATATATTGCGGTATTTCCGGCAAGCCAATCTCCAATGAATAACTTGGAATTGATGTTTTGCCGCTCTCGAAGGTATGAGTATAAACAGTTTCGTCGTTGGTTGTTGTCGGAGCTCCAAAAATAGCTCTTAACCAAACGCCAATGTTGCGAAAATCAATCGGTATCGCCATATCGCCATCAACATTGATGACATCCTGAAAAGGTTGTGTCGGGTCGCGACCTAATCCCAAGACATTTGATGAAACAAGACTTTGTTCACTATCAAGAGATGATGAAATAAAAGGTATTTGCCGATATCCGCTGTCCGGCAAAACGCCGTACTCATTTTCTTCGGCAATTAAAAGCTGGGCATTCCAGCCGTAAGCTCTGGACATATTAGCCTCCATTTTAAGGGGGATTCATAGCCCCAACAAGTTAGTAAAATTTGTTCTGCGCCGACAGGTTTTTGCAGGTGTAGTAATCTACATCAAAAAAAACTGACAAGCAGGGCGGATTTTAAGACTTGCCCTTTGGGTCTGTTTGCGGTCATCATCTAATTTGTCGCAAGCCTTGCAAATAGTCTCGCTATTGGCTGCGCCTTGCTCCGCTTATCTGATTGACCGCGAATCAGATTGAGAGCTGTGAATCCCCCTTAAAATGGAGGCCTTCTCCTATAATAAAGCGTTTGTGGTTGAATATTCTAAAACGACCGGAATGACGGCCGCTTTAATGTTTTGGGCTCCTTCGACATATTCTTCCAAAATTTCCGGTTGTTTGGGATATATATAATCGGTTAAGCCGTTGAGTTTATCTTCGCAACAGAGCAAAGTGCCGACTTTGACTAAGATTTCATCTAGTTTTTTATCGCGCACCTCTGATTTTGCGTCTTGAACAATAACTTCTAGTTCTGCCTCGTGATGAAAAATACACATTGGCGGCGATAAAATGACTTCCGGTTCTCCTTGCTTGCCGTCCCTTAAAATCAAAATTCCGTTTTTAGGTATAGCTTGCGGAGCAAGTTCATTTCGCTTAACAGTTATATCCAAGCTCTTAAGCCTTTCAAATAAGGCTGATAAAATTTGTTCACGTTTGCTCATTAGTCCTCCTTAAAGGTTATTGAATTTTTAGAATTTGATATTTTTTAACTTTTAGGTTTGGATTTTGGCGCAGATGTATAATGAAATACATCAAGACAAAAGTTCAAAAAATAAAAGCTAAAAAATAAAAATTATGGAATTTGAATAATGTTTAAGGAGGACTACTCCTCCAATTCTGTAAAATTAAAGTTGGTAGCTTGTTTTGCCATTTTAGACTTTCGGCTTCAAAGTTAATCAATTTGGGCATTTTTACTTGAGGCACTAGCCAGAAAGCAATTATTGTCTTGCGTTTTTGTTCGTGTACCAACAAAGAGGCTCCGTGCGGACGATAAACAAAACATAAGCGAATACCTTTTGAACGCTCATACAACGCTGGTGTCATTCTTTTGCCGGAGATACGTTTTTTCACTGCCGGCGTCGGAATTGCCAGCCAAAAGCCTTGAGAACTGCGGATAGTGCTTTGATATTCAAAGCCCGACATGATCTTTTGCGCTTTGGTATAAATAACACCGGCTGCGGAAATGCTCTTTTTAGTTTGAGGGTAAACATCTCCGCGCCAGGTATTTGCTAATCTTGAACCTAAACCAGCAGAACGAACTTGTCCGCGCATGGACATTTTTAAGCCGTTAGTAGCGGTTTTAATACCAATCGTAACAGCTTCAACTCCTTGTTGGTATTCATGTTGCAGATATTCTGACAAACTTCCTTGCAGAGCCGCATTTAATCGCATGATACTTCCGCCTTCCAAATCAACAAATGCTGTTCTTTTTTAGGTTCGGCAATCAAATGATAGCAAGCATTTTCAGTCTCAAAACTATCACCCATCGCCAGATTGGGAGCATCTTCCACTCTGACTTTGATAATTGTTGTGGGCGAAAGCGTATTCATAAATCCGACTTCGCCCACATCATCTGCCGCAAAAACCAAAATTAAGACATCTTTATTTTGATATTTGGCCCGTTGTCCCAGTCGATTGAACAGGCTGTCCACTGCCATTTTCATTGGGTTTTGCATTGTCTGCTCCTGTTTTGGCTTTGGCATTATTATTCTGATTTTGATTTTTGCTTATGATTTCTGCAAAATTTAACGAGGCTAAACGCTTAGCCTCGTTATCACTCAAATCATAAAGCCCACCCGGTGGCAATTCTTGACCTTTTCCAACCACCAGAGTTATTAAAGCGCGTATTTTGGTCATACCTCCTCCTTTTAGCCAATGGTTGCACACAAAACGGCATTTGGACGATATGGCACGACCAAAGGTGCTGATTGCAACAACAACCAGCGCACACTCGGGTCTTCTTCTATCCATGATTTAGTGAAATAGCGACTGGCCGTCCAGTTGGCTTTTTCATCATGAATTGCACCATAACAACGTGTTCCTTCCAATCCGTCTTTTGAACCTAAAATAACGGTTTTTGATGGTAAAAGGTTAGTCAAAGTGCCGGAATCATTGATATAGCTGTCATTATACACCCAAAGGTCAAAATCTCCGATTGAACCGACATAGCGAGCCTTACTCTCTTTGCCGCGTACGATTGGATCCTTGTTGAGACTGTTTGTTGTGCCGCGGCGATAGTCCAGATATTTCTCAACCGAGGTATTAGAACGAAAGATTTTCCAAGCATCGGGATCCATAACTACTGTTTTGGCTACAACGCCGGCTTTATTTTGAATCTCTGCAGCCCAGTCTTCCAGATTATCAAGAGGTTTAGAACCGGCACCAGACCAAGTGTTTTCACTGACTAAGGCTTTGGTTAAGGAAGTATCTCTTCCAAAATCTACCGTTGTGGCCGGATATCCGTCTCCGGAAACAATGGTTTTTCCGGTACGCAAAATTTCGGCAGCCATAACTTCTTCGCGGCGCGTTAAATTGTCCAACT
>CASFTO010000072.1 GCA_949297665.1 uncultured Alphaproteobacteria bacterium | reverse complement strand
AGCGAGATTGATATCACGCTGGTAGGTGAGGAAACGGTGAGTGAAAGTGACTTTTCTGAGGGGGTTACTCTTGGAAAGGACGTCGTGAAAAAGTTTACTTTTTCCGATGGTCAGGTTGCCACTGTTTCGTATGGATGGCGGTATGACAAGGCCGTGGTTGCCGGAAACGAGGATTATGCGCCTCATGTGGAAATCGCCAAGGTGGTTTATTCCAATTTTGCAAAAGAAAACACTTCAGGTAACGATTATACAGTTACTCTGGAGTTCACCGCTTCTTGGGCGTCGCATAACGCTAGCAAAATTGAGACCGGAACCATTACCTTGAAGCCTTGGTACACCAAGTCCTTTGAGGAAGGCGACGTTGTCGGCGAACCGGTATGGAGTACAAACCTCGTTTGGAACACCGACGGTACCGTTACTGCAACGGTAACTAAAACTACTCCGCATTCCTTAACGGCTCCGGAAGTCGAAAAGTGGGAGCATGTGGCTACAGTTATCATGGGTAAGGATATTGACAACTCATGGTATGTTGCCGACACCGGTGTTCGTTACGAAACTCAGGTAGAGGATGCTGAGCCAAGCGGCTACGATGCCGGAGTATTTACGGTATCTGGTACAGGTAAAAAGTATTCCTTTGACCCGTACTACAACATGCCGAACGGCAACTATCTTTTGCCGACACCGAGTTTCTGGGTGAAAGTGTATTCTCTCAAAATCTATTTCGACAACGGAGAGAAACAGTTCACTTTTGACATTCCGGTTGAACTCCGTTTCAGCCAGAGTGTGAAGTATCTGGAAGAACGTGCTACATTGTATCCAGACGATACATATCTAGGCTCCGATGTTAAGGAGTTTAGTTATGTGGATACAAACCTCGGCAAAGAGGTGATGCACCACACTTCTTACACCGACCTGAAGTTGCATCCGTAATCCATGATGTACCCGATCTGATTTGAGAAAGCCCTGTTTATGATGCCCCCTATATGGAGGATGTTCATAAATGGGGCTTTCTTTTTTTTGTACAAAAAATAGTTGATTTTTTGTATATTTTGTGCTAGCGTGGCGCTGCTTAAAAAATTATTGTGCCTTGAGTCTATGTTTATGTTGATTATCGTGCTTGGGGCATATTCTTGATTTCTTTGTTATTCGCCAATTCCGCTTCGGATGAGGTATTAGATATTGCTTAAATTAAACTATATTTACAAATGTTCTAAATTTTTTTTAATCATGGAAAAGAAAAACAAAAAATTGAGATTTGCTTGCCTCAGAGGTGCAAACTCAGTAGTGCTTATGCTTGCGTTTATCGTGGGCTTGATTGTTGTGGGGAGCTGTGCGAAAGAACAGTTGAGAATCCTTTCCGATATTGCTCCGGAAGATACGACCGATGTCATTATTGATCATTATTGGGAATCTCAACGTATCTTGATTGCCAGTGCTACGGTTAAGGATACTTTGGTTAAAAGTGATGTTACTTTTAAACAAACGGCATCCATGAAAGGGGATAAAGAAGGGGCTGAATATGATTTCAAATTTACTCCCTCTCTTTATCTGAATGTGCGTTTGGCTAAAACTCGTGTAGAGGTGAAGTCGGTGGCGGATTTGCCGGTTAGTTTGGTTAATCAACGCTTGAAAAGTCAATCTCCTTATCGCAGCGGGACAACTTTGGGGGCCGACGTGGTGCGGGAATTTACTTTCTCGGACGGACAAGTCGCAACGGTTAGCTATGGACATCGTTTTACCGGTGTGGTTCAAAACGGCGATACGTTGGCGACACCTCATTTGGAAATCGATTCCGTTAATTTTGTCAAGGCTCTGATTGCCAGCTTTGGTGATAAAACCGAAACGGAAGATCCGTATAAAGCAACGCTTCTCTTTGATGCTTGTTATAGCGCAAAAGGCGTTTCTGACGGTAATGAACTGAATGATAAAATCAAACTGCAACCTTGGTATCATAAAGTGGTTACTACGGATGCAACCGAAATTGAAAAGGTTACTTATTCCGGTAAATATATCGGTTGTCCGTTGCAGGCTTATGAGTTGACAGAAGTGGTAAAAACCAATAAAGGTACGGAAACTCATGTTTATAAGGTTGATTTGTCTTTGAAAGTTACTCCGCCTCAAGAGCGTGAACAACCTTCCAATGATAGTCTGTTTGTGGATAAATCTACGGGCAAATTGTCGGAAGATGTTTTTGCAGAGGTCACTAATGCCGATGGGTTTACCGTGCAAACCATTAACGGTACTTATACCTCAACGGCAACCGGAAAAGAAGCCGGAACAGTGGTCGAAAGCTCGGTTAATTTTACTTATCAGAAACCGGTTCGGTTTAAGAGTGAATTTGGAAGTTATGATATTCCAGATATTGCGCTTAAATTTACCGAGTTGGCTTTTGATGTCGATAAAATTTCCGAAACTGATGAGTATAAACTCTTTAAGTCCGTTAATACGCTTTATGGCGAAATTGCAGGTTGTACGTTGGATCCGATGGACGAAGTCGTTATGCTTAAAATTTTGCCTAAGAAAGACGATAATGTCGTAAAAGTGGATTCAACTTATACTCTTCGCGGTGATGATGATGATTATATCGTTGATAAAGAAATTATTTGGAGTGACGGTTCCAAGACCTCTTTCACTTATTCTTATCAGGGCAGACATTCGGCTTCGGCGCTTCCTTTCGGGGAGGTGGTTACTACTTCTCTTAACTGGAATGAAGGTGAGTTGAAACGTGTTTCTCAGTCGACATCTTCGGAAGAAAAGAAATTTTCCGAAACGACTAAGTTTAACGCAACTTATACCACTTCTAATTGGCAGGCAGACGCTTCTAACGAAAAAGAAAATGGTTTCTTCTCCTTTAGGGAAACTTCTCCGGTGGTTGTTTTTACCGATGGTAAAATTGTTAAAACTTTCCCAGAAAGAAAGTATGTTATGACCGGTGTCGGTGCTGATGTCAGTCCAACATTCTCGACAATCGTGCGTGACGGTGTAACTTATAAGGCTTATCCTTATGACTATACCGCTAAGGCAATTTGGAACGGCGGAAATGCTGCTAATCTGGTTTCGCAAGGTTGGTTGTTGATGCTTGCCGATGAAGTTGGCGATGCAACCTATAAAACTGAGCAAACTTGGAATGGTAACACGACTACCGTTAAAGTGATTAAAACAACTCCGCATACCGTGGGTGATGATGAAGTGGAAACTTTTACTAAAGACTTTACGGTCGAATTTGGCGAATTGGCTTATGGTAAAGTGTATGCCGAGAATACTAATTTCTCGACGACGGAAACTCATTCCTCTTCCAGCTCTTCTGCTACCGATAATTATTGGACGGTCAAAACTTATAGCTCAACTTATAAGTATACAACTTCTAACGGAGCGGTTGAACGTAATCAAAATTTGCAGATTAAAGATGCGGAAATTGTTTTTGATGACGGGGCCTTTAATCATACTTTTAATGTGCGATTGACCATGTCTAAGTCCGAAAATTTGGATGTCCAAAACTCCAGAAATGAAGATGAATATATCGTTACACCTCATTTCTTGACCGTTAAAGGACAAACTGTCGACGGACGCGTTTTCTCTACAAAGGGGCAAACCGATATCTATGTTAAAGCTGATGTCAGTGTGGTATCTTCTTCTAAACGAACTATCGTTTATAATGACGGTACGGTGGATTTTGTTTTGGATAAGAAAATGAGCGATGGTTCAACCCAAACCGTCAAAGCCAGCGATACTTACGGTGCGCGCTTTGCTTTTGATTTTAAGAATACATCCGCTCAGGAAAAAGAAGTTTCTCAGGTTAATTATACGGCTTCGGGAACTTCGGGCACGGCGACCTCTTCTAATCGTAATCAGGGGAATTGGAATGTTGTTGTGAAAACTTATCCTTATACCCATACGCTTAGTAACGGTGTGCAAACCGATAAATTGACGGCGCCGTATTCTTATAACAATTTCAGCGCCACTCTTAATGATGCTGATTTGGGTGAGGTTGCGTTTGTTGAACCCAGCGTTGCTTTCAACCATAAATCATTAAATATTCGGGCAAACGGTTCTTCTGCCGGCTTTGATATTTATAATGCCGATGTTGTGGTTAACGGAACTGCTAACGGTACGGAAGGCAGCTATACTACGGATTTGAACGTTACTCATATTTTGAAAGTGGTTGCGGCGGGTGAACCAGATGATCCTCATTTGGGTAGACCTAAAGCCTTTTATGCAACGGCAACTTTCGATCCATCTGCAGAGGTAACGCGGAGAGCGTTTGTCTTCCAGTGGGAAAATAGCGTAACTTATGCTGTTTGTGAGTATGAAACCATGTTACCGCAAAGTGGTGACTTTATGTATAAAACCGATAGTTATCAGGAATATAGTTCTGTCGGTTATAACGTAAACACCAGTCAATGGGAACCCGCTAAAGGCGTGCAAGGTGATGGTTTTATGAAATGGTTGGATAGTCATGGTTCGGTTGTTTCGGCTATTACCGATATCGAATGTGCGGCGTTTGGATGGAAAAATATCGTGGATGGTAAATATGCTCTGATTATTCCGGGGTATGATTATACTATTAACGGTTATAATATTACCATTATTGCTCCGAACGGTCAAACGGTTACTTTTAATAGCCATTATGAGCCCTAAGTTTGTACTTTGATTCTTATTAACGTTCTCCTCAATATGGGGAGAACGTTTTTTTGTGTGTTTTATACTGACGGTTTAAACGCTTTTTTAATATAATCTATCCTAGTATTTATAAGAAAACTTAGGCGTTTTAGTGTTTGTACAGGTAAATTGATGGAAATAAAAAAAACAATAAAACATTTGCGACAGAAAGTTACCAAACAGCCATATGTGTTTGATTTGTTGGGGCGAATTGCTGCTCTTTATGTTTGGCTTGTCGGGAAAACCGGTGATTTTGTTGTTAACGGATTGAAAGAATTTGAGGAACTTATTGAACGTTACAATGGCGGTATCTTTGTGACATGGCACGGACGGGCGTTGATGTTGCCCTTTTTTTGGCGGAATAAAAGATTGATGAAAGCCTTGGTTTCTCCTCATAATGACGGGCGAATTATTGCGAAACTTTTGCGTATATTTCATATTTACAGTATTGACGGGTCTTCGGATCGAAATGCTCGGAGCGCCGCAATTGATATTGTGCGTGAATTAGAAAAGGGAACGGTCGTGTCGCTTATTTCCGACGGGCCAAGGGGGCCTCGTATGCGTCTTAATAAAAGTGTTATTTATTTTGCTCAAAAAACCGGTAAACCAATTATGGGGTTTACTTACAGTTCGCAAAATGCCGCCGTGATGAAGAAAAGTTGGGACGCCATGATTGTTCCGAAACTTTTTGCTAAAGGAGAAGTGGCCGCTACGAAACCTTTATTCGTTCCACAGGGACTTTCTGATGTGGAAATGGAAAATTTACGCATGGAATTTGAACGTGAATTGAATGATTTAACGTTGGCTTTAGATAAAAAATTCGGCCTACCCGAAATTTTACCCGGTGAGGATAGAAAAAATAAACGATAGGAAAAGATATTTTTTTAGGAGATAGTGATGGTTATCGGTATTTATAAAGTGCTTATTACACTGGCGTTTCCTTTTTTGAGACTTACTTATATCAAAAAAAGAAAAAAAGCTAAGAAAGAACATCCGACACGTTTTAATGAGCGGTTGGGAAATTATAAAGTGCCACGCCCTGAAGGTAAACTTTATTGGTTGCATGGAGCTTCCGTCGGTGAATCGGTTTCAATGTTGCCGTTGATTGATAAATTATTAAGAGAAAATCCCGATCTTTCTATCTTGGTGACAACCGGTACTTTGACTTCCGCAGAAATTATGGCGAAACGTTTGCCGAAACGCGCTTTTCATCAGTTTATCCCTTTTGATGTGCCGGCGTTTGCTCAGAAATTGATTAAGCACTTTAAACCTGACGCGGTTTTATGGTTCGAATCCGAATTTTGGCCTTCGCTTTTATCCGAAGTCAAAAAGGCAAAAATTCCTCTTATTCTTGTTAATGGGCGTATTTCAGATAAATCTTTTGAAACTTGGAAAAAATTTAAATTTGTTTCTAAAGAAATCTTAAGTTGCTTTTCGCTTTGTCTGGGACAGTCTGAACAGGATAAAAATCGTTTATTCCTTTTGGGGGCTCCTAAAGTTGCTTGCGTCGGTAATCTTAAATTTGCCGGTATGCCGCTGCCGGTTGATCAAAATAAACTTAACGTCTTAAAACAACAAATCGGTGAAAAAAAGGTCTTTTTACTCAGCTCCACACATAATGACGAAGAGGAACGTTTGGCTCTCTATTTGCCTTGGTTAAAGGAAAATATACAAGATGTTTTAACTATTGTCGCACCAAGACATCCGAACCGCGGTGACGATATTACCAGGATGTATCGTTGTCGGCATTTTAATGTCGCACAACGTTCCAGAGAAGAAGATATTACTCCGGAAACAGATATTTATGTGGCGGATACTATCGGCGAAATGGGATTGTGGTATGCTTTGTCCGACGTTAGTTTTGTCGGAGGATCCATTATTTCTCACGGAGGGCAGAATTTTATGGAAGCGGCAAGAGATAAAAATGCCGTGATTGTCGGGCCTAATATGCAAAATTTTGCGGAGATTATGAACAGAGCCCGTTTTGATGATGCCGTTTGTCAGGTTAATTCGGCCGAAGAGGTGGTTGAAGAAACCATTACTCTATTCAGAGATCCGGAATTGTTGGCAGAACGTCAACAAAAAGCATATCAATGGACAGTTAAAGAAGAAGCTGTTTTGGACGGTATTGTTAATGCTTTGAAGAAAGTCTTAAAGTAATGAAAACGCCTCGCTTTTGGTTATCTGATGGGCTTATTCCTACTTTGTTGGCACCGATTGCTTGGATTTATGGGGCGGCGACACAGTGGCGCTTGAAACTCAAATCACCTCATAAATGTAAGGCTAAGGTGATTTGTATCGGGAATATTACCGCCGGCGGTGTCGGAAAAACTCCCGTCGCAATGGCTATGGCCGAAAAATATCTGAAAGAGGGGAAAAAAGTCTTTTTTGTTACCAGAGGTTATAAAGGTAAACTCAAAAATATTGTTGTCGATTTGCAAAAACATACGCCCGAACAAACCGGCGATGAACCTCGCTTGTTAGCAGGTATCGCGCCAACCATTATTGCGCCTTGCCGTGAATGGGGGGCGGAAAAAGCCGTTCGATTGGGTGCCGAGATTATTATTATGGATGACGGATTCCAAAATCCGGGATTGTTTAAAGACGAATCGTGGTTGGTTTTTGATGGAACGGTTGGTGTCGGAAATGGTAAAATTATTCCGGCGGGGCCTTTGCGCGAAACTCTCGAAAACGGGCAAAAAAGAGCGAATTATATTTTGATTATGGGCGAAGATAAAACGGGATTGGCCGCTAAATGTTCTTTGCCGGTTTATTTTGGAAAACTCAAACCGTTGCCCTTTTCGCTTGAAAATCGTAGAGTACTTGCTTTTGCTGGTATCGGTCATCCCGAAAAGTTCTATCAAACGCTTAAAAAATTAAATTATCAGACGGTTATAACTAAAGATTTTCCAGATCATCATGCGTATTCCAAAAATGATTTGGACGAGTTGCATCGGTTGGCGTCTGAGGCGGGACTTTCTTTGGTGACGACCGAGAAAGATTTTGTGAAATTGCCGCAAAGCGCGCAACGTAATGTTTCTTGTCTTAAAGTCAGGGCGGAATGGAGTGTTCGAAGTACTAAATAATTTTTGTATCCGCTTTTAGGATTGTTTGGTATATATACGAAAATTTTATTTCTTTGTTAATTTGAATGGGCTATCATTGTTTTATATGATGATTGCTCGGGAGGTTTGTGATGCGCGGATTGTTTATGTTATGTGCGGCGGTTGTGACAATTTTGTTTGGGGGAATTGGGGCGGCTTGGGCTGATGATAGCGGTTTGCCTCCTGAATTGCAGGGTTTGGGATTATATGATGATTTGTTGCCGATTGGTGCCGGAAATTCGTCTTCTGCGAAAAAGAGAACTAGACAGCAAACGGTTATTCCGTTTATTCGCTCTTCTTTGCCACGGGCTACGTCTGAGGCAGCTCTTTATAATATAACACATCCAGAACAAGTTTTTTGTTATCATGTAACGAGAAAGCCTAAAGATTTTACCGGCTATACCTTAAACAACTTCGCTATTACGGATTACTGCGGCGAACTGGATATGGGGGCAACCTCAACCACTTATGAGGCGTTGTTTACACAAAGCCCAAATATTATTACCGCAACAGCAGCTTGCGCGATTGAGCCGAAAGTGATGCTTAGATTTGTGCGTGGTGTGGATTATACAGATGTGCTTCTTTCTTCTCCTTGTCCATCTTTTACGGTATTTTATGCCGGAAGATATACCGCTTTTAATATTAAACAGGCGGTAATTGATGATATTATCAGTCAGTTTGATAAAGTAACCGAAACGTTTAACTCTCCGGCTCTTTTGAAAAAAACGGTGGCTAATGGTGTTGCTGATACAGATAAAGAGGCAGAGGAATATGAAAAGAAACAAAAAGAAAATATGCCGATTATGAATTGGAAAACAGAGCCGGTGTCGGTTGAAGAGAGTAGTTCGGCTGATGAACAAACAGAAAGTTCTGCCGTACAGCCAAAGGCTAAAAAAGGATGGGGCAATATTAAGCTTAGAATGTAGTGGCTAAAAGGTGTGAAAAAGAGGTGGATGTTATTCCACCTTTTTTGTGAGATACTGCTGATTTTAAAAAAAATTTAACCACAGTTTAACTTTTCACTTGCTATTTATCGCAAGGCGTTATATCAACGCTTTGTCTGATTTTTGGGCATATGACATTTATCGGTGGAGAGTGTTTAACTGTTGCCGATTTATGCCACACGACTTATCGGATATTAATCGTTTTTTAATTGTGATGAATAATCCCTCGTTCGGAGGGATGTATTTTGTATTGTGAAAAAAAGGTAAGGAAAAAAGATGCAGGCGGTATTGCAGAATATAGCTGGGATTTTGGTTCAAAAACTTAGCGAATTCGGACATTTTTATAAAAAAAATTTCTGTCCGAAATTGGTGGAAATTTTAAGTAAAGGATATGATAAAAATAAATTTAAACGTGATACGCTGGCCGGTATGACGGTTGCGGTGGTTTCTATTCCTTTGGCGATGGCGTTGGCGATTGCTTCCGGCGTTACTCCGGCGCAAGGTTTGTATACGGCGATTGTGGCCGGTTTCTTTATTGCGCTTTTGGGCGGGTCAAAATATCAAATCGGCGGACCGACGGGTGCGTTTGTTGTGGTTATTTTTAATGTTATCAAAAATTATGGTACTGAAGGTTTAACCATGACGATGTTGATTGCCGGTGTTATTCTTATTGTTGCCGGATTTTTGAAATTGGGTACTTATATCAAATATATTCCTTATCCGGTGGTTACGGGATTTACCGCAGGTATCGGTTTGATGCTTATTACCACACAAGTTAAAGATTTACTTGGGCTTGAGATGCAAAATGTACCGGCTGAGTTTTTGCCTAAATGGCAGGCTTATTTCCAGAATTTTGGTAATTTTAGTTTTGCTTCGGTGACGATTGCTCTGTTTTCTTTTGGTGCGATTTTTTATGTTCGTCATAAATTCCCGAATTTACCGGCTTATTTGGTTGCTGTGGTTGGTGCAACAATTTTGGTGGCTGTTTTTGCAATGTTTTCGGCAGCGCCTGATACTATCGGTTCTAAGTTTGGTTCTATTCCTCACTTCTTGCCTGCGCCGCAAATTCCTAGCTTTGACTTAAACTTGATGTTCAAAGTCTTTCCGAGTGGCTTGACGATTGCTTTCTTGGCTGGTGTCGAATCGCTTTTGAGTGCAACGGTGGTTGATGGTATGAGCGGTGATAACCATAACTCTAATGCCGAATTGATTGCAGAAGGTGTGGCTAATTTGATGAGCATGTTGTTTATGGGAGTGCCTGCTACCGGTGCGATTGCTCGTACGGCTACAAACTATAAATCCGGCGGTTATTCTCCGATGGCCGGTATTATGCAATCTGTTATTTTGCTGTTGTTTATGTTGTTGCTTGCCGGTGTGGCTCAGTTTATTCCTTTGGCTTGTTTGTCAGCCGTATTGGTTTTAGTGGGATGGAATATGCTTAATTTGACTAAGATGTATTATCTTTTGAAAGGGGCAAAAGGCGATGCCATTACTTTGGTTGTGACATTGTTGTTGACGGTGTTGGTGGATTTGAATACCGGTATTTCTGTCGGCTTTATTCTTTCCAGCATTATCTTTATGCATCGTATGAGCCGTGAAATTGAAATTGAAACCGATGAGAAGGCTTTGGTTTATCAGGGCGGTGGACGTGATTTGTCTCAAGTTTTGCATGAACAAGGTGTGATTTCTCTTCGCTTCTCAGGACCTCTTTTCTTTGGTGATGCTTTGGATGTTACTCGCTTTTTACAAAAACTAAAAGCTGAACCCAAAATTATTATTATTCGTATGGGGTATGTGCCGATGGTTGATATTAGTGGTGCAAACGCTTTGGTGGGCTTTATTGAAAGAGTTAAGAAAAAACATGGGGCAAAAATTATTCTTTCAAACGTTAAAAAGCAACCACGTCGTATGTTGCATGAAGCGTTCTTGCAAAATGGATTGACCTGGCATGATATTTCTACCGCGACAACTTTTGAAAACGCGCTTAAAATTACCAGACGTTATCTCAGAATGAAAAAACGTCAGGAAGCGCAGTTGAGCGGTCAGAGTGCTGCAGAATAATCTCAATAGATATTGTTTTGCAAACGTGGAGGAAGCTCTCTCTTTAGGTGCGCTAAAGGGAGGGCTTTTTTTATGTATGTTTTGCGGTGATGTTGCGGTTTTGTTCTTTTAGCTTTACATTTGGCTTTTTCTTGCTATAATCCGCCTATGTTTTAATGGTGGGCGGTGCTGATGAATTTGGTTAATCAACAAGAAGTTAATGCGTTGAAAGCGATTTCCAAATCGGTGAAAGATTTGGATGAACTCAATCTTGTGCAACGTAAATTGTTTGATAAAATTGAGCATACGCACAATAATATTTTTATTCAAGGGCAGGCCGGAACCGGTAAATCCACGTTTATCAAATATCTTAAAAAACACTCTAAAAAACGTATTCGTTTGGTGGCGCCGACGGCTATTGCCGCTCTTAATATTGAAGGGGCGACCATCCACTCTATGTTTACGCTGCCGTTAAGCGATTTTTTGATTATGCGTGAAGTGCTTTCTTCTAAACGGCGTAAACTTAAATCTATTTTGAAAAAAACGGATATTCTCATTATTGATGAAGTATCTATGGTGCGGCCGGATATTTTGGATGCGATAGAAGCGCTTTGTTGTCAGGCGAGGGGGAATTTGGCACTGTTTGGCGGATTGCAGATTATTCTCATCGGGGATTTGTGTCAGTTGTCGCCGATTATTAAATCTTCCGCAACCGAGGCGTTTCGTTTGGAATACGGAACACGCGAACCATACTTTTTTGATGCGAAATCGTATCAGAAAGGTGCGTTTGAAAAAATTGAACTGACGGAAGTTTATCGGCAAAGCGATAAGGAACTTTTGCAATATTTGCAGAATTTGCGTCGTGATGAAAATATTGCAGAAACGGTTGATTATTTTAATCGCTCTGAAACTTATTCTCCGGATTTTATGAATACGGCCATTTCCATTACTCCGTACCGTGCGGTCGCTGAGGGAATTAATCGGAGACGGTTGGCAGCGCTTGAAACAGATGCTAAAGATTATGAAGCGCAACTTAACGGTTCGTTTGAAAAAATGCAAGACACGCCTTCGCCTAAAACTCTAACTCTTAAAGAGGGGGCGTTGGTCGTGTTTAATAAAAACAACTATCCTGATTATATCAACGGTACATCTGGTATTGTTGAAAAACTTGAAGACCGTTATATCATTGTGCGCTGTCTTCAGGATAATAAATTTATTACCGTGCGACGTGAAGAATGGAAATCGTTTGCTTATGATGTTAATGAAGAAACCGGCGAAGTTACCGAAAAGGAAACGGGTTCTTTTATTCAATTTCCGTTGCAACTTGGGTATGCGCTTACTATTCATAAAGCACAGGGTAAAACTCTTGACCGTGTGATTGTGGATATTGATCGGGGGGCTTTTGCGCATGGGCAACTTTATGTGGCGCTTTCTCGTACACGTAAAAAGGCGGATATGTTGATTAAACACGGGTTGTCGGAAGATGATATTATTTTTTCGGAACGTATTAAAAGTTTTTTGCGCTGATGGTTTTTCCGTTATATCTTTGAGGGGATAATGAGGGGGGAATTTTTTCGCTGATAAAATGGAAAAAATTGAAATTTATTTTATTTTTAGAGCTTTTCTTAAGACTTCATTTAGATATTGACGCTTAAACTAGGTGCAATATATTTCATTAGTTTTAGTGTAACCTTTTCAGATGGGAATTTTAATATGTGGTCTATGTGGTCTTATGCACCGGAAACCGTGCCGTTGAGAGCTGCGGCAGCGTTTGTTTTGGCTTTAATTGTTTCGCTTTTAACCGGCGGAAGATTAATTGAATTTTTAAAAGGGCATGAAAAGGGCGGGCAGCCTATTCGTGGTGACGGACCGAAATCGCATATTGAAGAGAAAAAAGGTACGCCGACAATGGGCGGTTTGCTCATTTTGGGTACAAGTTTGCTCGCTATGCTGTTGTTTGCTAATGTTAAACAGCACTTCGTATGGATTTCTATGTTGGTGTTGCTGGTGTATGGTTTGACCGGTTTTGCAGACGACTATGTTAAAGTTAAAAAACAGACACCGAATGCTATGACGGCAAAAATGAAACTTTTTATCCAATTTATGGCGGCGGTTTTGGCGGTTAATGTGATTGCGGCGGCTACTCCTAACTCTATTGAAAGTCAGCTCTTTATTCCGTATCTGAATTGGTCTTTCCAACTTTCTTGGGTGTATATTCCGTTTGCGGTTTTGGTTATTTCCGGTGCGTCAAACGCTGTTAACCTTAGCGATGGTTTGGATGGATTGGCGGCAGGAATGCTCGCAATTGTCTTTTCTGTATTTATGATTTTTGCTTTTGCAACCGGATATCCGGTATTTAATGAAACCGCTTTCCCATATGTGCCAAAAAGCGCAGAAATGGCTGTGGTTTGCGCAGCACTTGCCGGAGCGTGCATCGGATTTTTGTGGTTTAATCTTAAAAAGGCGCGTGTGTTTATGGGGGATACCGGCTCTCTTGCATTAGGTGCCGTATTGGGTGTTATTGCCGTTATCTTAAAACACGAAATCTTATTGGCGATTGTTGGTATTGTGTTTGTGGTTGAAACCGTTTCAGTTATGATACAGGTGCTTTATTATAAAAAAACCGGAAAACGCTTCTTTAAAATGGCGCCGATTCATCATCACTTTGAACAGCTCGGTTGGAGCGAAGTTAAAGTCGTGTATACGTTTTGGGCGGTGACGGTGCTCGCTTCTTTTGTCGGATTGTTGGCTTTAATTTAAGCGGGGAGCGAGTTGAGAATGTTTTCTTTTGCAAGACATAGTAAAAGTAAAATTTCCAACTGGTGGTGGACTGTTGATAAAGTCAGCTTTTCGTTGACGATATTCTTAATCTTTATTGGGGCGATGTTGGTTTTATCCGCAAGCCCTTCGGCAGCGCATCGCGACCGCTTGACCGATGATTTTGCGTTTATTAAAAAACAAGGTGTTTTTATCTTTGCGGGATTAATCCTTATGATTGGTATCTCAATGCAGAGTTTACGCACTATTCGGCGGCTGGCCGTGTTTGGCTTTTTATGCGCTTTTGTCGGCGTTATTCTGACCTATGTGGTAGGAGATGCGACCAAAGGTGCTGCCAGGTGGATTAAATTTGCCGGCTTTTCTTTGCAACCTTCCGAATTTATTAAGCCGGTCTTTATTGTTGTTACGGCGTGGCTCTTGGATGCTAATAAAAAAATTGAAGATTTTCCGGGGATGACCTTATCGGTGGTGCTGTTCTTAATTACCGCTCTTTCCGTTTTCGGACAACCGGATTTGGGTATGACCGTGCTTATTTCCGGTGTTTGGGCGTTGCAAATGGTTTGGGCCGGAATTCCTGTTTGGCTTATCGCAACCCTCTTTTCAGCCGGTTTGGTTTTGGTGACAGGTTCTTATTTCTTTTTAGCTCATGTGCGTGATCGTATTGATAGATTTTTGGCTTCTGAAAATGAAATTGGTTCGCAAATTCAAAAATCTATGGACGCTTTTGCTAATGGTAATCTGCTTGGCAGAGGTCCGGGGGAAGGGTATGTTAAGATGACGCTTCCTGATGTGCATACAGACTTTATTTTCGCATTGGCCGGTGAAGAATATGGTGTGTGGTTGACGTCTATTATTGTGGCAATTTTTGCCGTTATTGTCGTTCGCTCCATGACCATTTCCATGCGGGATAATAATCTGTTTGTTATGTATGCGGCTTCGGGACTTGCGGCTTCTATCGGCGGACAAGCTATTGTTAATATGTGTTCGGCTTTGCAATTAATGCCGGCAAAGGGTATGACACTGCCGTTTGTTTCTTATGGTGGTTCTTCCATGCTTGCCAGCTGTATCGCAATGGGGATGCTGTTGGCATTAACGCGTAAAAACGCAACTTCTGAGGATAAAGATAACGGATAGACTTGTTTGTCCGGTTTAAGTAAATAAATATAATTCGGGATAACCGAACAATGAAAAAAAGGAGAAAAATAATGTTTGGGCGCTTATTCGGGGCAAAAACGGCAATTTATGACAGCTTGCCGGAAGTTAGAGGAAAATATATTGAAAATGCTAAACTTGCCAAACATACGTGGTTTGGTGTCGGTGGCCCAGCGGAGGTTTTGTTTTTGCCTCACGATGCAGAGGATTTATCCGCTTTTTTAATTCGTAAGCCTGAGAGTATTCCGGTTACAATTATCGGTGGTGGTTCTAATTTGCTTATTCGTGACGGCGGAATTCCTGGGGTGGTTGTTAAATTAGACGCACCGGCATTTCGTCAATGTTCTATCAACGGAACCGAGGTTACGGTTGGTGCCGGTATGAAAAACAGCGATTTGAAAAAAATTTTGATTGAAAACGGTATTGGCGGATTGGAATTTGTTTGTTCGGTACCGGGGCGTATCGGTGGTTTGCTTCGTACTAATGCAGGTTGCTTTGGTAAAAGTATTTCTGATGTGTTTGTTAAAGCGCATATTATGAATGAGTGGGGGAGAATATACGAAACAACTGCGGAAGATTTTAATTTTTCGTATCGCTCCAGTATGTTTCCGGAAGATTGGATTATTCTTGATGTGACACTTAAAGGGGTAAAAACGGAATCGCAAGAAATTAAAAATACAATGGATGAGCAACAACGTTATCGTATGGAACACCAGCCGATTAATAAAAAAACGGCGGGGTCAACGTTTAAAAATCCTGAAGGGTTGCAGGCGTGGAAACTTATTAAAGAAGCTGGTTGCGCCGGACTTAAAGTCGGTGGAGCGGAGGTTTCTGACAAACACTGTAATTTCTTGATTAATCGTGGAACGGCAACTGCGGAAGATATTGAAGAGTTAGGCGAGTTGATTATTGAAAAAGTTAAGGAAAAAACGGCGATTACTTTGGAGTGGGAAGTGCGTCGTATGGGTGTTAAAAAATAAAAGGTAAAAAAGTCAACGAAGATGGTAACAACGGCTGATAATAATTTGAATTTGCAAGATTTGCGTGTTTATCCGATACATGAATGGGTGTATCGGTTGGTGGGAGTTGTTGTGGCTTTCTTAATTATCTTATCGCTTTCACTTACTGCCGTAACTGTCAGAGATAACGTGATTTCTGTGCAATTTGATAAATTGATGCAGGCTGTTTATAAAATTTCTGCTGATTATGGGCTTTATGTTGAAGATGTGATTGTGGAAGGTAATCATAGAACTTCATACGAAGATTTAATTCAGGCTCTTAATCTCTCTGAAAATGAAAGTATTTTGGGCGTGGATATTGAACAACTGCAAAATCAAATTGAGCAATTGACTTGGGTGCGCAGTTGCGTGGTTAAGAGAAGTTTCTTCCCCAATAATATTCTCGTTAATATTAAAGAAAGAGAAGTTAAGGCTATTTGGCAATATGAGGGACGTTATTATCCCGTCGATACAGAGGGAAATGTTATTGAAGTCGAAGATTATGAACCCGATGCACCTATTCTTATCTTAACCGGTGACGGGGCTCCGCACCATTTAACCGAACTTCTTGATGTGTTGGCTACCGATGAGGAGTTGGAAGGCCGGGTTAAGGCGGCTGTATATGTTTCTAATCGGCGTTGGAATTTGATTTTTGATAATGTCAATAACGGAATTGTGGTTAAATTACCGGAAAAGAAATTTGCCGAAGCCTATCAAAAAATCGCATTATTGAATAAAAGACAGGGAATTTTTAAACGTAAATTAACTTCCTTTGATGTAAGATACAAAAATAGAATAATTGTTGATATTGATAAATCTGTTGAAGATTTGATGCTTAAAAGATAAAAACGTAAAGGGATTAATATGAACCACTCTTTTAACAGATCGCCAATCGTGGCTGCTTTGGATATCGGTACTTCTAAGGTGTGCTGTATTATTGCCAAAATTACTAAGGAAAAAAGAGTCTCTATTTTGGGATATGGCTATAACGCGGCGAAAGGAATTAAAAACGGCGTGGTTACCGATGTTAATCAGGCAACAATCGCTGTTTGCAACGCCGTGGAAGCGGCGGAACAAATGGCTAATGAACGTATTACCGGAGTTATTGTTAATGTTTCCGGTGACAGAACACGTAGTGTCGTTAGGAGTTCTTCCATCTCTTTACATAAAAACAGACCGGTTTCCGAAGAAGATGTTAAAAAAGTTACCGATAAAGGTTTGATGAAAGTTAATGTTGAAGGTAATGAACCTATCCATTTCTTGACAATGGGCTATCATGTTGATAATGGTGAAGAGGTTAAAAATCCTATCAGCATTTACGGCGATACGCTTAATGTAAATATCCTCTTGGGACTTTATCCGAAACCTATGTATAAAAACTTGGCGACGGTGGTCGAAAGTTCTCATTTGGATGTTGATATGAAAGCCTTTTCCGCATACGCATCTGGCTTGTCTTGTTTGGTGGATGATGAAAAAGAACTAGGCGCGACAATTATTGATATTGGCGGCGGAACCACCAGCATCGCTACTTTTAAAAACGGTCATCCGGTTTATTTCTCATCTATTCCGGTAGGCGGTATTAATGTTACCAACGATATTGCACTTGGTCTTACAACTTCATTCAATTATGCCGAAGAAGTGAAAAATCGTCATGGGTGCGCTTTTCTCATCAGCCAAGATGAACAAGAAATTATCAATGTTTATCCGGTCGGTGAAGAAGACGACAGCAATATTAAACAAATTTATCGTTCCGATTTGATTAATATTATTTCTCCTCGTATTGAAGAGATTTTTGAATTGGTTGGGCGTAAGCTAGATGAAGCCGGTTATAAAAATACAGCCTCTCACAGAGTGGTCTTAACCGGTGGTGCGGCTCAACTGCCGGGGATGCGCGAAGTGGCCAGTATGGTGCTTGATAAACAGGTGAGAATCGGTAGACCGCGTAATATCGAAAATATTCCCCAGGTGCTCCATAATCCGACGTTCTCTACTGCTCTCGGGCTGCTCTTGTTCGCGGTTAATAATGCGGAACGTAAAATTGTCAAAAAGGTTAATGTTAGTTCCAATACCGATGGAATTTTTGCAAAAATTTTGGAATTGTTTAAAAAAACTTGCTAGTCGGTAACTAAAACTTAATTTATTTAAAGCTAAAATCCTTTTAAAAATAGATTTTAGCTTTTTTTATATACGGAGATAATAATATGGCAATTAAATTAGCTGTCGGTGATACAAGTTTTACTCATTTGAAACCAAGAATTACGGTTATCGGTGTCGGTGGCGGCGGCGGTAATGCTATCAGCAATATGATGGCTAAAAATTTGGAAGGTGTTGACTTTGTTGTCGCTAATACCGATGCGCAGGCGTTGGCTCTTTCTCCGGCAACGCGTAAAATCCAACTCGGACTTGAAATTACTCAAGGTTTGGGCGCCGGCGCAAGACCGGAAATCGGTAAAATGGCTGCCGAAGAAGCTAAAGAAGATATTGAAAAAGAATTGGCGGATTCCAATATGGTATTTATTACTGCCGGTATGGGCGGCGGTACAGGTTCGGGAGCTGCTCCGGTTGTCGCTAAAATCGCTAAAGAAAAAGGTATTTTAACGGTCGGCGTCGTTACGAAACCTTTTGCTTTTGAAGGCAAAAAAAGAATGGAAAATGCTGAAGCCGCTCTTGAAAACTTTATTAAAGAAGTCGACAGTATTATTGTTATTCCAAACCAAAACCTCTTTAGAATCGCTGATAAAAACACAACGCTTAAAGATGCTTTTGTTAAAGCTGATGAAGTGCTTTATGACGGCGTGCGCTCCATTACGGATTTGATGATTATGCCGGGGTTGATTAACCTTGATTTTGCCGATGTTAAACGCATTATGGAAGATAAAGGTAAGGCAATTATGGGAACCGGCGAAGCCGAAGGCGAGGATAGAGCTCGCGTGGCTGCCGAACAGGCTCTCTCTAACCCAATTCTTGATGATTGCTCCATGAAAGGGGCTAAAGGCGTGCTCATCAATATTACCGGCGGTTCTGATATTACTTTGATGGAAATTGATGAGGCTGTTAATATTATTCGTGAAGAAGTTGATGAAGATGCCGAAATTATTTTCGGTTCCAGCTATGATGATTCTTTGTCCGGCCGTATTCGCGTTTCCATTGTGGTGACTGGTATTGACGATGATATGCCAATGCAGGTTTTGAAACCCAAGGAAATGAGCGAATATGTTGATTTAGATGCAGGTCAAGAACTTGAAAACAACGAACCGGTTATGGAAAATGTTGTTGAAGAAGAAGTTGTTGTTGCTGAAGAAAATCCGATTGAACTTGATAATGTGGTTGAGTTGACGTCTGCTAAAAAGGCTAATGCTCCGAAACAAGAGGAATTTGCCGCTCTTAAAACTAATGAAGATATTGAAGAACCTCATGCATCTTCCGCTTTGTTTAATGCTATTATCAATAAACCCGTTGTCGCTAATGCCGAAGAAACCGCTCAAGTTAAATCCGAATTAGCTGAAATTAAGGTCGATAAGGCTTTTGCGCCAACCGCTCGGGTTAAAATTATTGAAGAAGAACCTCAGCTCTTCCCTGAACAGGGTGAAGTTGAACTGCCGCGCGAAAGAAAAGCTCGTGAGGAAGCTCAAGCTATGATCCAAGATGAACCCGAAGAACCTTCTCGTCAGCGCTTTATTGATAAAATCTTGGGTATCTCGCGCGCTAAGGCTAAAAAGCCCGTGAAACCCGTTATTGTGCCGAAGTTTGATGAAATCGAAGATTTTGCCGAGAAAGAAAGCTCCAATGATGATGATTTGGAAATTCCGTCTTTCTTGCGTCGCAGATAATCTTTCAAACTGTCAGACAATCATAAACCTCCTTCTTAAGGGAGGTTTTTTTTGTGCCAGAGTAGGGGATTGTATTGGTGATGATAATCTTTCGTAGTTGGAGAATATATTTTTGCAGCTTAAAAAAAATCCCCGATAAATTTAACTATCGGGGAGTGGGTTTTATAAAGTTGGTGAGAGAATATGTACGGTGTTGTACATCTTTCCTCTTACATCTTACCAATATTGCGAACGGCTACAGCGTAATAATCCGGCCATTTTTTACCCGGAACCATCACACGGATTTGTGACCATTTCGGGCAGACGTTAACATAGAAATGCTCCGTATCATTATAGAGTTCTTCTATATCGCCGCAGCTTTGGAAACAAGCGTTCGGTTCCATGCGAGCTATTTCTTCCAATTCCGGCAGGCGTGGGCATTTTAATACATAATCGCCTCCTATGCCTTCTTCTATTTTTTCATAACCCGACAAATCAATATTATAGATTTTGTGACGCTCTAGTTTGTAACCAATCGTATTTAAAACCTCTTTCTTTTGCTCCAATTCGGTTTCTGATGCGTTAATCAACTCATCCCAAGAGCTAAAGCCTACCATCTTGGCCAACAAATGTTGCGCTTTCATTAAAGTGAAATCGTTGCAGTCCGCATCGAAATCGCTCATAACCGCATTGGTATCAAAAAATCTTGGCGCACAAACATATTCTTCTTCATTTTGCATGAAGTCCAATTTTATGTCATGGAAGAGATTTTTGGCTTGGAGTTTGAAGTAATCTATATTCTTGTTTCTCATAATATAATCCTTTTCATACCAGAAGCCTTTTACCTTATTGATTGCGCCTGTACCCTGTAGCAGATAAAAGTAACTTCTGAGGGTTATACTATGAATTGCCGGATGATGAAATCTTTACACAGGCGAGCACGCGTTCCGGCCAGCTATGTCTTAACTATAAATGTTTAGACATAAAAGTCAAGGGAAATTTTAAACTTTTTTATGGAATGATGAGATTTTGTTTCTAACTACCTGAAAATAAATTTTATTTTTTTATCAAGTAAATGGAGTTAATATATGAAATTGATTTTTGGACAGAAATTGCACGGCTATAAGTGGAAATATAAAAGCAAAAAAAGAGGGACAAATAAGCCCCTCTTTCTCTATTCTCTCTTTCTTAAATTAGAAAGCGTATCTTAAACCTACAGTAAATTCATCCAAAGAATCTAACTGAGAGCTGTGTACCCATGCGTGGTGATACATTGCTCTGACTGTCGCGTTTTCAGTTACTGCGTATTGTACGCCGGCACCTAAACGTTCTGCATAGCCACGATCTGTTCCCAAGCCGTTGTCGCCTTTTAATTTGTAGTTAGCAAGACCAGCGGAACCAACGAGTTCCCATCTACCGGAGCAACCTAATTGTTGGAATACCAAAGCGTCAACACCATAGCCGCTGATACGAGTGTCATGAGTAGACTTGTGTTCTTTCAAACCAGCATTGTAGAATGCTTCCAAACCGAAACGGTCTGTTCTGCCGCCGATTACACCGGACAAAGACCAATCTTTGCTGCTGATGCTGTGGCTTGAATCTGTGTCAACAAGCGCATAGTTGGCATCTATACCAACATATGGGGTTACATCTATAGCTTCTGCATTTGCAGCAACCATGCCGGCAAGTCCTGCCAATAATAAAACTTTCTTCATTTAAGTTTCCTCTCAAAAGTTTATGTAATTATCGTTATCTTTAGAAACGATACCCATAACTTTAGTCTATATTTCTTTATTTGCAAGCAAAATTTGTGCTTGATTTGGGGATATTTTGTATGTTAATTGGAAATTTACGCTTGCTTAAAATACTTATTTAGGGGAATGTGGAAATTTAGAAAAAAAGTTTTTTGAGAATTGGGGGCTTTCTTATCCTTTTTAATGGAGGAGGGGTATGTGTGAAAAAAATATATTATGCTTTTTCCGACGCAAAAGAAAATTGCCATAGAATTGAAAACTCCTTAATTTACAGTATTGAGTCAGTGCTTTTTTTATGCCTTTTGTTTTAATGGTGGAGGTAAGGGGAATGACCTTCGCTTTTTATTCCTAAAAAGCTCGGCCGCACGGGCGCTCATGAGCAAAGCTCACCGGCGTTCTTCCGCCCGCCTTTCGCTTGTAGTCAAACCCCTTTCTCAGGGGTTCGCTTCCCCTTGTTTTCACTTGCGGCTAATGATATTTGTGAAACAAAAAAATTGGTGGAGGTAAGGGGGATGACCTTCGCTTTTTATTCAAAAAGCTCGGCCGCACGGGCGCTCATGAGCAAAGCTCACCGGCGTTCTTCCGCCCGCCTTTCGCTTGTAGTCAAACCCCTTTCTCAGGGGTTCGATCCAGTTTTTTATTGCATATTAAAACAAAAAAACATCCTTAACGGATGCCTTTTGTTTTAATGGTGGAGGTAAGGGGGATCGAACCCCTGACCTATTGATTGCGAACCAATCGCTCTCCCATCTGAGCTATACCCCCATTTTATGGTACCGGATGCTATTTGGCTTTTATCTTTCTGATTTTATTTTGTTTAATTTTATGCTGCTGCTTCACCGGCGTTCTTCCGTCCGCCTTTCGCTTGTAGTCAAACCCCATTTCAGGGGTTCGCTTCCCCTTGTTTTCACTTGTGACAAATGGTACTTGTGAAACAAAAAAATTGGTGGAGCTGAGGGGAATCGAACCCCTGACCTCTTGAATGCCATTCAAGCGCTCTCCCAACTGAGCTACAACCCCGTTTGTAAGGTACGAACGCTTTTATAGTGCTATATTGATAAAAATGCAAGCGGAAATTTATGCTTGTGCGAAAAAAATGTTGTGTGCTTTGTGTGGGGGGAATAATTCTGCTTGTCAAATAAATAAATCTTTATTATACTCGGGAGCAAAGCTTTGAAATCGTATAAATTGGCTTTATTGAAGCCTTTATAAATGAAAAATACGGTTTAGGGCTTTTTAGGGGGCTGCTAACCCTCTCACTGGCGGTGTATGGATATGCGCCGATATTATAACGAATACTTTGATTCAAGAGTTGTTAATTCTTGGATGCTTGTGTTTTTATGTGTGTGAAAACTTTGCAGAGTGCTGTTGAAGTTTCCATACATCGTTATCATATTCCCTTTGTCTGTATTTGTTTGCAGAAGGGGCTGTCTCGAATATAAATGCACTTTAAGTGCATTTGAATAAGGACGACATTTCCAGTGAGTGTTTAGCAAAGCCCCTTCGCCTTTTATGGTTTTTGATTTTATGGACAAATAGGGACGGTGTATCATGTGTAAATTTATTTCTGTATTATCTATGGCTGTTAATTATCAAATGCAAAGGCAGAGATATCAATATTCTTATTAAATCTGGGAAGGTATAGGGGAAAGATAGATTTTAACGCTACTATCTGACTTGATTTTTTTATCGAAATGATTTAATCTCGCTTGCAATGATTTGTAAAATGTGGATTGCTCGAAATGTCGAAAATTTTATTGCTGTCTTGTTGTGCACCATGCGCTTGCGCCGTGATTAAAAAACTTCATGACGACGGAGTGGATTTTGCCGTGGCTTTTTATAATCCGAATATTCATCCTGAAGCCGAATATATTAAACGACATGATGAGCAGAAACGTTTGTGTGAACAATGGAATATCCAATTTGTGGAATTTGAATATAATCCTGATGTTTGGTTTAAACAAACTCTTCCTTATAAAGATGAACCTGAACGGGGTAAACGTTGTGATATTTGCTTTGAATTACGCTTAAAACGAGTGATGCAATATGCGAAAGAAAACGGTTTTGAAGCGGTTGCTTCCGTTTTGGGTGTTTCACGCTGGAAAAATTTGGCGCAAGTTAATGCCGCTGCAGCTAGAGCTTCGGCTCAAGTCGGTGTTCCTTATGTTGAAATAGAGGGGCGTAAACATGGTATGCAAGAAGCGCGGCTTGCCTTAATTAAAGAGTTGCAACTTTATAATCAAGATTACTGCGGATGTGTTTATTCCGAACAACAAGCTCGTTTGCGGAAAGCTCAGCAAGCGGAGAATAAATAGTCACTTTTATGCTTGAAGCTGATAATGTAAGTGCGATGTGAGTATCGTGCTTAATTTTTTGTATTTATAAGTTGTTTTGGATATAAGTTTAATTATATTTAGGAGAGGAGGGGGATATGTTGATTTCTGTTTGTGATAAAATGCAGAGCGGATATACTTATGAACTTACCGAACCGGTGGGAGAGAATTTCTCGCCATTATTCAAGCCAGAACTTACACCGCAGCAGATGTTGGAGTTGGGCGTGTTTGAGGGGCATTATCTGAATGATTGTCAAAATGAATTTCCTCACGAGTGGTTTGTTAATGCGCAACTTTCGTTTGAAAATCCAGATGTAAACTGCAACTGTTTCAAAGTAAAATCACGGCAATCTCTTCAGGAATGGAGGCAGAAGAATTGGATTATCGGGCCAGATGTGCGGAATGCTTTCATGCGTCGTCGTATTATCAGCGTTTGAAGGTTACCGAGGTGGCAGATACTGCTGTACATCGGGATTTTAATGCCGTTGTTTCTCCTATTTCCGTATCTAAGATGATTTCGGTGGATGCGGCTTTGGCTCGTAAAGTTGCTGAAGATAAATTGGGCGAAAACATCGGACTTGGTTCAAAAGTTGAGGTCGGTAATATGACTATTCAGAGTATTACCGGTTCGTTTACCATCAATAATGGTAAAAAACTGAACTTTGATAACGATGTTATCTGGGTTGCTCCTTTGGAGCATCGTTCTTTCCGTAAATGGTTGTTGAACGACGTAACCCCTGGGTATCTGATTGTTGATGCAACGGATGCAACCAAACGTTATCTCGTGACCGAAGTTAACGGACAACCTTTGCAGATTAAGTATTTGGAAAGCGGCTGTTTTGATGATGATATTGAAAGACATATCAAAATGAATGGCTTTGTATCTAAAGGACTTAATGACCATTGCTTTGAAATCGATAGTGTGGGTAGACCTTATTGGGTGCTTTCTACTTATACGCATACGATTGGCTTTGGTGGTGAAGAATCTGACGGGGTTGTTACTGTTGATGCGCAGACTGGTAAACTCAATGCGTATAGCGTTGATGAGGCTCCAAGTTGGGTGGATAGAATCCAACCACAGGATTTTGTGGAAGATCAAATCCGCTGTTGGGGCGAGTATAAAAAGGGGTGGAGAAACTCTTTTATGGCTCAAGACAGCGTTCGGGTTCCAACTCCCGGTACAACACTTGTCTATTCGCAAGGACGAAGCTATTGGTATACCGGTATTCAATCTGCCGGTTCCGATAACGGTACTAACGGGTTTATGCTCGTTGATACCCGTACAAAAGAAGCCAAGTACTATCACGCTATCGGTGTGAACGAAAAAGAAGCGATGCGCATTGCTGAAGACCAACCGTTTGCGAAAACGGCACAATATACGGCTAACTTTCCGGTGTTGTATAATGTGCGTGGTATTCCGACCTATTTTATGGTGATGAAAGGTAGTTCAGGTAATGTGGTCGGTTATTGCTTTTTGGCGATGAATAATCGTCAGGCCGTCGGATGCGGTGCTTCTAAGCAAGATGCTCAAAACGCATATCTCAGAATGCTTAGAAAAACTCAGTCTGATACCATTAAAGACGGTGCGGTTCAAAAGGAAACAAAATCCTATGTCGTTCGCGGAATCGTTCAGGAGAATAATCTTTATTATCTCTTGTTTGAAGAAGAACGAGGCGTGGAATTTACCGGTAGTACCGAATTCTTCCCTGAATTGAAATGGACGGAAGTCGGCGATACGGTTAACGTCTCATTCGGTAGAGGCGAAAGCAAGGTTATCCCACTTGATTTCTTTGATAACGTTAACTTTGAAATCTAACGTTGTTGAAGTTTGATTAAAAAAAAGAGCCAGACCTTTATGGTCTGACTCTTTTTTTGTAGCGGATTTTTGTTTGACTTTTGAGCGCTATGACTTATTATTTACTAAGTGTGTGTGGTTTTTGAGGAGGAACACTCTGATGAACTTTAAATATGGAGTTTGTGTCATTATTACAGGCGCTGTGGCGCTTTGGGGAAGTGACGCTTGGGCTAAACGCGATTTTTTTGTACGTCATGAAATTCAATGCGAGCAGTTAGATAATCAATGCGTGGAGATTAAAACCGGGGCGCCGTTGAATGGTATGCTCAGAGCTTATTTCCCATCCGGTAAAGTTGAGGCGGAAATTAATTATGCCAATGGAGTGAAGGATGGTAAATACAAACTCTATTATGAAAGCGGAGCGTTGCGTTCTTCCGGTGTGTATCTTAATGGTAAAACAAATGGACGCTTGACGTCTTATTATGAAGACGGAACGTTGAAAGTGGAAACGCAAGTTTCTGATGGATTATGGGACGGGGTGAGACGTACTTATTATAATGATGGAACGTTGCAGTCTGAAGAAGAATTTTCGCAAGGTAAGAAAAACGGGGTGCAGCAATTTTATGATAAAGATGGAAATCCTACTTTACGAGTGGTTTATGATATGGGAAATCCTATTTCCGGTTATTGTTTAACTTCTCGCGGGCAGAGGATGGATTTTACCGCGACAATGGAAGAGTTTAAAACCACCGGTAAAACACCTTGTGATAAAGCGGCGGTTGAATAATCTTTTAGCACTGCTTTAGCAAGGCTTGAGTGGCGGGAATTCTTCTCCCATAAAATGTTCTTCATTTATTAAGCAAATAGGTATGAAAAAATCCCCTTATTAAAAGGGGATTTGGGTT
>CASFTO010000071.1 GCA_949297665.1 uncultured Alphaproteobacteria bacterium | reverse complement strand
ATTTTACGCCAACCTTATCTGTCGCTTCCGCAATTTTCCATGTCGGCAAATTGATGGTGAATTCTTTGTTTTGGCTGATTAACTCATGCGTATAACGGCTCGGTCTTAATGATACATAAGTCAATACCGGATCAGAACAAATAATTCCCGTCCAAGCGGCGGTCATTACGTTTGGATGTTCCATATCTCCGGATCCGATTAATGCCGGCGGAAGAGGGGATAACATTGTTCCCGGTTGCCATGTTTGCTTGCTCATTTTATTTTCCTTCTCACAGATTGTTTTATTGCCGCGGAGTATAGCAGATTGTTTGTATTTGTAAAGAGGAGAAAATAAAAAATATGAGGTCTTTTGTATTGCACCTATTATCTTTTAGCGAGAGAAAATTTTGTTCCATAACTTTTGTTTAACTAATTTGTTAAAGAGATTGGTTTTCTTTTTTTGCGATGTTTCTTGGCTCATATTCTCTTGCGGTTGTTGGGTGGCTCGTGTGCTTTCTTTTTTTTCTGTCGGAGCTTCTTTGGCTGTATTTTCTTGTGGTTGTTGAAGAGAGCGCAGGTATTCTTCTCTTTCCGCCAACATCTCTTTGCGAGCAGCTACGCGTCTTTGCAGCTCTATTTCAAGAGCTTCTTTTGTCTTGTAGTTTTGATATTCTCGATCATTCATTGCCGTAAATTTTGGCGTTAGGAATATTGTACTGTCAATATCATACGCATTTAATATCCCCATATTATACTTAAAAACAACATCTTGGGGAAATCTTACCACATCATAATCTTGTGATAACTTTTCATAATCTATGCGGGGACACGTTTGCTTATCATTTATCAGATAGGGCTTTAGGTTCTCTAAATTTTCATCGGCAATTAAGGTCTTTGCATCTTTATCAGGAACAATATGCCATTGTGTTTGGTAGCGCTCAGGATGAAAATCCTCTCTTTCGCACCAACTTTGCCATGCACTTTTTCCATTACTTTTATTTAATGGGGATGTCCATAGTCCGCCATTGGGCTTTGAATATTTTGTATTAGTTATTGGTTCAAAGCAAGCCTTACTCGGGCGGTCTTCGCCATTATATATTAATTCTATATCTTCTGACATTGTTCCTCCTATTGGCGTTATTTTAGCACAAATTCCCTTACTTAGCAATAAGAAAAGCGTTCCTTTGCAGAAACGCTTTCCTCTCTATCTTATGTTGCTTTTTTATTTTTTCTCCAAGTTTTGTAACAACTTGTTGATTAAGCGAACACCGAAACCACTTGCTCCCTTAGGATATAATGGTTTGGGTTTACCAAACATATCCATACCGGCAATATCCAAGTGCGCCCACGGAGTTTTGTTTGGCAAAAACTCTTCCAAGAAGCATGCGGCGGTAATAGAACCGGCGGCTCTGCCGTCTGATATATTCTTAACATCAGCCATGTCTGACTTTATCAATTTACGATAACCGTCCGTCATCGGGAAACGCCATAATTCTTCACCAGATTGTTCGCCCGAGATACTCAATAATTCCGACAAGCAATCATCATTACTGAATAAGCCGGCCATCTCATTACCCAACGCAACCACAATCGCACCGGTTAATGTTGCCAAATCCACAATGCGTTCCGGCTTATATTCTCTTTCAACATAAGTCAAGCAATCGCCCAACACCAATCTTCCTTCCGCATCCGTATTTAATATTTCAACGGTTTTACCCGATAGGGAGGTTACAATATCTCCGGGGCGGGTGGCTGTTCCTGACGGCATATTTTCTACCAAACCAACAATCCCCACAATATTTAACTTCAATTTCTGTTGAGCGGCTGCTTTCAAACTAGATACAACCACAGCAGAGCCTGCCATGTCTTGTTTCATATCCCACATGCCGGCTGCAGGTTTAATAGATATACCACCGGAATCAAAGGTTACACCTTTACCGACCAATGCAATATCATAGCCTTTTTTGCTCTTGTTGCCGTTATATTCCAAAATCGCCACATACGGACTGTTGGTTGAGCCTTGAGCTACCGCCAACAACATATTAAAGCCTTCTTTTTTCAGCTCATCTTTGTCCTTTAACGTTACTTTTAAGCCCAAATGTTCCAAACGCTTGATGTCTTTCGCATAAACTTCCGGCGTTAACTCGTTTGACGGTTCATTGGTCAAATCGCGCGCATATCTGACGGCATTGGCCAGAGCAGCGCTCTTTTCATAATCTTTCTTATCCAACTTGTCTTTGGCAACGAAATTTAATGTTTCCAATCTCGGAAATTCATCAGCTTTCTTTGTCGTGCGGTATTTATCAAAGCTATATGATGACAACTCAACACCTAAGCCCATATTAGAAGCGATGTCTTTCGCATCAAACTCCGTTTTCGGCAGGTGTCTTGCAAATATCGTCGCGGATTTGTACTGTTTTATCTGGTGATACAGTCTTCCGCTTAGGGTTTGTAAGGCTACTTCTGTTGCATTATTCGCAATTCTTAACAAAACAACAATGTCTTTGCCATTATTCAAAATTAAAATATCTTCTTTCTTTTCTCTACCTTCATCGGCTTTAGCAACTAAGTCTTTCAGGCGATTAAAGGTTGAACGATCAATAATGCCGCCGGTAACGCCATAGTTTAAGGTTTCCTCTTTGGTTGCCAACAAAACTTTGACTTCGGTTTCTTTAGCCGAGCGGTTAAATGTAATTTCTGTCATTGTTTTCTCCTTTGTTTAATCTCGGTTATTTTGCGTCTTTATTAGTGAATAAAGTCTTAAAATTATGGGCTTGACTTTGCTTTTTATGGTGCTAATGTCTGAAAAATGTTGTTATCGCAGAGATTTTTTTATTTGTGAGGATGTTATGAGCGGAATTTTTAAGGCTGATGAGGCTAATATATGTCAGGCGGCGGAACTTATCAAGGGTGGTAAACTCGTCGCATTTCCGACCGAAACGGTTTATGGTTTAGGTGCCAGCGTTTATGACGCACACGCTGTGGCTGGAATTTTTGCAGCTAAAGGGCGTCCGTCGTTTAATCCGCTGATTTCACATATTGCTGAACCGGCACAATTGGCGGAATATGCCAAAGCTGATGAAAGAGCTTTGTTCTTGGCTAAAAAGTTTTGGCCGGGACCGCTTACCTTTGTTCTGCCTCGATTAGATGAAAATCCAGCACTTGATTTGGTTTGCGCAGGGCTTAAGACCATTACCGTGCGTTGTCCGAAACATCCTGTTGCTTTAGAACTTATCCGCAAATCAGGTGTGCCGATTGCCGCTCCTTCCGCAAATCGCTCGCAAACTATATCGCCAACTACAGCAGAAGCTGTTTATGAAAGTTTGGGCGACAATGTGGATATGATTTTAGACGGTGGCGCTTGTGAAGTCGGCGTTGAATCGACTATTTTGGATTTAACCACGTCTCAAGCTGTTTTGTTACGAGCAGGGGGCATTACCAAAGAAGAACTTGAAGAGGCGCTTAACGAACCGGTGGCTATTTCTGACGGCAACCCTAATCGTCCAACTTCTCCGGGGCAGCTTTTGAAGCACTATGCGCCTTCTAAAAAGTTACGTATTAACGCTACAGAGCGCCAAGATGGTGAGTTATTTATCGGGTTTGGGCCGGAATATGATTGGGCAGAAATGAATTTGAGTCCTAAAGGGGATTTACGTGAAGCAGCTGCTCATTTGTTTGCTTATATGCGTGAGGCTGATAAAAATCCCAACTTCTCCCGTTTGGCTATGGCCCCAATTCCATTTGAAGGGTTAGGGCTCGCTATTAATGACCGAATTAAACGTGCCGCACGTTAATATATATTTGTTTTTTGCTCTAAAAATAAAGCGCTTCATTATTAATGAGGCGCTTTTTTGATGAGTTTTTTGTTTCTTAACCTTTTACTTGAATATTTTCTTTTATTTTATTGATTTTGTTTTCTATTTTGGCTTTGCCTTTTTCTTTCATATCGTTAAATTCTTGTACCAAAGAACCTCGATATTCCACAGCCCACGCTACCATTGAATCTATCACTGGCTTCAGGTTATAACCAAGATTGGTTAAGGTGTAATCTACACGAGGAGGAATTTGCGCATACACATGCCGCTTTAATATACCATTCTCTTCCAACATCCTTAAATTTGACGTTAAAACTTTTTGCGTGATGTTCCCCAAATCCTTCTTTAACTCGCCAAAACGTTTTGTTCCGTCCATTAAACTTTCTATAATCTGTACTTTCCAACGATCACCTAACATCTTTATTGTGGTTTCCGCAAGACTTAGAGATACTTCGTTCATTTTTTTTATGCCTCCTTTCCTGTTTACCTGCTTAAATCTATAAAAAACTTGACGCTTTTACAATATTTTTTTATTAATAATGCAATGATTTTTTTTTTATATGTTTTCTCTTTGTGACAGTTTTGTTACAAACAGGGGATTATGTTGCTTTTTTGTTGATTTTTTCGAAAAAATATAGTATAATCTTTTATATATGTATATATGGTGGAGCTGATTTTATGTATTTATTGATGTTGCTTGCGACGTTTATGGCGTCTATCTACGGATATAATCTTTCAGCGCGTCCCGATTATGATCGGGATATGGCGCGGAAGAAAGCTGCCGCCGTTATTTATAAATTCCTTATTCACCATAATACCTTAAAAAAATATGCCATAGATATTAATCTGGGAGTTCATGCCGGCGAAGGTTTGGAATGGATCTTGCCCGAAGATATGTTTTATGCGGATTTTGAGGCTTCGGAAGCTCAAGATAATGAAGATATTCATACTTTCTTCATTAATGGCGGGGATAAAAGAATTATCTATCTTCGCGCTAAAGATAAAAAAGGTTCTGCTAATCCGGGAGGACGCGATTACCTGAATACAGGACGGCAAATGTATGACGGTTCCGAAATGGCTACGAAAATTATTTGCTTGGATAAGCCTATGAACGAAACCGACAGTAAAAATTGCACCCCCTCTACCGATGCCGATGGAAATGTAACCGATACTTGTTGCGATTTGGCTAACGGCGGACGTTATCTCGTTTCTTATAAAAAACTTGACGCGCGATGGGTTAATCGGATTTCCGGTGATGTTAATCTTGACTTTGTTAACGCTCTTAATAAAAAACAATATTATGAAAGATTGGGCGTTATCCATTGGGGGAAAGATATTGATTCTAATCAGGAAGGTTGGCAGTTCAGAGGGAAAATTAATTTCTTGCCTGTCTTTGCTGATGATATGGAAAAATGGGATCAGGAACATTCTGATTCACGAGACTCTTATCCCGTTGAAAGACGTAATCGCTCGTATTGGGCTATGCCTACTTGGATTTTTGATGAACACTTCTTCAAAGATAAAAATGGTCATGACCTTTGTACTAAGCAACAACCTTGTATTTTTAAAATCGAGAATTTTTAGAGTTATAAAAGGAGGCTAAATTATGAGTAAATTGTTTAATAAATCAGAACAGCGCGGTACGCTTCTTGTTGAGGCGCTCGCTATGCTCGGTCTGATTGCCATGGTTACGCCAACCCTTTATAAGAAATCCGCAGAACGTTTGCAGGAAATACAAGATATTAACTCCGCTTCTCAGGCGCGTACCATGGGGAATGTGATGGATGCTTTTATTCGCCAAAACTTTGCTGGCTTGATGAGCTCCGCCGCAGAGGTGTCTAACAGTACTTTGGTTATTGAATTTGAAGATGATCAACCGGGGAGCGATGTCTTTCGTGTCGGTTATTCAAGCTATCTTCCTTATGGGTATAAACCTAATGAAATTCGTGGTTATGATATGCCGAAAGTCTATGTTCACCGTGATAACAGTACCTTGGTTTCTTATGTCTTGTATCCGAAAATAATCGATCTTGGTAGTAAACGTGCTGCGAGATTGGCTTCTCTTGTCGGCGCTAATGGCGGTGTTATTACAGAAAATATGGAGGCTAAAGGTACCGGCGGAGCTTGGTTCTTGGATAGCACTATGGTTAATGATTTGGACTTTGATGCTTCTTCGTTGACCGAAAACTCGCTTATCATTACTTCTAATGAACCGGTTTCCATGAGTTATGATGATAGTATGAAATATTTGTATCGTGTACCGCCGGATAACTATGATGACCCGGCTGAATATTACCATAATACTATGGTGACTGACCTCTATTTGGGCGGACACGCTTCCCCAGGTGATGATCAACCGCGTTCAGACTACTATTACTCCATCTTTAACGTTAAAAAATTAACCATGAATACCGATTGTAATCGAGCTTTTATCGGTGAAGATATCTCTACAAGTATTACAGCTTGTGACCCGAATGTTGCTGATCTGTATATCGGTAAACCTTTTAGTAAAACTTTGGCGGATTCTCCATATGATAAAAAATTGGAGGCTAATAACGGCGCGGCTTGGATTTATGGTAACTTGGCGGCTTTGAGCGAAAACTTCCAATTGTTCCGCGAAGAAGCTCTTTATGACGGTAATGCTAAAGATGATTTCGGTTATAACGCCGATATGGATCGTACTGCCGATGGATGGGACGTCTTGCAATTCGCTCGTATGAACAGCTCCGGTGCCGGTGATGAAGATTTTATCGTCTTACGCGCGGAAAATAAAGAAGATGGCGAACGTGTCGCTATGATGGATGAATTTTTCCAGGTCAAACGCAAAACCGACTCTTCTAAAATTATTGAGTTTTTAGTCGGCGAATCCTCCGGTGTCGGTGGCGAGGGCGCTCTTATTCAAGCGTTCCGCGATGGTAATACTAACGAAGTGCATATTAACCAAAATTCGACTTCTTCTTTAACTTATATTAATGAAAGCGGCGGTACCGTTTTCATTAACGGTGGTTCCTCTACTACGGCCAATATGGTTACCCATATCAATCAAATGGGCGGAAACCTTTATGCCGGTCGGAATGGCGGTTGGTTAATGGCTCAAGGTGCCGATAATAGCTCCAGAGTGCACTTGTTAGGTAATGTTACTGGCGCAAGTAGTGGGGTAGATAGTCGCATCTTTACTATCGGACATAATATCAGTGCTGCCGGGGTTGTTGGTTCTGCTTATAATACCAATCACATGATGTATGCCGATACTGATAAAGTTTCT